>NZ_JBITCS010000044.1:0-63376 GCF_044453445.1 Streptomyces sp. NPDC051684 | reverse complement strand
CGACGACGCTCCGCGTCGCCTCCCTCCTCCGCCTTGCGATCGTACGCACCAGGCCCCGCTCCCTGATCCGGCCTGATCCAAACGACAAGCCCTAGGCGGAGGGCGGGGTGAAGACCGCTTCCAGCTGGGGGCGGGTGCCGTCCCGGTGGTGGTCCATGAGCGAGACGAGGCGTTCGTGGTCCCGGACGCGGAGTGCCTCGACCATCTCGGCGTGCTCGTCGACGATCCGCTTCTGCGAGAGCGGGTCGTGCAGCAGGTAGGCCCGGTAGCCGTCGCTCAGCTGCCAGACGCGGCGCAGTTCGGCGACGACCAGATCCAGGCCCGATGCCGTGAACATGCGGAAGTGGAAGTCGGAGTTGAGGCGCGCCATGGCGGTGAGATCGCCGCGGGCAGAGGCCTCCGTGATCCGCTCGTTCAGCGTGCGGAGCCCGGCGAGGTCCGAGGCCGGGAAGGGCGGCAGCCGCCGCAGCACCTCCGCCTCGAGGACCCGCCGCATCAGATAGGTCTGCTCGAACTCGGCCGCCGTCAGCACCTTCACCCGGTACCCGACGTTGCGGACGTGATCGAGGACGCCCTCGCTGGCCAGCACCCGCAATGCCTCACGGACCGGGGCCCGGCTGACCCCGAGCCGCGCCGCCAGCGCCTCCTGCCGCACCGGGCTGCCCGGCGTCAGATCGCGCGCGAACAGCATCGCCCGCAGTTCCTCCACCACCTGGGCCACCGCACCGGACACCGCGTCCAGCCGCTCCGCCCCCGCCTGAGCCGTCACTGTTGCCTGCCTTCCCGCCGAGGGCTGTCGACTCTAACTCCCCTGAACCGGCAGGGGCATTGACATGATGCCGGACCGTGCGTCAGATTGCATCCAATCTTGCTCGGGTGGGTATCCGTTTCGCCGGATAACACCCGAAATGAAACCCGCTGATGGCTCCAACAGGCGTCATCAGTGGCCGATTTCAGAGGAGGACTCGGCGATGGCGCCGAAGGCACCGGAAGAATCGGTAGACAATCTGGCGGCCCCGAAAGCGGCGAGCGGCGGTGGACTCCCCCCGGACCGGCCGCTCGACGGCGTCCGCGTCGTCGACATCACCTCGACGCTGATGGGCCCGTACTGCACCCTGCTGCTCGCCCAGTGGGGCGCCGACGTCGTCAAGGTCGAGCCGCCCGCGGGCGACGTCGTCCGCTACATCGGCGACAGCCGGGGCAACGGGATGGGCCCCGCCTTCCTCAACACCAACCGCGGAAAGCGGAGCGTCGCCCTCGACCTCAAGGCCCCCGGCGCCGCGCCCGTCCTCGCCGCGCTCGTGGACTCGGCCGACGTCCTCGTGCACAACCTGCGCCCCGCCGCCGCGCGCCGGCTCGGACTCACCGCCGAGTCCGCTCTGGAGCGCAACCCGCGCCTCGTCCACTGCGCGTTCCGCGGCTTCGCCGCCGGCGGCCCGGACTCCGACCGGCCCGCGTACGACGACGTCATCCAGGCCGCCGGGGGAGTCGCCGCACTTCAGGGCGGCGACGGCGGAGCCGAGTACGTGCGGCAGGCCGCGGCCGACAAGACGGTCGGCATCTACGGGGCCGCGGCCGTCCTCGCCGCCCTGCACGGCCGCCAGGTCACAGGCCGGGGCCGCGCCGTCGAGGTACCCATGCTGGAGACGATGGCCTCGTTCACCCTGCTCGAACAGCAGGGCGGCCGCGTCTTCGACCCGCCCACCGGCCCCACCGGCTACGCCCGCACCAGCTCCCCGCACCGCCGTCCGTGCCGCACCAAGGACGGCCACCTCGCCGTCATGATCTACACCGACGCCCAGTGGCGCGCCTTCTTCGCCGCGATCGGCCGCCCGGCGCTCGCCGACGACCCGCGCTTTCGCACCATCACGGAGCGCACCGAGCACATCGACACCCTCTACTCGATGGTCAACGCCGAGCTGTTGCTGCGCACCACGGCCGAGTGGCAGGCCGAGTTCGACGCCCGCGACATCCCCGCGACCCGCGTCAACAGCCTCGACGACCTCTTCACCGACCCGCACCTGAGCGCAACCGGCTTCTTCGAGCGCACCGAACACCCCACCGAGGGGCCGCTGTTGCTCGGCCGGCCGCCGGTCCGCATGACCGAACCCGCGGCCCTCGCCCCCGCGGGCGAGGGCGAGGGCCCGATGCGCCCCGCCCCGCACCTCGGCGAGCACACCCGCGAGGTCCTCGCCGAACTCGGCCTGCCCGACACGGAGGCCGCGGCCCTCTTCGACGACGGCGTCGCGCGCGAACCGACCGCCGCCACCGCCGCCTGAGTACAGCACCCGAGCAGCACCCCGATGGAAGGACCAGCCATGTCCGCGGCCGAAGACCTCCTCTACGCCACCCGCGACCACATCGCCACCATCACCCTCAACCGCCCGCACCGGAAGAACGCGTTCACCCTCCCCATGGCCGACGCCTGGGCCGAGGCACTGCGCCGCGCCGACGACGACCCCGACGTCCGCGTCATCGTCGTCACCGGCGCGGGCGATGCCTTCTGCTCCGGCGTCGACCTCGCCGACTTCAAGGGCGAACAGCGCACCCCGATCCAGGAGAAGCGGCTGCTCACCGAGCGCGTGCACCAAGTGGCCCGCGCCCTGGAGGACATCGACAAGCCCGTCCTCGCGGCCGTCGCGGGACCCGCCGTCGGCGCGGGCATGGACATGGCCCTGCTGTGCGACCTGCGCTTCGCCGGCCGCTCCGCCCGCTTCTGCGAGGGCTACATCAAGGTCGGCCTCGTCCCCGGCGACGGCGGCTGCTGGCTGCTGCCCCGCGTCGTCGGCCAGGCCGCCGCGCTGCGCCTGCTGTGGACCGGCGACTTCGTCGAAGCGGACGAGGCCAAGCGGCTCGGCATCGTCGAGGACGTCTTCGACGACGCCGACCTCCTCGACGAGGTGTACGCGTTCGCCGCCCGCCTCGTGGCCAAGCCGCCCGCCGCGCTCGCGATGATCAAGCGCGCCGTCCGGCAGGGCGCGAACCACGATCTGCGCACCGCGCTCGACCTGATCTCCTCCCACATGGCGGTGGTGACGTCGATGGACGACTCCCGCGAGGCGTACGACGCGTTCCGCGAGAAGCGGGCCGGCACGTACACGGGAGCCTGACCATTCAAGCCCCGCCGGCGATTGAGGCGCGGGGTCCGGGGCAGAGCCCCGCGACCGATCGCCGGGTGAGCGCACCGACCCCTCGACTCCAGGAGACACCACCGCATGTCCCCGATCAACCCGCACACCGACCCCCGGACGGCCGCCCGCACCCTGGCCACCGAGTGGCGGACGGCCGCCCGCTACACCCCTCGCAGCGACGCCTGGCTGCGCTCCTTCGACCGCGACTTCAGCCGCGAACTGGCCAGGCGCGGCATGACCGCCATGACCTGGCCCGTGAAGTACGGCGGCCACGCCCTGCGCAACGTCGACCGGCTCGCCGTCACCGAGGAACTGCTGCGCGCCGGCGCCCCCGTCGCCGCCCACTGGATCGGGGACCGGCAGATCGGGCCCGCCATCCTGCGCCACGGCAGCCCCGCGCTGAAGGAGGAGATCCTGCCGCGGATCGCCGCGACCGACGCCGTCTTCTGCCTCGGCATGAGCGAACCCGAGGCCGGCTCCGACCTGGCCTCGGTCCGCACCTCCGCGCGCCGCGTCGCGGGCGGCTGGCGGCTCAGCGGCCACAAGATCTGGACCAGCCACGCCCACCACGCCACCCACGCCTACGTACTGGCCCGCACCACGCCGCGCGAGGACGTCGAGCGCAAGCACCAGGGGCTGAGCGAGTTCGTCGTCGACATGGACGCCGACGGGGTCACCACCGGCGCCATCCCCGACCTGGCGGGCGAACACCACTTCAACGAGGTGCGGTTCGAGGGCGTGTTCGTATCCGACGGCCGCCTCATCGGCACCGAGGGCGAGGGCTGGCGCCAGGTCGTCGGTCAACTCTCCTTCGAACGCGGCGGCGCCGAACGCGTCCTGTCCAGCTACCCCGTGCTCGTCGCCCTGCTCGCCGAGGCGGCCCGGACCGGGCACGGCACCCCGGACACGGTCGCCGCGTCCATCGGCTCCCTCACCGCCCGGCTCACCGTCCTGCGCCGCCTCTGCTGGGACGTCGCCTCCGCCATGGACCGCGGGGAGACCCCGGTCCGCGCGGCCGCCGCCCTGAAGTACCTGGGCAACGCCTTCGAGAACGACGTCGTCGAGGCCTTCCGCGACGTCTCCGGAGGCCTGCCGCCCACCGCCGACAGAGACTTCGGCCAGGCGCTGCTCGCCGCCCCCGCGTTCGGCCTGCGCGGCGGCGCGTCCGACGTCCTGCTGTCCCTGATCGCCCGCGAGGAGACCCGCGCATGACCGTCCCCGGCAAGCCCCGGCGCCGCGAGCCCACCCTCACCAGCGAGTACGCCGACGAGCTCCGCGAGGCCGTGCGGGGACTCGCGGCGGAAGCGGAGGCAGACGGGGGAGAGCCCTCCGGCCCCGCCCTGTGGGAGCGCCTCGCCGAACTCGGCATGACGCGCCTGGACGTCCCCGAGTCGGCGGGCGGCTCCGGCGGCTCCTTCGACGATCTGCTCGCCCTGACCCACGCGCTCGCCCGGCACGCCGTCACCACCCCTGTCGCCGAGTCCGCGACCGCCGACTGGTGCCTCGCGTCCGCCGCCACCCTCGGGCCGGCGTCGACCACCCTCGCCGTCCTGCCCGAAGGCGCCACAGGGCTGGACGCCGACGGCACGCTCACGGCACAACTGCCCGCTGTCCCCTGGGTGTTCGAAGCACACACCTTGCTGTTGATCCCGGCAGTGGACGACGCGGAAACGGGGCCGTGGACCGTCGATCTCGCGGGCCAGGGCGTCACCCGCCACCCGTCCCGCCCCGGCCTGTGCGGCACCCCGTACGCGACCGTCGAACTGGCCTCCGCACCGGTCGACTCGCTGCCGCCCGGCGCCCCGGCCCCCGCACACCTCCGCGCCCGCCTCGCCCTGCTCCGCTCGGCCGCCCTGCTCGGCGCGGCCGAGGGCGCCTACGAACTGACCGCCGCGCACGTGAGCGAGCGCGAGCAGTTCGGCGCGCCGCTCCTGAAGATCCCGGCCGTCGCCGCGCACCTCGCGACGATGCGCGTGCACCTTCTCCAGGCCGAGGCCGCGGTGCACCACGCCCGCGACACCTTCCGCGCGGCGGCGAGCGGCCACCAGGATCCCGCCCGGCTGACCGCGGCGGCCGCCACCGTGCGGATCACCGCCGCGACCACCGCCACCGAAGTGGCCCGCACCGCCCACCAGTTGCACGGCGCGCTCGGCATCACCGCCGAGTACCCGCTGCACCGCTACACCCGCCGCCTGTGGGCCTGGCGCGACACCCCCACCCCGCAGCGGAGCGACGCCGTCGCCCTGGGCCGTCTGGCCATCGCATCCGGCGAGTCCGGCCTCTGGGACGTCCTCACCGCCCCGGCGCCGCGCTGACCTCCCCTCCGTCCCCGCTCCCCACTTCCCCAGAGAGGCTCGACGATGAGTCGTCCGGTCAACCCAAGAGCGGTATCCAGCACGGCCGCGCAGCAGCGCGGATACGTCCGGAACATCCTGGTCGGCTCGATCGGCAACATGATCGAGTGGTTCGACTGGTTCGTCTACGCCACCTTCGCCGTCTACTTCTCCGGGCAGTTCTTCCCGGCGGACGACCCGACCGCCTCGCTTCTGAACTCCGCGGCCGTCTTCGCCGTCGGCTTCCTCGCCCGGCCGGTCGGCGGCTGGCTGCTCGGCAGGCTCGCGGACCGCAAGGGCCGCAGGACCGGCCTCACCGTCACCGTAGGGCTCATGTCGGCCAGCGCCCTGATGATCGCGCTCGCCCCCGACCACGAGACGGCCGGCTACACCGGCGCCGTGCTCCTCGTCGTGGCCCGCCTGCTGCAAGGGCTCAGCGTCGGCGGCGAGTACGCGGCCAGCGCCTCCTACCTGACCGAGGTCTCGGCCGGACACCGGCGCGGCCTCGGCGGCAGTTTCCAGTACGTGTCCGTGACGCTCGGCCAGCTGGCGGGCCTGGTGATCCTGATCGTCCTGCAGACACTGCTCAGCGAGGACCAACTGACCCAGTGGGGCTGGCGCATCCCCTTCGTGATCGGCGCCCTCGGTGCCGTGGCCGTCTTCTATCTGCGCCGGGGCATGCACGAGACCGAAGCGTACGTGAAGGCGGAGGCGTCCGACGTCGAGGAGCGGCGCGGCACCCTGCGCGAGGTGTGGCGGCAGCGGCGCGCGGCCGTGCTGGTCTTCGCCCTCACGCTCGGCGGCTCCGTCGCCTACTACACGTACACCACCTACCTCAACAGCTACCTGGTCAACAGTGTCGGCCTGCCCAAGGAGCAGGCCTCCTGGGTGAGTCTCGCGGCGCTCTGCGTCTTCCTGGTGCTGCTGCCGCTGGGCGGCCACATCTCGGACCGGGTCGGCCGCCGCCCGGTGCTGATCTTCTTCGGCATCGGCGGGACGCTGGGCACCTACCCGATCCTCAGCGGCATGAAGGCGTGGCCGACCTGGGGCGCCGCTCTCGGTCTCTCGGTCCTGGCGCTGACGATCGTCGCCGGCTACTCGTCGGTGAACGCGGTCGTGAAGGCCGAACTGTTCACGACCGAGGTGCGCACCGTGGGCGTCGCCGTCCCCTACAACCTCGCCCAGGCCCTCTTCGGCGGCACCGCCTCCTACGTCGCGCTGGCCTTCGCCGACGGCGGGCACGAGAACTGGTTCTTCCTCTACGTCTCCGGGTGCGCCCTGATCTCGCTGGTCACGTACGCGTTGATGCCCGAGACCTCGAAGACGTCGCTCGTCGAGGAGCCGGAACCGGCATCGGTGCCCGAGTCGGAGCCGGTGCCGGTCAGCGACTCTCGTTGAGCGCGTCCACCGCCCCCTGCGCGTCCCCGATCGTCGCGTAGTCCACCGCGACGAAGTTGACCGGCCTGCCGCGCTCGCGTTCGCAGCGGCGGGCCCGGTCGAGGACATAACGGCGGGCGTTGACCTCGCCCGCGTCGATGCGGCTGCCGCCGTTGTTGGTGATGAAGTGGTTGAGGAGGAACAGCCGTTTGTCGTCGCCGCCTCGGTGCGGGACGCAGCTCATCTGGTCGGGGGAGCGGAAGGTGAACGGCGTCTCCATGCCGTAGCGGTAGAAATTGCGGTACCAGGAGCCCGGGGTGTCCGCCTGCTCGGCGAAGACCACCAGCCGCCGGCCGCTGTCGATCATCTCGCCGAGCGTCGGCCACGGCTTCGCCGGGTCGGCGTCCGGCCGGCGGACCAGCTGGTCCAACCCGGCCTGCCGGAAGGCCTTGCGGGTGTCGTCGGCGGAGATCGCGTCCTGCACGATCAGGGTGATCACTTCATTGGGGTGGTCCTTCATCCAGTCGCCGAGCTCGCGCAGCGTCGGCACCAGCGGGATCGCCCCCGCCCTGCACACGGAGTGGCACAGCCACAGCCCCTTGCGCGGCGGGTTGACCCGGTTGACCGCGGACCTGACCAGCGCCCGCTGCTCGGCCGTGAAGTCGGAGCCGTCAAGACGCCCGGCGATCTCCTCGGGTGTCTCCCAGCGGTAGGTGTCCAGTTGGAGGGCGCGCGCCCCGTGGTCCAACTGCGTGCTGATGCGCGGGTCCTGGAGCGGCCCGATGAAGTGGTCGGCGGTCGTCGACATCGCGTTGTGCGCGGTCAGATAAGCGACCTCGTCGTAGCGGCGGTCGCACAGCTCGGTGTTGCCCTGGCACTCTCGGGCCGCGGCCGGGGAGGCGGCCAGCGGCATCAGCACCATCCCCGCGACCGCCACGCACGCGGAGCCGAACCCCAGGCCGACCGCCCGCCGCGGCGACCCGAGCCGCTCCCGCGCCAACCGCGGCGCCCGCCCGGCGAGACCGGTCCTCATGAGCAGGCCGACAGCGGCGAGCAGCGCCCCCGCGAGCACGGGGACGAGCGCGGCCCACAGCGCGGTGCCGGTGAGGTGGCCCACGGCCGAGCGCTGGATGTCGTCGACGAGGCGGCTCAGGCTCGGCGGCCACGAGTCGGGAGGCGCGACGAGCCGCCCGTCGGTGACCAGGCGCGTCACCCAGGCGGCCAGCGCGGTGAGCACCCCGCCCGCCGCGAGCGGAATCCCGAGCAGGACCAGCCGACGCCCCGGTTGCTGCGGACCGAGCAGCCACAGGACGGCGAGGGACAGCAACACCAGCACCGCAGCGACGACTTCGAGCACCCCGAGGCCGACCGCCGTGTACGGGCGCGCGTCGTGCAGCCCCGAAAGGTCGTTCCCCGACGCCTTGAGGGTGTCGGTCAGGTCCCAGGTGCCGCCGTCGGCGAGCGTGCGGAGCTGGGCCGCCGCGCCCTGGACGCGGTCCGTGACGGTGGCCGGGGCGACGGCGGCGAGCGCGGTGCCGACATCGCCGTCCGCGAGCGCCGTCTCGATCTCCGGGCGCAGATCCGCGCGCTCTGTGGCCGGTACGAGGGCGAGCAGGGCGTCGGCGACGCGGCCCGCCTGGTCCGGCGTCAGCGGCAGTTGCGGCAGCCCTTCGGGCGCGCGCCCGGCAGCGAGTTCGCGCACCTCGTCCGCGAGGGTCGCCCGGAACCGGTCGAAGTCCGGCTCGGAGCGGTTCTGGACGCCCGCGACGAGATCGCCGAAGTAGGTGTGCGCGAGGTCGCCGAGGTTGGCGATGACCGGGCGCAGATCGACGACGAGGCGCAGTTCGTCACGGTCGCCGTTGAGATAGCCGACCGCCGCGTCGATCTGCTGCCGGGTCAGGTCGCGCAGCGTGTCGGGCGGCAGCACCAGTTTGAGGTTGGAGGTGATCTGGGCCTCCGGCACCGCGAGCCGGGCCAGCAGGTCGCGGGTGACAGGCGTTGCCTTCGGGTCGACCAGGACCTCGTTGTAGAGGCGGTCGTAGGCGTGCTGTTCGTCGAGGACCGCGGCGTGGAAGCCGGGGTCGAGCAGCGTGCCGCGGACGGTGGCCGTGACGCACACGGTCAGCGTGGCGAGCGCGGCCACGACGAGGGCCACCGCGCGGAGCAGCCGATGGAGCGCGACCTTCTCCATGCCCTCGACGGTACCGGTCCCGGGGCCGCCTCAATAGTCGAGCGGGTCCCGGCTGATGGGGCAGGTCATGCAGTGGCCGCCGCCGCGCCCCCGGCCCAGTTCGGCGCCGACGATGGTGATGACCTCGACGCCCGCCTTGCGCAGCAGCGTGTTCGTCTGGGTGTTGCGGTCGTAGGTGAAGACCACGCCGGGCTCCAGGGCGACCGCGTTGTTGCCGCTGTCCCACTGCTGGCGCTCGGAGGCGTACACGTCGCCGCCCGTCTCGATCACCTGGAGGTCGCCGATGCCGAGCGCCTTCGCGACGACGTCGGTGAACGCGGCCGAGCCCTCGTCGGTGATCTCCAGGCCCGGCGCCCTGTCGCTCGGGCGCAGCGAGAACGTGTGCACCGCGTCCATGATCTTCGGGTACAGCGTCACGATGTCGCGGTCGGCGAAGGTGAAGACGGTGTCCAGGTGCATCGCGGAGCGCAGCTTCGGCATCCCGGCGACGATGACGCGCTCGGCGGCGCCGTTCTCGAACAGGGAGGCCGCGACCTGCGTGATGGCCTGCCGTGAGGTGCGCTCGCTCATGCCCATCAGGACGATGCCCTTGCCGACGGGCATGATGTCGCCGCCCTCGAAGCTCGCCTGCCCCCAGTCCTGCTCGGGGTCGCCCCACCACACGGTCGAGCCCGCGAAGTCCGGGTGGAACTCGTAGACCGCCTTCATCAGCAGCGTCTCGTCGTGCCGCGCCGGCCAGTACAGCGGATTGAGGGTGAGGCCGCCGTAGAGCCAGCAGGTGGTGTCGCGGGTGTAGAGGGTGTTGGGCAGGGGCGGCATCAAGTACTCGCGTACGCCGGTGGATTCGCGCGCCAGGGACACGTAGGGGGAGCGGTAGTCGTCGGGCAGGTCCGTGGTGGCGAGACCGCCGATGAGGTACTCGGCGAGCTGCCGGTGATCGAGACCCTCCAGGAACGCCCGGGTGTCGTCGATCAGGCCGAGCCCGACCTGATTTGCGACGATCTTCCGGTCCAGGAGCCAGGACCTGGCCCCGGGGACCGCCATCGTCTCCGCGAGCAGCTCGTGCAGCTCGACGACCTCGACGCCGCGCCCGCGCAGCTTGTTGACGAAGTCGGCGTGGTCGCGCTGGGCGTTC
This sequence comes from Streptomyces sp. NPDC051684, assembly GCF_044453445.1. Lineage (NCBI taxonomy): Bacteria > Bacillati > Actinomycetota > Actinomycetes > Kitasatosporales > Streptomycetaceae > Streptomyces > Streptomyces sp. NPDC051684. Next base: position 53,209 of record NZ_JBITCS010000044.1, on the reverse strand, counting down.
TCCACCCACATCACGTCGTCGAAGAGCAGGTCGTCCGCGTTGGTCGGGGTCAGCCTGCGGTGCGCGAGCCCCGGCGCGCAGACGAGGACCTTGCGCAGCCGGCCCACCTCGGAGTGGACGCCGTAGGGAACGGGAGCGGAGCTGTCGGGGTCGGTCACGGGGAGCCTCCCGGGGCGAGGGTGGGACGGGACGGTCACAGGCTGATCCAGCCGGCGGCCAGGGCGACGATGCCGATCACCGCGCCGATGACGGAGACGGCGAGGATGACGAACTCGCGCGGCGAGAACAGGCGGCGCCCCTGCTCGCGGCGGGCCATCACGAACAGGACGGTGGCCGGGGCGTAGAAGATCAGCGAGACGAGGACGAACTTCAGCCCCGCCGCGTACAGCAGGAACGCCGTGTAGATCACGGCCACGCACGCGATGGTGAGTTCGCGGTTCGAGGTGCGGCCGCCGCCCGCGGTCAGCGGATCGGGGCGCAGCCCGATCTTCGCGGCGAACGCGGCCGCGAGCAGATACGGGATGAGCGAGAGCGCGCTGGTCAGATCGAGCGCGAAGTTGAACGCGTCGTCGGAGAACGCGGTGATGACGAGGACGACCTGGGTGAGCAGTGTTGTCATGAGCAGCGCCGGCATGGGCACGTCCGCGGCGTTGGCGCGGCGCAGGAAGCGCGGCATGTCGTCGTCCTTCGCCGCGACGAACAGCACCTCGGCGGCCATCAGCGTCCACGCCAGATAGGCGCCGAGCACGGACACGATCAGGCCGACACTGATGAAGACCTTCCCCCAGGTGCCGACCGCGTCCTCCAGGACGCCGGCCATGGACGGCTGGCGCAGCTCGGCGATCTCGCTCATCGGCATGATCCCGTAGCTGACGATCACGACGGAGGCGAAGATGGCGAAGACGCTCAGGAAGCCGAGGATCGTGGCCTTGCCGATGTCCTCGCGGCGTTTGGCGTGCCGCGAGTAGACGCTGGCGCCCTCCACGCCGAGGAAGACGAAGACGGTGGCCAGCATCGTGCCCTTGACCTGGCTGAACAGGGAGCCCGCGTAGTCGGCGCCGCCCCAGTTGTCGGCGAACACGCTCGGGTCGAAGAAGACGAGCGCCAGGATCACGAAGATGACGATCGGCACGACCTTGGCCACGGTGACGATCTTGTTGATCGCCGCGGCCTCCTTCACGCCCCGCCGGATCATCAGGAAGAACGCCCACAGGCCGACGGAGGAGAGGATCACGGCGAGCGCGGTGTCGCCCTCGCCGAGCCCCGACCAGATCGTGCCGACCGTCGACATGATCAGCACCCAGTACGTCACGTTGCCGACGCAGGAGCTGGCCCAGTAGCCGAAGGCGGAGAAGAATCCCACGTACTCGCCGAAGCCGGCCTTCGCGTAGGCGTAGACGCCCGCGTCCAGATCGGGTCGGCGCACGGCGAGCGACTGGAAGACGAAGGCGAGCATGAGCATGCCCGTACCGGCGATCGCCCAGGAGATGAGTGCTCCGGCCACCCCCGTCTGCTCGGCGAAGCGCGCCGGGAGGGAGAACACCCCGGCGCCGACCATGGAGCCGATGACCATGGTGGTGAGGGTGAACAGGGCCAGTTTCGCGGGCGGTGGGGAGGTCTGGGACTCCGTGGAGTCTTGCTGCTCCATCACGTCCCCTTCGGTTGCGGTGCGGGGGAGCTGGGACGCTCGCTGAACAGTTTTCTACCAATACGTTGATGGCTGCACCTTTTCAGCGCTTAGGTGCGTCACGGGCTATCCATCCCAAATGGCCGATTGTGCGAGTTGTGGGCAGCATGGTGCGAGCCGTCTCAGGAGAAGGACAAGCAGCCATGCATTCCTCATTGACCCCGGTGATCCTTCGCGAGCTGCGTGAGCCGCGGACCTATCCCGCCGTGTCCCTGGCGATGCCCACCCACCGGCGACGACCGGAGAACGCCCAGGACCCGGTCCGGCTCGGGAACCTTGTCAGCGAGGCGGAACGCCAGCTGTCGGCGGACCCCGCGGTGACGAAGGAACGGCAGGAGGACGTCGTCGCGCAGCTTCGGGAGGCGGTCCAGGAGATCGACCTCGCCCATGTGCGCGACGGCCTCGTCGTCTTCGCCGCGCCGGGCGAGCACCAGGCCTGGGTCGTCGACCGCGACGTTCCCGAGCGGGTCGTGGTCGCCGACACCTTCCTGACCCGCAACCTGGTCGCCGCCGACGCCGCGCGGCGCGCCTACTGGGTGCTGGCCCTCGCGGCCGACCGGATCACGCTGTGGGACGGCCGCGGCGAGCGCGTCACGGAGAACACGGAGCACGGCTTCCCGCTGACCCGCAGCCTCGAGGACCCGGACGCCGAACGCAAGGAGCGCGTCGGCGACCTGCCCAGCACCTACCGCGACGAGCAGGCCCGCCAGTTCTTCCGGGACGCGGACACCGAGCTGAGCGATGTGCTCGGCGAGGAGCCCAGGCCGCTCTACGTCACCGGGGAGCCGGCCGCACTGACGCTGCTGACGGAGGTCGGCAGCGCCGCGCAGGGAGCGATCGAGGTGCCGGTCGGCGGCCTCGCGCAGGGCACCCCCGACGAGGTGGCGCAGGCGGTGGCCCCGGCCCGGGACGAAGCGGCGCGCCTGGCCGTCGCCGAGGCGTTGGACCTGTTGGAGGAGGCGCGCGGAGAGAAGAAGTACGCGGCCGGTGTGGACGAGGTGTGGCAGGAGGCCCAGGACGGGCGGATCCGCCGGCTCGTCGTCGAGGAGAACTACCGGATCACCGTGCGGGCCGGCGAGGGCCATCTGGAGCCGGCCGCCGACGACGATCTGGACGCCGTGCACGACATCGTCGACGAGGTCGTCGAGTCCGCCCTGGAGACCGGCGCGGAGGTGGTGTTCGTCCCCGACGACACCCTCGCGGACGCCGGGCGCGTCGCCGCGGTGCTGAGGTTCTGATGCGCGGGCGGACGACGGTCGCGCCGCTCGCCTGCGCGCTGGCGGGCGTGCTGGCGCTCGCGGCGTGCGGGTCGGACAGCGAGAAGGACGCGGGCGCGAGCCCCAGTGCGTCGGCCAGCTCCCCGGACGCGTCGAGGTTCTCCGGTACGCCGCCCTCGGCACTGGAGTCGAAGAAGGAGTCGATCAAGGCCTCCACCTCCGCGGTCGCCAAGTCGGCCTCGGCGCGGGCCAGCGAGTTCGAGGCGTCCGTCTCGGCGAACCTGGAGCGCAAGCGCCAGGAGTTCACCAAGCAGCTGGACAAGGTGGACGGCGAGGGCAACGCGGTGCGCGACGTCGAGCTGACCGGCAAGCGCCTCGCGGACACGAAGGGCGTGCGCGCCGTCGTCGTCCACATCACCAACACCACCGACAAGACCGCCTCGTACGCGGTGCAGGTCGACTTCAGCGACTCCGACGGCAAGGTGGTCGAGTCCAAGGTCGTCGGAGCCGAGGACCTGAAGGCGGGGGACAGGGCGCAGCCGCTGGCGATCAGCACCAAGCCCCCCGAGCCGCATCTCAAGGCGAGAGTGGCCAAGGCCCAGCGTTACTAGGACCTGTCGTCAAACTCCCGTCTGCGTCGCGGCGGCGGGCACCGCCTCCCGTGTCGCTGCCGAGGACTCGGTCGCGACACGGCGCTCGAAGTACACCCGCAGCCGCAGTGTGCACCAGATGCCGATCACGGAGACCGCCATCAGGGCGGCGGCCGGCGGCCAGTACGCCCCGCCGGCCAGCGAGGACAGCCAGACCGCGGTGACCGGGGCGAAGCCCGCGAAGATCATGTTGCAGACCTGGTAGGAGAGCGAGATGCCGGTGTAGCGGACGTGCGGGGCGAAGCCGTCGGCCAGGATCGCGGCCATCGGCCCGTACAGCGCCGACATCACCAGGCGCATCGCCAGCATCATCAGATAGATCAGTACGACGCTGCCGCCGCCGAGCACCATGAACTGCGGGATCGACAGCAGCACGACACCGGCGAGACCGGCGACCACGACCTTGTGCGCGCCCACCTTGTCGCCCAGCAGCGCGAGCAGCGGGGTGACCACCAGCTCCAGGAACGCGGCCAGCGAGAGGCCGTTGAGCAGCATCGACCCCGACAGGTGCAGCGACTCGGTGCCGTACGAGAGCAGATAGCTGGTCACCACGTAGTAGCCGCCGGTCGCGGTGGCCAGGGCGAAGACCCCGGTCAGGACCGTCTTCCAGTCCTTGTGCAGGACCTCGGCGACGGGCAGCCGGCTCGGCTCCTCCTTCTCTGCCTCCGCGGCGTGGATCTCGTCCATCACCGGGGAGTCCTCCAGCTTGGTGCGCACCACCAGGCCGATGACGACGAGGATCGCGGAGGCGAGGAACGGTACGCGCCAGCCCCAGCTGTTGAACGCGGAGTCACCGAACAGGTTCATGAGGCTGAACATGCCGGTCGAGAGCAATGCGCCCACGGATGAGCCGAGTTGGGCGAACGAGCCGAAGAAGGTGGACTTGCCCTTGGGCGCGTTCTCGACGGCGATGAGCACGGCGCCGCCCCACTCGCCGCCGATCGCGATGCCCTGGACGAGGCGCAGCGTGATCAGCAGGATCGGCGACAGGACGCCGACCTGGTCGTACGTCGGCAGCAGGCCGATCGCGAACGAGGCGATGCCCATCATCAGGAGCGTGATGACGAGCGTCTTCTTACGGCCGACGCGGTCGCCGATGTGCCCGAAGACGATGCCGCCGAGCGGACGCAGCAGAAAGCCGACGGCGAAGGTGGCGAAGGACGAGATCGTCTTCAGGGCCGTGGGCATGTCGGCGGGGAAGAAGACGTCGTTGAACACGATCGCCGCGGCGGTGGCGAAGGCGTAGAAGTCGTACCACTCGATGGATGTGCCGGACAGCGCGGCGAGCGCCGACCGGTAGGGGCTCTGTGGCTTGGGCGAGGTGGTGCGGTCCGACAAGGGGACCTCCGGCGAATGAGTGCGGTCGGGGACGGGGGGGTGGGGGGCTGTTCAGGGGGTTTCCAGCGGCGCGGGGAACTGCGCAACCGCAACCACGGTGCGGCGTGTCAATCAGGGGCGCGGGGAACCGCGCGAGCCCAGCCACGGTGTGGCGCACCATCCGGCACGGCCACACCACGACTCGGCCACAACGACACCCGCTACGCGCTACGCGCCCACGCTCGGGCGCCGCCGATCCACGTCTCACGAACGCGAATCCCGGCCAACTCCTCCGCGGGCACGGTCAACGGATCGGCATCCAGCACGACGAAATCCGCCAGCATTCCGGAGGCAAGCGCGCCGACCGCATCCTCACGGTGCAGCGCGCTCGCCGCGGCCGCGGTGTGCGCATGCAGACCCGCCTCGACCGGCAGCCGCAACGACTCGTCGCCAAGAACGGTTCCGAGCACCGTGCGCCGGGTGGCCGCGGCGGCCACCGCCTCCAGCGGGGCGGGCGGGGCGACCGGCGCGTCCGAGGAGAACACGACCGGGACGCCGGCCTCGGGACAGTGCCCCGCCGGGTTGTAGCGGTGCCCCATCTCGCCGATCGCGGTCAACGTGCCGTCACCGGTGCGCAGATGGTGCTGCGGCTGCATGACGGGGACGACGCCGAGCGCGCCCATCCGCTCGATCTGCTCGTCCGTCGGAAGCCCCGAGTGTTCGACGCGGTGCCGCATGTCGGGGCGCTCCCGGTCGGCCTGCGCCTTCTCGATGGCGTCGAGCACCATGCCGATGGCGTACGGGGACTGGGCGTGCGTCGCGGTCTGCAGGCCGGCCGCGTGGGCACGGCGCACGATCTCCGCGTACTCCTCGACCGAGTGGTACAGCTGCCCGTGGTGGCAGCAGTCGGCGGCGTACCCCTCGGGGAAGTACGCGGTCCAGCCGCCGAGCGTGCCGTCGGCGTAGAACTTCACGCCCTGGACGCGGAACAGGTCGTCGCCGAAGCCGCGCACCGCGCCCAGTTCCAGGGCGGTGTCGAGCAGCGCGGAGGTCAGATAGGCGGACACGCGCATCCGCAGCGAGCCGTCGGAGCGCGCCCGCAGGTACGTCTCCATCTCGCGGCGCGAGACCTGCGCGTCGCCGATCGTGGTGACACCGGCGGCGAGGAACACCTCCTGGGCGCGCAGCAGATGATCGGCCATGATCTCGTCGGGCTCGGACAGGTGGAAGTTCGGTCCGTGGTTGCCGATCTTCACGCCGGCCGGTCCGGTGAGCAGGTCGCAGGCCGCGTCCCACAGCTGTCCGTCGGGCTCGCCGTCCTCGAAGTGGCCGATGGAGCCGCCCTCGGGCTGCGGGGTGCCCGCGGTGATCTTGCAGGTGCGCAGGGTGTGGGAGTTGACGACGCCGCCGTGCCCGGAGGCGTTCATGACGTAGACCTCGCGGTCGTCGGCGACGCGGTCCAGGTCGTGGCAGCTGGGGTGGCGGCCCTCGGCGAGCCGCCGGTGCTCGTAGCCGAAGCCGCGCACCGGTACCCCGGCGGGCAGCTCGCGGGCGGCCTCGCGCAGCACCTCGACCATCGTGTCGATGTCCGGGACACGCTCGGGCCGCAGGTCGACCCAGGCGAGCGCCTGCCCGTACATCACCGGGTGGCAGTGGGCGTCGACGAAGCCGGGGTGGACGAGGCCGCCGTCGAGGCGCAGCTCTTCGTCGACCCGGCCGCCGAGCGCGGCGCGGGCCTCCGCTTCGGTGCCGACGTGCACGATGCGCTCGCCGCGCACGGCGAGGGCCTCGGCCCGGACGGTGGTGCCGGCGGCCGCTACGGCGGCGCCGGTGACGAGGAGCGTGTGCTCGGGGGAGCGGGGCATGGCAGGCCTGCTTTCGACCGGGAACGTACAGGGGGGTGCCGACAGACGATTCGGCTCGCTGAACCATAGATAGCGAACGACTGATTGACCAGAGGGCGAGGTGATGAATGTTTGTAAAGTTGAATCGCCGCTCTGGTTCCGTATCGACTGTGTGCCCCGGTGTCGTGCGGCCGGTCAGTCCGTGCGCGGCCCCAAGTCGTACCGCTCCTTGATGAGTTCGAGGTGCAGCCAGCTCTCCACCTCGCGTACGGCGGGCAGCTCGCGCATCTCCTCGAGCGTGGCGCGCACCGCCGCGAACGATTCGGCGGTGATGGTGCCGACCAGGTCCGCGCCGCCCAGGCACGTCGACAGGAACGTCACGCGCCCGAAGGTGGCCACCCGTTCGGCGACGTCGGCCGCCGCGCCGTCCGCCCGCAGGCTGAAGCCGCACAGATAGCCCATGCCGAGCACGTCGGGGCGGACCAGGGCCACCACCTTGGCGACCCCGCCGTCCAGCAGGCGCAGGGTGCGCGCGCGGGTCGCGCCCGCCGACAGGCCGACGCGCGCGGCGAGCTCCGCGAAGGCCAGGCGGCCGTCGTCCTCCAGCTCGGCGAGGATCCGCTCGTCCACCGCGTCGAGCGCGCTCACGGTCGGCTCCCGGGTGAGGAGGTAGGGGTCCTTCACGTGCCGCGTCGCGACGAGCGCGTCCACCGCGCGTACGCCCGGCAGTGCCCGGATCTGCTCGATGGTCCGCTCCAGCGCGCCGAAGCCCGCGGTGCGCAGCTCGGTCATGATGGCGCGCCGCCCGCTGGTCAGCGTCACGAACGGCGCCTCGGGCAGTGCGGCGATCGCGCGCGCCGCCGGGCCCGCCGGTCCGTCGGTGTCGATCGCCAGATGCGCGGAGGCCGACAGGTCGCGCACGGCCGGGTGCACGATCGCCACGACCCGTACGGCGCCCGACTCCTGGAGTCGCTGCACGCGCATCCGCGCCGCGGGCCGGGACAGGCCCACGTGCTGCGCCAGCGTCTCGTAGGTGAGGCGGCCGTCGCCCTGCAGCTCGCGCACGATGCCCAGGTCGGTCTCGTCGAGATCCACGTGCTGTTCCCCTTGGTGGTCCGGTGCGCGCCCGGCCGGACGCGCGTTCATTGTCGGTCACCGGATGGGCGACCGTCTCGTTCGGTCTGGACAAATGTGGCAGTCGAAACGTAAGTTCGACTCCGGTAAGTCGATCGAATCATTGCTGATGGCCCTGGAGGATGACGTGCCGCGACCCGTCGTCGTGATCACCGACACCGAGGAACTGGATCCCGAACCGGGCGTCCGTCTCCTCGCCGACGCCGGCTGCGAGGCGCGCGTCGTCGGCAGCCGGGACCCGGAGGCCATCGCCGCGGCCGCGCACGACGCCGACGCGCTGATCGTCGGGTACGCGCGCGTGGACGCCGACCTCCTCGACCGCCTGCCCAAGGTGCGGATGGTCGCCACCATGTCCGCCGGCTACGACATGATCGACACCGCCGAGGCGGAGCGGCGCGGCCTGTGGGTGGCGAATCTGCCGCACTCGGCGACCGAGGACGTCGCCGTGCACGCGCTCGCCCAGGCGCTCAGCCTGACCCGACGCCTGACGCAGGCGGACGCCGTGGTCCGCGGCGGCGGCTGGAACACCGACTTCGCCGAAGTGCCGCGCCGCGCAAGCGAGTTGACGCTCGGCCTGGTCGGCATGGGCCGTATCGCCCGCACCCTCGCCCGGCTTGCCGCGCCCCTCTTCGGCCGGATCGTCGCCCACGACCCGCGCGCCACCGACTGGCCCGAGGGCGTCGAACGGCTCGACCTGGACACGCTCGTGGAGTGCGCCGACGTCCTGTCGCTGCACACCCCCTCCACCCCGCAGACCAGGGGCATGGTCGACGCCGGCCTGCTGGCCCGCATGCGCCCCGGCAGCGTCCTGGTCAACGTCTCCCGGGGCGACCTCGTCGTCCCGGACGCCCTCCTCGCCGCCCTCGACAGCGGCCGGCTCGCGGGCGCCGCCCTCGACGTCTTCCCCGTCGAACCGCCCGCCGCGGACGACCGGCTGCGCAGCCACCCGCGCCTGCTGCTCTCCCCGCACAGTGCCTTCCTCACCGACGCCTCCCTGCGCGCCTACGTCACCGAACCCGCGCGCAACGTCATCGCCTGGTGGACCACCGGGCGCCCGCACACCCCCGTCGTCGACCCCACGACCCACGCTCAAGGAGCCCTCGCGTGACCGACACCCTCAGCGCCCCCGTCACGACCGAAGACGCCGCCCAGGAAGAGCTGCGCCTGCGCCGCGAACTGGCCGCCGTCTACCGCCTGGTCGCCCACTTCCGCATGACCGACCTGATCTTCACGCACATCTCGCAGCGCCTCCCGGGTCCGGACAACCACTTCCTGATCAACCCCTACGGCCTGCTCTTCGAGGAGATCACCGCCTCGAACCTCGTGAAGATCGACCTCGACGGCAACGCGGTGGAGCCGAGCCCGCACCCCGTCAACCCGGCCGGCTTCATGATCCACAGCGCGATCCACAAGGCCCGCCCCGACGCCCACTGCGTGCTGCACACCCACACCAAGGCCGGCTGCGCCGTCGCCGCGCAGCAGGGCGGGCTGCTCCCCGTCAACCAGATGTCGATGGAGTTCCACAACCGCGTCGGCTACCACGACTACGAGGGCGTGGCCCTCAACTTCGACGAGCAGCAGCGCCTCGTCGAGGACCTCGGCGGCCACCCCGCGCTGATCCTGCGCAACCACGGCCTGCTGACGGTCGGCGAGAGTGCCAAGCAGGCGTTCCTGCGCATGTACTACCTGGAGAAGGCCTGCGAGATCCAGGTCACCGCCCAGGCCGGCGGCGGGCTGATCATCCCCTCCGAGCAGGTCTGCGAGTACACCGCCCAGCAGCTCACGGGCGAGGGCGAGGCGTCCTCGGACGTCGAGGACGACATCGCGTACGACCTGGCCTGGGGCGCGCTGCTCCGGCTCGTGGAGCGGATCGCGCCGGACTACAAGGACTGAGCGGGGCGGCAGGGGAGTCCGTGGCGGGCTCCCCTGCCGAACAAATCGGTGGACACGTGATCGGGCCGGCCGCGAGCGTGGACCGCATGGACCAAGCGGAGATCTGGGACGCCGAGGTCGCTCGGCGCTATGACACGGACAGCGCCGCGCACTTCTCGCCCGAGGTACTGGACCCGGCCGTGGACCGCCTCGCCGAACTCGCGGGCGGCGACGCCGCACTCGAACTGGCCATCGGGACCGGCCGCGTCGCCGTGCCGCTCGCCGAACGGGGCGTGCCCGTCGCGGGGATCGAGCTGTCGCGCCCGATGCTGGAGCAGTTGCGCGCCAAGGCGGACGAGGCGTCGATCCCCGTGGTCGTCGGCGACATGGCGACCGCCACCGCGCCCGGCGAGTACGCGCTCGTCTACCTCGTCTTCAACACCATCTCCAACCTGCTCACCCAGGCCGAGCAGGTCGAGTGCTTCCGCAACGCGGCCCGGCACCTGGCCCCCGGCGGCCGGTTCGTCGTCGAGCTGTGGGTGCCCGAGCTGCGCAGGCTGCCGCCGGGCCAGAAGGCCACGTCGGCGAGGCCGATCCGGGCTACATCCTGCTCGACACCTACGACGTCCTGCGCCAGCACGTCGTGTCGCACCACTTCTGGTTCGAGGACGGGACGAAGCAGGCCCGGCTGCAACGCAGCCCGCACCGGTACATCTGGCCCGCCGAACTCGACCTCATGGCCCAACTGGCGGGATTCCGGCTGGAGTCCAGGCATGCGGACTGGAAGGGCGCGGAGTTCACCGCCGAGTCCCCGTCGCACGTGTCGGTCTATCGCCTGCCGCCCGCACGGTAGGCGGCCCGCGAAGACTGGAACGACGGCGCGGCTGCGGACCTGCGCCCGGTCTGCCCGCAGCCGCCGCCGGGTCACCGGCTCGCGTACGGCAGCAGCGCCATCTCCCGCGCGTTCTTGACGGCGGCCGTCACCTGACGTTGCTGGCGGACCGTCAGGCGGGTGACGCGGCGGCTGCGGATCTTGCCGCGGTCGGAGATGAACTGGCGCAGCAGGTCGGTGTCCTTGTAGTCGACGTAGGTGATGCCGGCCGCGTCGAGCGGGTTCGGGCGCGGCTTGGCGGGCTTGCGCGGGGTGCGGGTACGGGGCATGTCGGGTTCCTTTCGGTGGGTCAGCGCGCGGGGTCGAGGAGCGGGTCGAACGCGGCGGGGAGCCGGCTCCACCCGGTCGGACCGGCGCGGTACTCGTCGTCGGTGAGCAGGCAGGAGTCGAGCAGCGCGGTCAGGCCCTGGCGGTCGAGGGCGGGGGAGGTGAACACGAGGTGCTGGCAGCGGTCGCCGTGCTCCGGGTGCCAGTCCATGGCCGCCGCCGCGCGCCGCTCGGGCGGCACCAACTCCCAGGCGGCGTCGGGCAGTGCGTGCAGCCAGGGGCCGCAGTCGTCGACGCCCAGGGCACCGCCCGCCGCGTCCCAGGACAGCAGGGTGTCGGGCCGGTCCGCGAGCCAGAAGCGCCCCCGGCTACGGGCGGCGGCGCAGCACAGGTCCTCCAGGGCGTCGAACAGCCGCTGCGGATGGAACGGCCGGTGCCGCTGCCACACGAGGGTGCCCACCCCGGCCTCCTCCGCCTCCTGCGGCAGCCGGGCGCTGGCCGGGTGCTGGGCGGTGCGCGCCGCCTCGACGTCGAACCCGGCCAGGGCGAGCCGCGCCAGTTCCGTCGACCGGGCCGCCACCTGCCGCCCCGTCGGGTGGAGCTGGGCGAGCAGCGCCCGGTCCTCCTCGTCCGCCTCCGGACTCTCGACGACGGCGACCACGGAGGCGTACTCCAGCTGCCGGGCCCAGGTGTCCGCGACCGTCCGCTGATCGCCGGCGGCCGCCGCGAGCCCGGCCTCGGCGAGGTCGTCACCGTTGCCCAGGCAGGGAAGGACGAGCGCGGGGTCGACGGCCGTGACGACCCCGGTCAGCTGCAGCGCCGGGGCGCCGTGCGCCGCCACGACGTCCGCCATGGCCTGCGGCTCCACGGAGTCCCACAGCTCCACGACGGCCAGGCGGCTCAGCCCGTCCGAAGCGAGTCGTTCGAGCTCGGGGACGAGGTCCTCGCGCAGGGCGCAGCAGGCGCAGTCGTTCACCAACGGCGCCTCGCCGCGGCTCAGTTCACCGGACGCGTCCCGAATGGTGCGGGTCACGGTCCCCGACGGTGCGGTGCCGAGGTCGTGGTGCAGGGCCACGCTGGACGGCACCTCGTCGAGCAGGCCCCGCACCACCTCCCGGCGCGCCTCGCTGTGCAGCCCGCCGACGATCACGACGGGCAGCCGGTCCTGGCCCCGCATCACCGGGCCCCTCGACGGCCGAAGCGACGTTCGAAGCGCTCGACGCGGCCCGCGGTGTCCATGACGCGGGCGGTGCCGGTGTAGAAGGGGTGGCTCGCCGAGGAGACCTCGACGTCGTACACGGGATAGGTGCGGCCGTCCTCCCACTCGACGGTGCGGTCGGTGGTGAGCGTGGAACGGGTCAGGAAGGCGAATCCGGCGGCCTTGTCGCGGAAGACGACGGGCCGGTAGGCCGGGTGGATGCCGGGCTTCATGGCGGACTCCAAAGGTTGCGGATGGTCGTGCGGACGAGCGCTCAGCGTTCTTCGCGGAAGTCGACGTGGCGGCCGGCCACGGGGTCGTACTTGCGCAGGACCAGGCGGTCCGGGTCGTTCCTGCGGTTCTTGCGGGTGACGTAGGTGTAGCCCGTCCCCGCCGTCGAGCGGAGTTTGAGGATCGGGCGCAGTTCGTTGCGTGCCATGCCGCTACTATATGGCAATGGTTTCCATGTTCAATAACTGGGCCATGTTCATGACCGGCACCACAGACGACAGCTGACGAACAGAGAGGCACCGCATGTCCGCCCACTGCCAACTGACCGGCGCGGCACCGCGCTTCGGCAACCGCATCTCCCACTCGCACCGGCGCACCTCCCGCCGCTTCGACCCGAACATCCAGCGCAAGCGCTACTGGCTGCCCAGCGAGGGCCGCAGCGTGCGGCTGACCCTGAGCGCACGAGGCGTCAAGACGGTCGACGTCATCGGCGTCGAGGCCGCGGTCGCGCGGATCCGCGCGCGAGGAGGAAAGGTCTGATGGCGAAGCAGAGCAAGATCGCGAAGAACGAGCGGCGGAAGGCGATCGTCGAGCGGTACGCCGCACGGCGCGCGGTCCTGAAGGAGCTCCTCCGGCGCCCCGGCACCCCCGAGGCCGAGCGCGCCGCCGCCCTGGCCGAACTGCGCCGCCAGCCGCGCGACGCCAGCGCGACCCGGGTCCGCAACCGCGACAGCGTGGACGGCAGGCCGCGCGGCCACGTGCGCAAGTTCGGCCTGTCCCGCGTACGACTGCGGGAGGAGGCGCACGCCGGACATCTGCCGGGGGTCACCAAGTCCTCCTGGTGACGCGGCCGGCCCAGCCGCCCGACCGGGCTCCGCCCTGGTCGGGCGCGCCGCGAGGTCGCCCGCATGGCGTGCGCGAGCAGGCGCCGTGCGGCCGATCGTCGGACGATGGGGGAGCCGGAGTGCGTCGAGCCGAGGGGAGTGCCGCAGGTGGGTGGCGGGCGCGAGCGCGGACTCCCCGAAGAGGAGCCCGAGGAGCACGGGGAGTCCGAGGTGTACGACGCCGAGGTGCGCCAGGTCGACGTGCTCAATCGGCTGGCGGGCCCGGCCTCCGGAGGGCCCGGCGCCGGCTCGGACCAGGCCCCGCCCCGCACGAGCCACCGCGACACCGACGTGCTCGTCACCGGGCACGCCCTGGCGGGCGTCGCCTCACTGGGGGAGGCGCTCACCCTCATCGCCCAGCTGGCCGACGCCACGTTCCCGCTGAGCGGCCAGGCGGTCTTCCGCTCGGACCGGGAAATGCTGCACTGCGTCGGCCGGTTCGGCCTGAGCGAGCATGCGGCCGACACGTTCCGGCTGCCGCTGCGTGCGGACCACCCCGCCGCGCAGGTGGCCAGGACCGGGCGGCCCGTGGTGCTGACCTCGTCGCAGGAGTACCGGGACCGTTTCCCGGCCGCCCCCGCGTACGCCGACCGGGAGCGGTACGAGGCGTGGGCGTTCCTGCCGCTCACCACGTACGGGCAGCTCACCGGCGTGTGGATGGCCGCGTTCGACGCCGCGGTGGAGATGACCGGCGGCATCGGCACCTTCCTCGTCACCCTCGCCCGGCTGCTCGGCCGGTGCATCGAGCAGACCTACGACGGCGAGGCGGACCACGCCCTCTCGCAGAGCCTGCGCAGCAGCATGGGCCGCATCGGCCCCGGCCCCGAAGGACTCACCGTCACCGCGCGTTACGTCCCCACCGGCGGCGGGCTCATGGTCGGCGGCGACTGGTTCGACAGCATCACCCTGCCCAACGGGCGCCTCGGCCTGGTGATCGGCGACGTCCAGGGCCACGACGTGCCGGCTGCCGGGCTGATGTCGCAACTGCGCACCGCCATCCACGCATACGCCGCCGAGGGGCACGGCCCCGACGCCGTCCTCGTCCGCGCCTCCCACTTCCTCGCCTCACTGGGCGAAGGCCGCTTCGCCACCTGCATCTATCTGGAGGCCGACCCCGAGACCGGCACGCTCCGCATCGCCCGCGCAGGCCATCCGCACCCGGTGCTGCGGCTGCCGGACGGCACCTGCCTGCTCAAGCACGTGCGCGGCGGTCTGCCCCTGGGGCTCGACCTCGGCGAGGACGACTACCCGGTCAGTGTCGTCACGCTGCGTGAGAACGAGATCCTCATGCTCTGCACGGACGGCCTGATCGAGTCCGGCGGCCACGACATGTATTCCGGCTGGCTCCGGGTGCGGGGCGCACTGACGCCGGGCGGTCCCGACGACATCGGCGGCATGGCCGACCGGCTCCTGAACGCGGTCGTGGCCCCGCAGGCCACACAGCCGGGCGACCGGCCCGTCACCTCCTTCACCGAGGACGACATCGCCCTGCTGCTCCTGCGTCGCGACCCGCGCGACGACCACGCCGACGGGCCCGGGCGCAATCTGCGGTTCACCCTCGAGCAGGACCAGGCGCAGGGCATCGCCGACGCCCGCATCGAGTTCCAGGGCCTGCTCCACGACTGGGCCCGCCCCGAGCAGGTGGACACCGCCCTCCTGCTCGTCTCCGAACTCCTCGGCAACGTACTGATCCACACCGAGCAGGCCGCGGTCCTGCGCGCCGACATCAGCGGCGCGGAGGGGCACCGCCGGCTGCGCGTGGAGGTCTCCGACCGCAGCGACGAGGTCCCCGCCCGCCGGGCCCCCGGTGAACTCTCCTCCTCGGGCCGCGGCCTCGTCCTCCTCGACCTCCTGGCCCACCGCTGGAACCTGCGCCCGGAGCCGGAGGGGAAGACGGTCTGGTTCGAGCTGGACGAGGACGGGCCGGAAGAGCCCTGAGGGTCAACTCCCACTCGGGCGCGGGATCTTGACACCGTCAGGGATGGGTGGTGGTTTAGACCACGTGCCCTCGCCCGAAGGTGAGGGTCCGCTTCCGTGGAGGTGCAGTGTCCCGTATGTCTGAACGTCATTCGTCCTGTCTCCCCCGTGTTTCCCGCCCCGTGCTCGCCGGTGCCGCGCTCCTGCTGACCCTGGGGGCGGTCGCCGTTCCCGCCCAGGCGGTCGACGGTGCGCCGGGCGCCACCGGTGCGGAATCGGCGGCCAAGTTGCCCGTCGTCACACCCACTCCGCAGGACATGAGACCGGCGGGCGCCGCCCTGCGGGTCCCGAACCGTGCGCGCCTGGTCCTGGGGGACGGCGTCGACGCGTCGAGCATCGCGGTCGTCAAGCGGGCGCTGGCCGCCGCCGGGGTCCGGTCCGTCGACACCGTCAAGGCCGCCGACGCCGCCAGCAGGGCAGCGGCGCCAGGCGTGTTGACCGTCGTGGCCGGTTCCATCAAGGACAGCGCGGTCGCGGCCGCCCTCAAGGGCGCGGGCGGCACCGTGCCCGGCACCCTGAACCCGGAGGGCTACTCCCTCGCCTCCCGTGGCTCCGCCCGAGGTGACATCGTTGTCCTAGCCGGAAACGACGGTGACGGCGTCTACTACGCCGCGCAGACGCTGCGTCAGCTGGTGACCGGGGCGCACCGCATCGCCGCCGTCTCGATCACCGACTACCCGAGCATGCCGCTGCGCGGCAGCATCGAGGGCTTCTACGGCGCCCCCTGGTCGCACAGCGACCGTGTCGACCAACTCGCCTTCTACGGCGACGTCAAGGCCAACACGTACATCTACACGCCGAAGGACGACACGTACCTGCGGGAGAAGTGGCGCACCCCATACCCCGCCGACAAGCTCGCCGATCTGCGCGAGTTGATCCAGAAGGCCGCCGACCACCATGTCGACTTCACGTACGCGCTCTCGCCGGGCCTTTCGGTCTGTTACAGCGACCCCGACGACGTGAAGGCGCTGAAGGAGAAGCTGGGTTCGCTGTACGACCAGGGCGCGCGCAGTTTCTATGTGGCGCTCGACGACATCAGTTACACCAAGTGGAACTGCGACGGCGACCAGGCGAAGTACGGGGCGCCGGGGCGGGCCGCCGCGGGGCAGGCGCAGACCGATCTGCTCAACGCGGTGCAGCAGGACTTCATCGACACCCATGAGGGCGCCAAGCCGCTCCAGTTCGTGCCCACCGAGTACTCCGACACGGCGGACTCCGCGTACAAGTCGGTGCTGCGCGAGAAGTTGGACCCGAAGGTCGTCGTGCAGTGGACCGGCACCGATGTCGTGCCGCCCGCCATCAGCCTCGCGGACGCCAAGGCCGCCTCCACCGTGTGGGGCCGCAAGGTGTTCCTTTGGGACAACTATCCGGTGAACGACTAC
The DNA here is from genome assembly GCF_044453445.1 of Streptomyces sp. NPDC051684. NCBI lineage: Bacteria > Bacillati > Actinomycetota > Actinomycetes > Kitasatosporales > Streptomycetaceae > Streptomyces > Streptomyces sp. NPDC051684. The sequence continues at coordinate 36,657 of NZ_JBITCS010000044.1, read as the reverse complement.
GGGCAGACCACCGGACGGCTCCTGATGGCCCCGTACGACAAGCGGGAAGCCGGTCTGCACAAGGAGTTGAGCGGCATCGTGCTCAACCCGATGAACCAGGCGGCGCCGAGCAAGGTCGCGCTCTTCGGTGGCGCATCGTTCGCGTGGAACGACGAGGACTACGATCCCGACCGCACCTGGCGGGCGTCCGCCGACTACCTGGCCGGCGGCGACCGGGACACCGCGCGGGCCCTGCTCGCTTTCTTCGACACCGAGCACCTCGCGCCGACCTTCGGCGACACGAACTGGCAGCCGCAGGCGCCCGAACTCGCCTCCCGCCTCGACGAGTTCCGCACGGCGTGGGACGGCGGATCGGACGCCGAGCGGCAGGCCGCGCTGCGCAAGCTTTCGGCCTATGCCGAGGTGCTCGCCGGTGCCCCCGAGCAGATCCGCGACGGCGTGCGGGATCCGGCCTTCCTCGCGCAGACGAAGCCGTGGCTCGACGCCCTCGACCTGTGGGGCGGCGCCCTGAGCGCCACGCTGGACGGGCTGCGCGCCCAACTCGGCTCCGGCGGTGGGGAGTCGGATTTCACGAAGGCGGCCGACCTGGCGAAGCGGGCCTCCGCCATCACCACCATCCCTGGCACCACGCGACCGCAGGGCCCGATCAAGGTGGCCGACGGCGTGCTGGACACCTTCATCGCGCAGGCGCCCAAGATGTGACACTCCATCAGAAGCCCGCCCCGGTACGTGACCTGGGCGGGCTTCGTCGTGTCCGGGTGCCGAGCCGGAGCGGAGGGGCGGAATCCCGCCGAGAATGGCTGATCATGCAGGCAACTTCAAACCTTGACCACAAATTCCACACATCCCTCTCTGTGGGCGGCCTCAATGGTCTAGATTGACCGTGCTTCACATGCCGGGACACTAGGCGACAAATGATGAACTATGGGGGCTGGTGTGGCGCGCGACCGACCGCCGCCGCACCGGATTCGAACGGGGGGTGATCGTTTCGTGGTGCCCGACAGGGGGACCTTGGGCGCGGGGAGCGCCGAAGAGGTCGAGGGAATTCCGGGCGACTCGGTCCCCGGGTTCCGATCAGCGGGTCACGTCCGCGACCGACTGAGCGGATCGCGCACGCCGCGCTGAACCAGCCGGTGATTCATGCACGGGAGGCGGGGGCCTCCCGAGGGGGAGGAGCAGTGCGGTGCGGGGGGCGGGGGGCCTCCCGAGGAGGGGACACAGCACGGGGGGCGGCGGCCTCCCGAGGGGGGAGTAACCGTGTTGGGCGAGCACGTCGAACCCGCTGGCGACTCGGACGGGGCTGTACAGCAGGGGGAATTGATCAGCCCGTTCCCGCCGGTCAGCGGTCGTCCGGTGAACGGGGCACTGCGAAGGCCCGCGAGCGACTGGGAGCAGCGTTACCGCCGCATCGTGATCATCAGCGATACGGTGGCCACCGCTGTCGTGGTGGCGGCCTTCGGGGGGTTCTTCGGGGTCAGGGACGCCGCCAACTGGCACGAGAAGTGGAAGATCCTGGCGTTCGGCACCGAGTTGCTGGTGCTGGGGGCGCTGGCGGTGAGCCGCTCGTGGGCTCCGGCCGTGCTCGGCCAGGGCGCCGAGGAATTCCGCCGGCTCGGGCGCTCGCTGTTCGCGGCGACCGTCGTCCTCGCGCTCGGTGGGATCGCCCTCACCTCGCGCAACATCAAGCTCTGGATCTTCGTCGCGATCCCCGCGATCGCGCTGGTGACGATGACCGCGCGCTATCTGCTGCGGCTGTGGCTGCACAGACAGCGCAAGGAAGGACGTTGTCTGCGTCCGGTGCTGGCCGCAGGGAGTCCGGCCACCGTGCGCGACCTGATCAGCAGAACCCGCAAGTTCCCGCACATCGGCTGGCAGGTGGAGGCCGTCTGCACGACGGACGGCCACGGCGTCGACGGTGACCGGCTGGACGGAGTGCCGGTGGTCGGCCCTCTGACGGACGTCGCGAGCCATGTCTCGCGCGACGGCTACCGGGTCGTCGCGGTCACCCCGGACCCGCACTGGACGCCGGACCGGCTGCAGCGCCTCGCCTGGAACCTGGAGGGCAGCGAGGCCGAGATGGTCGTGGCCCCCGTGCTGATGGAGGTGGCGGGACCGCGGCTGCACGTCGACGCGGTACTGGGGATACCGCTGCTTCGGGTCAGCATGCCGGCGTTCACCGGGGGACGGCGGGCGATCAAGGAGATCGTCGACCGCCTCGGCGCGGCCTTGCTGATCCTGCTGTTCGCACCACTGATGGTGCTCGTCGGGCTGTTCGTCCTGCTGGACAGCCGCGGCGGGGTGTTCTACCGGCAGCGCAGGGTGGGCAAGGACGGCCGGGAGTTCACCATCGTCAAGTTCCGCACCATGGTCGCCGACGCCCACGTGAAGCGGGCCTCTCTCGCCGACCGCAACGAGGGGGCGGGGCTGCTGTTCAAGCTCCGGCGCGACCCGCGGGTGACCAAGGTGGGGCACGTGCTGCGCCGCTACTCGCTCGACGAACTCCCGCAACTTTTCAACGTGTTGACCGGATCCATGTCGCTCGTCGGCCCGCGGCCGCCGCTGCCCGAGGAGTCTGCGGCGTACGGCCCGGACATCCGGCGGCGGCTGCTGGTCAAGCCGGGGCTCACCGGCCTGTGGCAGATCAGCGGGCGCAGCGACCTGCCGTGGGAGGAGGCGGTCCGCCTCGACCTGCGCTACGTCGAGGACTGGTCGCTCGCCCTGGACACGGTGATCTTGTGGAAGACGCTGCGGGCCGTGCTCCACGGACAAGGGGCGTACTGAAGCGGGGGGCGCGCCGATCCGTCGGCGCATGAAAGTCAGGCCACAAGGGCCTGCTCTGGGGGGAGGAACGGGAATGAGGATCAGCGTCCTAGGACTCGGCTACGTCGGCTGTGTGTCGGCGGCATGCCTGGCGGGACAGGGCCACGAGGTCATCGGCGTGGACGTGAACCAGGCGAAGGTGGACCTGGTCAACAGCGGCAGGGCCCCCGTGGTCGAGGAACGGATCGGCGAGCTCACCGCCGAGGTCGTGCGGACCGGAGCCCTGCGCGCCACCCGCGACGTCCGCGAGGCGATCATGGGCAGCGACGTGTCGCTGATCTGTGTCGGTACGCCGTCGGAGCCCAACGGCAGCCTGTGCACGACGTACTTGGAGCGGGTCACCGAACAGATCGGCGCCGCGCTTGCCGAACGCGGGGGAGACGGCGGCCGGCACACGGTCGTGTTCCGCAGCACCATGCTGCCGGGCACCTGCCTGAACCTGCTCGTGCCGATCCTGGAGAAGAGCCTCGGCGGCACCGCCGGCGTCGACTTCGGCGTCGCGGTCAACCCGGAGTTCCTGCGCGAGGGCACGAGCGTGCGGGACTTCTTCGACCCGCCCAAGACCGTCATCGGCCAACTGGACCAGGCCAGTGGCGACGTCGTGGCCCAGCTGTACGAAGGGCTGCCCGGCGAGGTGTTCCGGGTGCCGGTCCCGGTCGCCGAGGCGATCAAGTACGCGGACAACTCCTTCCACGGCCTCAAGATCGGCTTCGCCAATGAACTCGGCGCGGTGTGCCAGGCGTTGGGCGTCGACTCGCACCAGGTGATGGACGTGTTCCTCGCCGACCGCAAGCTCAACATCAGCCCCGCCTATCTGCGTCCCGGCTTCGCCTTCGGCGGCTCCTGCCTGCCCAAGGACCTGCGCAGCCTGGTGCACGCGGCGCGGCGCGCCGACGTCTCCGTGCCGATCCTGTCCCATGTGCTGGCGTCCAACGCCGACCACCTGCAACGCGCCGTGGAACTCGTCGAGCGCACCGGGAAGCGCAAGGTCGGCCTGTTCGGCCTGTCCTTCAAGCCCGGCACCGACGACCTGCGAGAGAGCCCGCTCGTCGAACTGGCGGAGCGGCTCTACGGCAAGGGGTACGACCTCAAGATCTACGACGCCAACGTGAGCCTGTCCCGGCTGATGGGTGCCAACCGCGAGTACATCGAGGGCCGGCTCCCGCACCTCGCGCAACTGCTCGCGGACTCCGTCGACGAAGTCCTCGGCCACGCGGAGGTCTGCCTCGTCGGCACCAGGGACCAAGCCGTCCTGTCGGCGCTGCCGCTCAGCGGCGGCCCGACGGTCGTCGATCTCGTCCGCCTTCCCGACGCCGAAGCGCGCCGGGCCGAACCGGGGTACATGGGCCTTGCTTGGTGACGCGATGAACGAAGCGACAACCAGCGGCGGCGGGCCGGACCGGCGCGCCCTGATCCTGGTGGAGAACCTGTCGGTCCCCTTCGACCGGCGGGTCTGGCAGGAGTGCACGACGCTGCGCGACGCGGGCTGGACGGTGCACGTCATCTGCCCGCAGGGCACGAAGCGGGACACCGAAGCGGAGACGGTGATCGACGGGGTGCGGATCCACCGCTACCCGCTGCGCGCCGCCACCGGGGGGCCGGCCGGCTATCTGCGCGAGTACGGCTCCGCGCTGTGGCACACCGCCCGGCTGGTCCGCAAGGTGGGCCCGGTCCACGTCGTGCACGCCTGCAACCCGCCGGACCTGCTGCTCCTGGCGGCACGGTGGCTGCGGCGGCGCGGCGCGCGGTTCGTCTTCGACCAGCACGACCTGGTGCCCGAGCTGTACCTCTCGCGCTTCGACCGCGGCCAGGACCTGCTCTACCGCGGCGTGTGCGCGCTCGAACGCAGCACCTACCGGGCCGCGGACGTCGTGCTCGCCACGAACGAGAGCTACCGGGACGTCGCTCTCGACCGCGGCGGCAAGCGCCCGCAGGACGTGTTCGTGGTCCGCAGCGCGCCCCAGGTGGAGCGGTTCCAACCGGTGCCGCCCGAGCCGGAGTTGAAGCGCGGCAATCCCCATCTGCTGTGCTACCTCGGCGTCATGGGGCCGCAGGACGGCGTCGACTACGCCCTGCGGGCGCTGGCCAAGCTGCGCGACGAACTCGGGCGGACCGACTGGCACGCGGTGTTCGTCGGCTCGGGCGACGCCTTCGACGCGATGGTCGAGCTGTCCCGCGAGCTCGGGCTCGGCGACCAGGTCGAGTTCACCGGGCGCATACCCGACGCCGACCTGGTGCGCTACCTGTCCACCGCGGACGTCTGCCTCTCGCCCGACCCGCGCAACCCGCTCAACGACGTCTCGACGATGAACAAGGTCCTGGAGTACATGGCCATGGGTCGGCCCATCGTCTCGTTCGATCTGAGAGAGGCGCGTGTCTCCGCAGGTGAAGCTGCTGTCTACGCGCGTGCCAACGACGAGGTGGAATTCGCGGGTCTCATCGCGCAGTTGCTGGACGACCCCGAGCAGCGGGCCCGGATGGGCAAGCTCGGGCAGGAGCGCATCGGCGGACCGCTGTCCTGGCGGAACTCGCAGGAGTCGCTGCTCGCCGCCTACGCCGCCGCGGTGGCGGGGCGCGGCCCCTCCCAGGCAAGGAGGAGGCGGCGTCGTTGAGCGAGGACACGATCCGCCTGGTCACGATCGGCCGGATTCTCCGTAGAAGGTGGCGGCTGCTCGCCGTCCTCACCGTGGTCGGCGCGCTCGTCGGCTACGGCGTCTCCGTGGTGTTCCCGCCGCGCTACACGGCGTCGGCGTCGGTGCTGCTGCCGGGCCAGTGGGAGGAGCGCGAGCTGCTCACCCAGGTGGACATCGCGACGAGTTCGTCGGTGGTCGACCGCGCGGCGGCCAAGCTCGGCTGGGCGGGCGTCAACGGCAGCGACCTGCACGGCCGGGTGGTCGCCAAGGCCGCCGACGGCAACATCATCACGATCTCGGGCACGGCCGAGAGCCCGAAGCGCGCACAGCAGCTCACCGACCGGGTGGCCCAGCAGTTCGTCGCGTTCTCCGCGCGGATCGAGGGCGGCGCGACCGACGCCGACGCGGCCGCGGGACCCGAGGCGCTGCGCAAGAAGGTGCAGGAGACCAACCGCCGGATCACGGAACTGGCCCGGGACGCCGACCCCGGCAGCACTGTCGAGGGGGTGCAGGCCCGTACGGCTCTGGAGAACCTGCGCAACTCGCTGGAGGCGGCCATGAAGAAGCTGGAGGAGGCCGACCCGGCGACGAACAAGGCGAGCATGGTCGTCATGGGCCCCGCGGCCCGGCCGACCGGCCAGTCGCCCCCCACGCGGACGCAACTCATCGCCGCCGGGGCGCTGTTGTTCTTCCTGTTCTCGGTCATCGGCCATCTGACCGCCGCCCGGATCAACCGCAGGCTGCGGAACGAGCAGGAGATCGCCTCAGCGCTCGGCTCGACGCTCCTCGGCGCCGTCGACGTGCCCGGCGAACAGCGGGCGCAGCGGGCCAAGGCGGGCGGCCCGCGCGCCGGAGTGCGCAGGCTGCTCGGCACCGACACCCGGTGGGACGTCCCCACGCCGCAGCGCTCCGGCGACGAGGCCGCGAGGCGCACCCGCTACCGGCGGGTGTGCGGGCGCATCCGGGCCCAACTGCCCGCGCCCCGGCGCCTGCTGGTCGTCGTCCCGGACGGCGACGAGCTCGCACTGCGGGCCGCTGGCCAGCTCGTCGCCGAGGCCAAGGGCGACCCGGTGCTGCGCGTCGTCGTGGTGCCGGTGGACCGGCCGGTCGTGCCGGACCGCGGCACCGAGTCCGGCGCCGTCGTCGTCCTCAGCGCCGGCAGCTGGACCGCGGAGGAGCTCACCGGCATCGCCGAGGCCTGCGCGGACGCCAGGCACGAGATCGTCGGCATCGTCTTGGCGGGACCGGTCAGGGCCCGCCCCGCCGGCCCGGCCGAGGAGCCGCCGGACCATGCCACTCCCGCGCTCGCGGTGCGCGGCCACGCGACGGGAGGTTCGGCGTGACGACGAGCAGGACTTCGGAGTCGTCGGCGGGCACCCCGCTGCTCGACCTGCACGCATTGGTGGTCGCGGTGCGCAGGCGCCGCCGTCTGTGGGGCGCCCTGGCGCTCCTCGGGCTCGTGATCGGCGCGGCGGTGGCGATCCTGCTGCCGCCCCCGCCCAGCGCGGTGACCAAGGTGCTGGTCGCGCACCAGGAGGACCAGCCCAACGACACCGGAACACTGATCCGCACCGACATCGAGGTGCTGGGCACCACCCGCATCGCCAAGGACGCCCTCCAGACCCTCAAGTCCGGGGAGAGCCCCGAGGACTTCATGAAGGACTACCGGGGCACAGGACTGACCAACAACGTCCTGCAGATCGACGTGTCGGCCGACAGCCAGGCGCTGGCGGTCGACCGGGCCAAGGCGCTCGCCGACGCGTTCGTCGCCGACCATGTGCGCCGGATGCAGGCGGCGGCCAAGGCCGAGTCCCAGGCGTTGCTCGACCAGCGCGACCGGATGCGCGACGAGCTGGCCCGGGTCAACAAGGAGATCGGCGACCGGGCGCCGGACGGCGGCGCCGACGAGTCGGCTGCCGGCACCGAAACGCTCTTCGCCCGGCGCGCCGAACTCAACTCGCGCATCGCCGACTTCGACCAGCGCGCCGCCGAGGCCCGCACCGGCACACCCAAGGTCGTCGCCGGCACGCAGATCGTGGACGCCCCGCGCGCGGTCGAGCACTCGCTGCCCAAGGCGACGGCCACCAACGCGGCGATCGGCCTCGTGCTCGGCCTCGTCCTCGGGCTCGCCCTGTCCGCGGTCGGCGCGGTGGTCGCGGACCGCCCCGTGCTGCGCCGGGACATCTCGGCGAACCTGGGTGCCTCCGTCATCGCGGAGCTGCCCCGGCGCTCCGGGCTCTGGCGGCGCAGGGGAACGCGGGCCACCCGTGAACGCCTCACCGCGACCCTGGCCCGCACCGTGCGCGGCTCCGCGGAACCACTGTCGTTGCTCGAACTGGGCTGTGCGCGCGGCACCAGCGAGATCGCCCTGGACCTCGCGGGCGCGCTGACGGCGGAGGGGCCGGTGGCCGTCGTCGACGGTCTGCCGGGACCGCAGCTCGCCGACCACCGCCCGCAGCCTGGCGGGCCCAGGGTCGTCAGCGGCGAGCACGCCGCGGCCCTGTCGCCCCAGGAACGCCGCATCGGCGTCGGCTCCGTGGCACCCGGCACGGCGTGGACCGACCTCCAGTACCTCGGCACCCAGACCGTCCTCGTCGTACGGGCCGGGCACGGCAGCGCCGCATGGCTGCACACGGTGGCGCGGCAGCTCGCCGAGCAGCGCATCCCCGTGCTCGGCGTGGTGCTGATCGACCCCGATCCGCGCGACCGCACCGACGGCACGCTCTGGGACGGCCTGCACACCGCCCTGCGCGGCAGGGGCGAACGGCCGGCCCGGCACAACGGGTCGGGCCCGCGGCGCACGGAGCGCAAGCCCGCGTGGGCCGCACGGGGCGCGGACAACGACCAGGAGGCTCGGTAAGTACATGTGTGGCATCGCAGGCACCTACCGGTGGCCGGACGGGAAGGTCGTCGCCGACCGGCTCACCGACACCCTCGCCCACCGCGGTCCCGACGGGTCCGGCCGCTACGGCCACCCCGCCGGTGACGGCGAGGTACAGCTCGGGCACCGCCGTCTTTCCATCATCGACCTGTCCGAGACCGGCGCCCAGCCGATGGTCTCGGACGGCCTCGCCCTGACCTACAACGGCGAGCTGTACAACGCGCCCGAACTCCGCGCCGAACTGGAGAAGACCGGGGCGCGCTTCCGCGGCACCTCCGACACCGAGGTGCTCCTGGAGGCCTGGCGACGCTGGGGCACGGACTGCCTGCCGCGGCTGCGCGGCATGTTCGCGTTCGGGATCTTCGACGAGCGCACCGGTGAACTGGTGCTCGCCCGGGACCAGTTGGGCATCAAGCCGCTGTTCCTGCTCCGGCGCGGCGGCGGCCTGGTGTTCGCCTCCGAACTCAAGGCGCTCGCGGCCGTGACGGAGCTGCGCCCGGACCCCTCGGCCCTGGTGGCCTCGCTGCTGTACTACTGGGTGCCCGACTCGCGCTGCGCGTTCCGCGAGGCGGAGAAGCTCCAGCCGGGCAGCTGGATGAGAATCCGGCCCGACGGCCGGGTGGAGCGCGGTCAGTACTGGAACCTGAAGGACGTCGCCGGTGAGGGCCGCGACCGGGCACGGGCCGGTGAACTGCCGGACCTCGCCGCCATCGTCGAGGAGTCGACCAGGCGGCACCTGATGTCCGACGTGCCCGTCGCGACCTTCCTCTCCGGAGGCCTCGACTCCAGTTATCTGACCGCCCTCGCGGCCCGACAACAGCCGGGGATCTCCGCCTACACGATCGGATTCCGCGCCGAGGACGCCAAGTTCGAGGCGATGCCGGACGACCTGCGCTACGCCCGGCAGGTCGCCCAGCGGTTCGGCGTCGACCTGCACGAGATCGAGATCGCGCCGAACGTGCTGGACCTGCTGCCGCAGATGACGTACGCGCTGGACGAGCCGATCGGCGACCCCGCCGCGATCAACACGTATCTGATCTGCCAGGCCGCCCGCGAGGCCGGCGTCAAGGTGATGCTCTCGGGGATGGGTGCCGACGAACTGTTCGCGGGCTACCGCAAGCACCTCGCCAACACGATCGCGCTGCGCTACCAGCGCGTGCCCCGGCCGCTGCGGCGCGGAGTGTCCGCCGCCGTCGACCGGCTGCCGGTCGCCACGTCACGGCGCGGCTTCCGCTCGGTGCGCTTCGCCAAGCGGTTCCTGTCCTTCGCCGACCTGCCGGAGGAGACCGCGTTCCGGCGCAGCTACACCATGTACGACCAGCAGGAGCTGCTCGCCCTGCTCGACCCGGACCTCGCGGGAACGGTCGACGACGTGCTGACCGAGCACGCGGACGTCTATGAGGACAACGACCTCGACGACTTCGTCAACCGCATGTGCCTGGGCGACGCCCGGATGTTTCTGCCGGGCCTCAACCTGACGTACACGGACCGCTCCAGCATGGCCGCCTCCACCGAGGTGCGCGTGCCCTACGTGGACGTGGAGGTCGTCAAGGCGGCGTTCGCGTTCCCCGGCGACCGCAAGATCGTCGGACGGCAGGGCAAGGCCGTGCTCAAGGAGGCGGCCACCTCGATCCTGCCCCGGGAGATCGTCTACCGGCCCAAGGGCCTGTTCAGCGCCCCGCTGCGGGCCTGGATGAGCCGGGACCTGGCGCCGCTGGTGCGCGAGGTGATCAACGACGGGGAGCTGGTGCGCTCCGGGTTCCTGCGCCGCGACGCGCTGCGGCGGCTCGCGGCGGAGGACGCCGCCGGGCAGAGCGACTACTCCAAGCATCTGTGGCACGTACTGACTCTCGAGTACTGGTATCGCGACGCGACCTCTGGGTCCGGCCAGAGCACTCGTTTGACGGCTTAGGGATTTCAGAGGAGTTCGGGTGAAGCAAGTTGTTCAGAACTACAAGAGCGGCGAGTTGGCCGTGCTCGACGTGCCGGTGCCCGGGTGCAAGCCCGGCGGCGTCCTGGTGCGCACCGCCTACTCGCTGATCTCCACGGGCACCGAGATGATGAAGGTGTCCGAGGCCGGCATGTCGATGATCGGCAAGGCCCGCTCCCGCCCGGACCAGGTGGCCAAGGTCATGCAGTCCGTGGCCACCAACGGGGTGCCCGCCACCTACCGCAAGGTGATGGGCAAGCTCGACTCCTACACACCGCTCGGCTACTCGCTGTGCGGGATCGTCGAGCAGGTCGGCGCCGGGATCGACGACGTGAAGGTCGGCGACCTCGTGGCCTGCGCGGGCAACGAGCACGCGCTGCACGCCGAGCTCAACTGGGTGCCGAAGAACCTCTACGCCCCGCTGCCCGAAGGCCTCGCGCCCCGGCACGCCGCCTTCGGTACCGTCGGCTCCATCGCCCTTCAGGGCGTGCGCCAGGGCGAGCCGCAGCTCGGCGAATCGGCGCTCGTCATCGGCCTCGGCCTGATCGGGCAGCTCGTGGTGCAGCTCCTCGCCGCCTCGGGCGTGCGCGTGGTCGGCGTCGACCCCGACCCGGAGCGCTGCGAACTCGCCGAGCGCCAGGGCGCCGTGGCCTGCGGCGACCCGGAGTCCGCCGCGGTGACGGCCGCCGTCGTCGAACTCACCGACGGACACGGTGTGGACCAGGTGTATCTGGCGGCCGGCGGCTCCAGCAACGGGCCCGTCGAGCTGGCCGCCAAGCTGTGCCGCGACCGCGGCCGCGTCGTCGACATCGGCAAGTGCCGCCTCGACCTGCCGTGGAACGCGTACTACGAGAAGGAACTGGACGTCCGGTTCTCCCGCTCCTACGGTCCGGGCCGCTACGACCCGTCGTACGAACTGGAGGGCCGGGACTACCCGATCGGCTACGTCCGCTGGACCGAGCGCCGCAACCTCGCCTGCTTCCTCGACCTCATGGCCCGCGGCAAGGTCGACGTGGAGCCGCTGATCACCCACGTCGCCGCCTTCGACGACGCCGTCGAGACGTACCAGCGCCTCAAGGACGGCGAACTCAAGGCCGTCACCGCGCTGTTCCGCTACCCGGAGCAGACCGTGGAGGCGGCGGCGCCCGAGGTGTCCGTGCCCGCCGTCACGGTCCGGCCGGGCCGGGTGCGGGCCGCGCGGACGCCGGTGCGCCTCGCGTTCGTCGGGGCCGGCAACTACGCGACGTCGATGCTGCTGCCGCACCTCACCGGGCGCGAGGGCGTCGAGCTGGCGACCGTCGTCACCACGACGGCGCTGTCCGCGGCCAACGCGCAGCGCAAGTTCGGCTTCGCGCAGGCGACCACCGACCTCGACGCCGTGCTCGGCGACAAGTCCATCGACGCCGTGTTCGTCGTCACCCGGCACAGCTCGCACGCCGACCTGACCCGGCAGGCCCTGCTCGCGGGCAAGACCGTGTTCGTGGAGAAGCCCCTCGCGCTGAGCGAGGACGAGCTGGCGGGCGTCCTCGCGACGGTGGAGGAGTCCGGCAACGACCGCCTCCAGGTGGGCTTCAACCGCCGCTTCTCCCCGCTGCTGCGCGAGGCCAAGCAGCGCTTCGGAACCCGCAACGGCCCGGCACACCTGCGCTACCTGGTCAACGCGGGCCGCCTCGACCACGGCAGCTGGTACCTCCAACAGGGCACCGAGGGCTCCCGGTTCGCCGGCGAGGGCGGCCACTTCATCGACACGGCGAGCTGGCTCCTCGACGCCGACCCGGTCTCCGTGCACGCGACCGCCACGCCCGGCAACGAGGACCTCCAGGTCGTCCTGCGCTACCCGGACGGGTCCACCGCCACCATCGCCTACGTCACCACGGGCCCGGCGGCCTTCCCGAAGGAGACCCTCGACCTCGTCGCCGACGGCAGGGCGCTGCGCCTCGACGACTTCGTCCGCGCCTCGGTCTACGGCCCGAAGCGGTGGGTCAGCTCGCGCCTGCCCAAGGCCCGCGACAAGGGGCAGAACGCCGAACTGGCCTCGTTCATCAAGGCCGTGCGGACCGGCGGCCCCATGCCCGTACCGCTGGAGTCGCTGGTCGCCACCACGGCGGCCACCCTCGCCGTGCAGACGGGCCTGGCCGGCGGCGCGCCCGTCACGTTGGCGGGGCCGCGATGACCATGAGCGCGGGCTGGTACCTGCGGCGCCTGTCCCGGATGGGGCCGCAGGAGGTCGCGGGCCGGGTGGGCGACACGGTGCGCAGGCGCCGCTGGCGCTCCGCGCGGCCCACGTCCCCGAGCGTCACCGGGGCACGGTTCACCGCGGTGCTGCCCGCCCAGGCGCTCGCCGCGGTGCCCCAGGACGCCGTGAAGCGCCTCGTCGCGGAGGCCGACCGGCTGATGTACGGGCACGCCGAGTTCTTCGGCGTGGTCCGCGACGACCTGGTCGATCCGGACTGGTGGTACGACCCGAAGACCGGCCGCCGCGCGCCGTTCGGCTACGCGTTCGGCGTGCCGTACCGGGACGAGGAGACGGTCGGCGACATCAAGCAGATCTGGGAGCCGTCGAGGCACCAGTACCTCACCCGGCTCGCCGCGGCCTACGCCCTCACCGGCGACGAGCGATACGCGGAGCGTGTCGCCGAGCACCTGCGCTCGTGGTGGGCGGCCAATCCGCCGCTGCGCGGCGTGCACTGGATCAGCGGCATCGAGCTGGGCATCCGGCTGCTCTCCTGGGTCTGGGTCCGCCGGCTGCTCGACGGCTGGCCGGGCGTGTACGACCTGTTCGAGGACAACCCGGCGGCGGTCAATCAGATCTGGCATCACCAGCGCTGGCTCGCCGCCTTCCCGAGCCGGGGCTCGTCGGCGAACAACCATGTCGTCGCCGAGGCCGCCGGGCAGTTCGCGGCGTCCTGCGCGTTCGACTGGTTCCCGTCCTCGCAGCGGTGGCGCGCCGACGCCCTCAGGTCGCTGGAGCGGCACCTGCGGAGCAACACCTTCCTTTCCGGGCTCAACCGCGAACTGGCCACCGAGTACCACGGCCTCGTCCTGGAGCTGGGCCTGGCGGCGGTCGCCGAGGCCGACGCGGCCGGGGTGCCGCTGCCCGCGACCGTACGGATCGTCCTGCTGCGGATGACCGACGCGCTCGCGGCCGTCGTCGACAACCGGCTGCGGCCGCCGCGCCAGGGGGACGCGGACGACGGACACGGACTGGTCCTGGACGGGCCGGACACCGACCGCTGGGGCTCGCTCCTCGCCACCGGGGAGGCCGTGTTCGGCCGGCTCGACTGGTGGCCGGAGGTGACCGGCACCGATGTGCGCACCCCGCTCCTCGCCGCGCTGATCAAGCCCGCCGGCCTCAAGGTGCGGCGCCCGGCGGGCCGGGCCGCGCACTTCGCCGACGCGGGGCTCACCATCCTGCGCGGCACGGGGACATCGGGCGAGATCTGGTGCCGCTGCGACGGCGGCCCGCACGGCTTCCTGTCCATCGCCGCGCACGCCCACGCGGACGCGCTGTCCGTGGAGGTGCGTCACGACGGGGTCGACGTGCTGGCCGACCCGGGGACGTACTGCTACCACGGCCAGCCCGAATGGCGGCGCTACTTCCGCTCGACCGTCGGCCACAACACGCTGGAGCTGGACGGGGCCGACCAGTCCGAGTCCGGCGGCCCGTTCCTTTGGACACGGCACGCGAACACCCGCGTGTTGGAGTTCGGTCCGGACCGCTGGCTCGCCGAACACGACGGCTACCGGCCCTCCGTGCACCGCCGCCGGGTCGAACTCGACGTCAGTACGCAGGTGTTGAGGATCACCGACGCGGTGAGCGGGCCGGGCGGTGCCGTGCGCCTGGCGTTCCACCTCGGACCGGAGGTCACCGCGGAGCTCTCGGGCGACCGGGCCCTGCTGACCTGGACGCGCGACGGCGAGGACCGCTCCGCCGAGTTCGACCTGCCCGAGCGGCTGACCTGGCGGGCGCACCGCGGCGACACCGGGCAGCCGCTGGGCTGGTACTCCGCCGGATTCGGACGCAAGGAACCCGCCACGACGCTGGTCGGCAGCGGATCTACCGACGGCGCGGGCGAGTTCACCACCGTGCTCAGGTTCCTGGGCTAGGGGGGAGGGGAGACGTGGGTATCAAGTGGCGGCATTGGGCATGGCCGGCGGCATCGCTGACGCTGGTCGTGCTCGCGGCGACGGGCTGCACCAGCACGTCGGACGCCGGGTCCAAGGCGACCGCCTCGCCGTCCAGGCAAGGAGCCCGGACGGCCGTGGCCCGCGTCTGCGACAAGCCGTCGGGCGGCCCGGAGAGGGCGCCGAAGGGCGCGGTCACGGTCGACCCCAAGAAGGTCAACGACCTGACGGAGCAGACCAAGAGCCACCCGGCGGGCACCACGTTCTGGCTGCGGCCCGGCAAGCACCGGCTCGAGTCGGCGCGCTACGCCCAGGTCATCCCCAAGAAGGGCAACCGCTACCTCGGCGCGCCCGGTGCGGTGCTCGACGGCCGCAAGGTCAACCAGTACGCCTTCGGCGGCCACGCCCCCGACGTCGTCATCCGCTTTCTGACCGTGGAGCGCTTCGTCCCGCCGCAGAACGAGGGCGTCGTCAACCACGGTTCCGCCGACGGTTGGGCCATCGAGCACTCGACGATCCAGCGCAACGCGGGCGCCGGGATGATGACCGGCGCCCGCCAGAAGATCCGCTCCAACTGCCTGCGCGAGAACGGGCAGTACGGAGTCAACGGCTACAAGGACGGCGACACGGCCCGCGGCCTGGTCATCGAGGACAACGAGGTCGTCGGCAACAACACCGACGACTGGGAGAAGAAGCAGCCCGGCTGCGGCTGCACCGGCGGCATGAAGTTCTGGGCCGTCAACGGCGCCGACATCCGCGGCAACTGGGTGCACGACAACCGCGGCGTCGGGATCTGGGCCGACAACAACAACAACGACTTCCGCATCGAGAACAACCTGATCGAGGCCAACGACGGCGCCGCCGTGATGTACGAGACCAGTTACAACGCGGTCATCCGCAACAACACCATGCGGCGCAACAACTGGGTCAGCGGCGGCAAGCCGGCCGAACGCGGCGACAGCTTCCCGTACGGGACCATCTATGTCTCCGAGGCCGGCGGCGAACCCCGGGTCAAGGCCCGCACCGAC
The DNA here is from genome assembly GCF_044453445.1 of Streptomyces sp. NPDC051684. NCBI lineage: Bacteria > Bacillati > Actinomycetota > Actinomycetes > Kitasatosporales > Streptomycetaceae > Streptomyces > Streptomyces sp. NPDC051684. The sequence continues at coordinate 21,240 of NZ_JBITCS010000044.1, read as the reverse complement.
AAGCTCGAGATCTACCGGAACCTGATGGAGAACAACTGGAACGGCATCACCCTCTGGGAGAACTCCAACCGGTTCTGCAACAGCCCGGCCAACACCTCGACCGGCGAGTGCACGCTGCTGGTCGACGACGTCAAGCGCTGCGCGCGGCCGGCCATCGCGAAGACGCCGCTCTACGACGACTGCCGGTGGAAGACCCAGCGCGTCGACATCCACGACAACCGCTTCGTCCTCGACACCTCCGTCGTCAAGTGCACGGACAAGTGCGGCCGCATGGGGATCCTCTCCGTGTACGGCACCTATCCCAAGTGGTCGCCGTACAAGGCCACTCGGGTCGCCGATGCGATCACCCGGAAGCAGCACAACCGCTGGCACGACAACACCTACCGCGGTCCGTGGACGTTCGTCGTCGAGGACATGAGCAAGGTCGTCGACCGCGAGGACTGGCAGGAGGCGCCGTACAAGCAGGACGCGGGCAGCACCTTCGGCCGCAAGGCGGGTGGCTGACATGGAGGGACGGGACAGGCTTGCCCCACCGAAGGCCGTCGGCATCGTCTGGCTGCTGCTCGGCATCAACACCATGGGCTCCGCCGGCGCGAAGACCATCTTCCCGCTGCCGCGATCCGTCATCCAGCTCGTCACCATGGGCTCGCTCGGCGTCGCCTTCGCGCTGGCGCTCGCGCTCAACCCGCGGCTGCGGATCCGGCCCAGCGCCTTCGTCTTCCTGCTGACCCTGCTGCTCGTGCCCAGCGTGATCTCCAGCCTGGGCGTCGGCCCCGGCGGCCTGTTCCGCTGCGCCCGCCTCGCGCTGTTCATCGGCACCCTGTGGCTGCTGAGCTGCTGGTGGGACGGCAGCCTGACCTTCGTCCGCTACCACATCCGGATGTACTTCGGGATCCTGGTGACGGTGGTCGCCGGCCTGGCCATCTCCCCGGGCGCCGCCATGCCCGAGCTGTACGGCGGGCGGCTCGTCGGCGCGCTGTGGCCGCTCACCCCGCCCCAGATCGGCCAGTACACGGCCGTGATCATCGGGCTGACCGTGCTGCTCCTGGTCGGCCGCCGGATCGACCGGACGAGCGCGGCCCTGGTCCTCGTCCCGTGCCTCGTCCTGCTCGCCCTCACCCACACCCGGACGGCCACGGTCGGCCTGCTCGCCGGGCTCGCTCTGGCGATCTGCTCGCTCCTGCTGACCAGCGCCGCCGCCCGCCGCTTCTTCGGATGGTCGGTGGTCGTGGTGGCGGTGGCCGGGGTGGGCTTCGCCTCCGCGGTCCAGGCGTGGTTCCTGCGCGGGCAGAACAAGGAGTACTTCACCAGCCTTACCGGCCGGGCCAAGGTCTGGGACGCGCTGCTCGCGGCGCCCCGGACGAGCGCCGAGCAGTTCTTCGGCACGGGCCTGGGCGACAAGTCCTTCGGCGGCCTGCCCATCGACAACAGCTGGCTGGCCGCCTACAACGAACAGGGCCTGATCGGGGTCACCCTGGTGGCGGCCGTCCTCCTCGTCCTCGGCGGCGTCGCACTGCTGCGGCCGCCGTCGCTGCCGAGGGCCTGCGCGATCTTCCTGATCAGCTACGTCGTGCTCTCGTCCTACACCGAGGCGGGCCTCGGCGACGCCTCGCCGTATCTGCTGCATCTGGCCCTGGCCGCCTCGCTCCTGGCGACGCCCGCCGAGGCCGCACCGTTCCCGGCGCCTTCGGTGCCCCGACGCCGTATCCCGCGCTGGGCCCGGGAACGGGAGGTGAGCTGACCATGCACATTCTCGTGGTGCACAACTTCTACTCCTCGGGACAGCCGAGCGGCGAGAACCGGGTCGTCGCGGAGGAGGTCGGTCTGCTGCGCGCGGCGGGCCACCGCGTCGAGATGTTCGAGCGGCGCAGCGACGACATCGCGGACCGCTCGCTGCTCGGCAAGGTCGCGGTGCCGCTGCTCGTGCCGTGGAACCCGGCGGTCCGCAAGGAGTTGACCGCGCGGCTCCTGGCCGACCGCCCTGACGTGGTGCACGTCCACAACGTCTTCCCGCTGCTGTCGCCGTCGGTCCTGGCCGCCTGCGCGGACGCCGGGGTGCCCGCCGTCGCCACGCTGCACAACTACTACCAGGTGTGCCCGCCCGGCACGCTGCAGCGGGACGGCCGGCTGTGCACCGACTGCGTCGGCTCGAAGCTGCCGCTGCCCGCCGTCCGGCACGGCTGCTACCGGGGATCGCGCCTCGCGACGGTGCCGCTCGCGGTCAATCTGACGGTCAACCGGCGGCGCTGGTGGTCGGGCGTCGAGCGGTTCTTCTGCATCTCAGGGGCGCAGCGCGACGTCCTGGTGCGCTCGGGGATGCCGGCCGAACTGCTCACGGTGAAGCACAACTTCGTGCCCGATCCGGAGATCGGCCGCGAGGGCGACGGCGAGCAGCTGCTGTTCCTCGGCCGGCTCGCGGAGGCCAAGGGCGTACGGGTGCTGATGGCCGCCTGGGACATCATCGCCGCGGAGGGCGGCGTCGGCGTGCCGCTCGTGTTCGCCGGCTCGGGCCCGCTGGAGTCCGAGGTGCGCGCCTGGGCCGAGGGCCGTGACGACGTGCGCTGCGTCGGTCTGCTGGATCCCGACGAGGTCCGCAAGGCCGTCGCCCGGTCGGTCGCCGTGGTGGCGCCCTCGCTGGCCCCGGAGACGTTCGGCCTGGTGGTCGCGGAGGCGATGGCGGCGGGGGTCCCGGCCGTCGCCTCCGGTCACGGCGCCTTCGTCGAGCTGGTCGACGACGGGGAGACCGGGCTGCTGCACCGCCCGGGCGAGCGCACCTCGCTCGCGTCCTGTCTGCGCCGGATCACGGCCGATCCGGCCGCCAACCGGGACATGGGCCGCGCGGCCCGACTCCGCTACGAGCAGGGCTTCAGCCCGGCCGTCGGGCTCGCGCGCCTGGAAGAGGAGTACCGCTCCGTGATCGCGGGCCGGTCGGAACAAGGCACCACATGGGGGACGGAATCAATGGGGGGCAACAAATGACACAGTGCCGACTCTGTGGCTCGGCGACGCTGGCGAGCGTCGTCGATCTAGGGGCGACACCGCCGTGCGAGAGCTTTCTCGCCGCGGACCAGCTGGACGCGCCGGAGCCCGCGTTCCCGCTGCACCTGAGGGTGTGCACCGACTGCTGGCTGGCGCAGATCCCGCCGCTGATCACGCCCGAGGACACGTTCAAGGAGTACGCGTACTTCTCCTCGTTCTCGACGTCGTGGGTGGAGCACGCGCGCACCTATGTCGCCGACGCGGTGGAGCGTGCGGGCCTTGGCACCGACGCCTTCGTGGTCGAGGTCGCCAGCAACGACGGCTATCTGCTCAAGCACGTGGTGGACCGGGGGATCCGCTGCCTGGGCATCGAGCCGTCCGTCAACGTCGGCGCCGCGGCGCGCGAGGCGGGCGTGCCCACGCTCACCGAGTTCCTCAGCCCGGAGACCGGCGCGGCCGTCCGTGCCGAGCACGGCCCGGCGAACCTGGTCGCGGCGAACAACGTGTACGCGCACATTCCCGACGTCGTCGGCTTCACCCAGGGCCTGCGCGCCCTGGTCGCGGACGACGGCTGGGTCTCCATCGAGGTGCAGCACCTGCTGACGCTGATCGAGGAGAACCAGTACGACACGATCTACCACGAGCACTTCCAGTACTACACGGTCGCCTCCGCGATCCGCGCGCTCGCCAGCGGCGGACTCGCGCTCGTGGACGTCGAGTTGCTGCCCACGCACGGCGGCTCGATCCGGCTGTGGGCCCGGCCCGCCGAGGTGGCGGGCGAGCCCTCGCAGCGCGTCGCCGACGTGCTGGCCCGCGAGAAGGCGGCCGGCCTCCAGGAGCTGTCCGGGTACACCGAGTTCTCCGCCCGGGTGTCCAAGGTCCGCCGCGACCTCCTGAAGTTCCTCATCACCGCGGCCGAGCAGGGCAAGACGGTCGTCGGCTACGGCGCCCCCGGCAAGGGCAACACGCTGCTCAACCACTGCGGCATCCGCCCCGACCTGCTCGCGTACACGGTGGACCGCAACCCCTACAAGCACGGCCGGTTCACTCCTGGCACCCGCATCCCGATCCTGCCGCCCGAGCGGATCGTCGAGGACAAGCCGGACTACGTGCTGGTCCTGCCGTGGAACCTGCGGGCCGAACTCGTTGAGCAGCTGGCGTACGTCGATGACTGGGGCGGCCGCCTCGTCTTCCCGATCCCGGAACTGAGCGTTGTCGAGGTGCCCACGAAAGAGGTGGCAGCATGAAGGTCGTTCTGTTCTGCGGCGGCTACGGGATGCGGATGCGCAGCGGCGCCGCCGACGACGTGCCCAAGCCGATGGCGATGGTCGGCCCCCGCCCGCTGATCTGGCACGTCATGCGCTACTACGCGCACTACGGGCACAAGGAGTTCATCCTGTGCCTCGGCTACGGCGCGCACCACATCAAGGACTTCTTCCTCAACTACGAGGAGACGACGTCCAACGACTTCGTGCTGCGCAACGGACGGGCCGAGCTGCTGTCCAACGACATCGCCGACTGGACGATCACGTTCGCGCAGACCGGCATCGAGTCGCCGATCGGGGAACGCCTTCGCCGGGTACGCCACCACCTCGACGGCGACGAGATGTTCCTCGCCAACTACGCCGACGTGCTCACCGACGCCCCGCTCGACGAGATGGTCGACCGGTTCGCCCAGCGCGACGCCGGCGCGTCGATGATGGTCGTGCCGCCGCAGTCCTCGTTCCACTGCGTGGACCTCGGAGAGGACGGCCTCGTCGGCGGCATCACCGCCGTCAGCGACATGCCGCTGTGGGAGAACGGCGGCTACTTCGTGCTCCGCCAGGAGGTCTTCGACCACATACCCGAGAACGGGGACCTGGTCGCCGACGGCTGCGCCCGACTCGCCAAGCAGGGACGCCTCGTGGCACACCAGCACCGCGGCTTCTGGAAGCCCACCGACACCGTCAAGGAGCGGGCCGCGCTCGACGCCGGCTACGCGCGTGGCGACCGCCCGTGGGCCGTGTGGGAGCGGGACGGCGTGGGGGTGAGCGCGTGATCCGGCTCGGGGCCGGCGGCCCCGAGCGGATCGTCGCGGTGGGCGCGCACTGCGACGACATCGCCATCGGCGCGGGCGGCACGCTGCTCACGCTGTGCAGGGCGCGGCCGGGCCTGCGCGTCGACGCGCTGGTCCTGACCGGCGGCGGCAGCGAGCGCGAGCAGGAGGAGCGGGCCGCGCTCGCCGCCTTCTGCCCGGGCGCCGACCTGCGCCTGACCGTGCACAAGCTGCCCGACGGCAGGCTGCCCGCGCACTGGGAGGAGGCGAAGTCCGCCGTCGAGGAACTGCGCCTGCAGTCCGACCCGGACCTCGTCATCGCCCCGCGCGCCGACGACGCGCACCAGGACCACCGCGGCCTCGCCCAGCTGATGCCGACCGCCTTCCGCGACCACCTCGTGCTCGGCTACGAGATCGTCAAATGGGACGGCGACCTCGGCCGGATGTCCGCGTACCAGCCGCTGTCGTCCGAGACCGCCGAGGAAAAGGTGCGGCTGCTTCAGGAGCACTACGCCTCGCAGCGGCACCGCCCCTGGTACGACCGCGAGGCCTTCCTCGGCCTCGCCCGGATCCGCGGCATCGAATGCCACGAGCGCTACGCAGAGGCGTTCGCCGTCACCAAACTCACGCTCGACCTGGGCGCCCGCACCTCGGGCGCTCCCACTCTGGGGGATTGAACCTTGCGCGTACTACTGACCGGACACCAGGGCTACCTGGGCACCGTGATGGCCCCGGTCCTCAAGGCCGCCGGACACGACGTCGTCGGCCTCGACTCCGGCCTGTTCGCCGACTGCGTCCTCGGCGAGACCCCCGACGACCCGCAGGGGCACCGGGTGGACCTGCGTGACGTCACCGCCGAGCACGTGGCGGGGGTGGACGCCGTGATCCACCTGGCGGCGCTCTCCAACGACCCGCTCGGCTCGCTGGCGCCCGAGCTCACCTACGACATCAACCACCACGCCTCCGTCCACCTGGCCCGGCTCGCCCGCGAGGCCGGCGTCAAGCGGTTCCTGTACGCGTCGACGTGCTCCGTGTACGGCGCGGCGGGCGGCGACGAACTCGTCGGCGAGGACGCCCCGTTGCGCCCCGTCACGCCCTACGCCGAGTCCAAGGTGCGCGTCGAGGACGACCTGCACGCGCTCGCCGACGCCGACTTCACCCCGGTGTACATGCGCAACGCCACCGCCTTCGGCTACTCGCCGAGGCTGCGCGCCGACATTGTGCTGAACAACCTGGTGGGCCATGCCCTGCTGTCCGGCGAGGTGCTCGTGCTCTCCGACGGCACCCCGTGGCGCCCGCTCGTGCACGCCGCCGACATCGCCCGCGCCTTCACGGCCGCGCTGGACGCGCCCCGCGAGGCGGTCCACGACCGGGCGTTCAACATCGGCAGCGAGACCAACAACGTCACCGTCGCCGAGATCGCCGAGCAGGTCGCCGAGGCGGTGACCGGCGCGAAGGTGCGCATCACGGGGGAGGCCGGCGCCGACCCGCGCTCCTACCGCGTGGACTTCGCCCGCTTCCGCGCCGCGATCCCCGGCTTCGACTGCGAGTGGACGGTCAAGCGGGGCGCGCTCGAACTCGCCGAGGCCTACCGGAAGTTCGGCCTCACCAAGGACGCCTTCGATCACCGCTTCACCCGCCTCGCCGTGCTGCGCGCGGCCTCCGAGACGGGCGCCGTCGACGACACCCTGCGGTGGCGCCCGTGACCGCGACAGGTGAGCAGATGCACGAACTGGTGGAGCGGATGTACCCGCTCTGCCGGAGCATCACCGGCGACGGGGTGCGCGCCACCCTCGCGATCGTCGGCGAGTACATCCCGCTCGACGTCCACGAGGTGCCGACCGGCACCCAGGTCCTCGACTGGACGGTGCCGCAGGAATGGAACATCCGCGACGCGTACATCGCCGACGCGTCCGGGAAGCGGGTCGTCGACTTCGCGGCCTCCAGCCTGCACGTGCTCGGCTACAGCGTCCCGGTGTCGGCGACGATGCCGCTGTCCGAGCTGCGCTCCCATCTGCACACCCTGCCCGAGCAGCCGGATCTGGTGCCGTACCGCACCAGTTACTACAAGCCGGACTGGGGATTCTGTCTGGCCCAGAACACCCTGGACGCGCTGCCGGACGGCGAGTACGAGGTGTGCGTGGACTCCACCTTGGAGGACGGCCACCTCACCTACGCCGAGCACGTCGTGCCGGGCCGGGTCCCCGACGAGGTGATCGTCTCCTGTCACGTGTGCCACCCCTCGCTCGCCAATGACAACCTGGCGGGCATCGCGGTGGCCACCTACCTGGCCCGCGCGCTGGCCGAGCAGACGCCGTACTACACGTACCGGTTCATCTTCGCGCCCGGCACCGTCGGCGCGATCACCTGGCTCGCCCGCAACAAGGAACGCGTGGCGCATGTGAAGCACGGCCTCGTGCTCGCGTGCGCGGGCGACCGGGGGAACCTCACGTACAAGCGGAGCAGGCGCGGCGACGCCGAGATCGACCGCGTGCTGCGGCACGTGCTGGCCGTGTCCGAACGGCCGCACGAGATCAAGGAGTTCACGCCGTACGGGTACGACGAGCGGCAGTACTGCTCGCCCGGATTCGACCTCGGCGTGGGCTCGCTGACCCGCACCCCGTACGCCGGATACCCCGAGTACCACACCTCGGCGGACAACCTGGACCTCGTCTCCCCGGAGGCGATGGCGGACACCCTCGCCGTCTGCCGCGAGGCGTTCGCCGTCCTGGACCGCAACCGGAGCTACCTCAACCAAAGCCCGTATGGGGAGCCGCAGTTGGGCAGGCGCGGGCTGTACGACGCGCTCGGCGGGCGCAGCGACACCAAGCAGGCCCAGATGGCGATGCTCTGGGTGCTCAACCTGTCCGACGGCGAGCACAGCCTGCTCGACATCGCCGAGCGGTCCGGGCTGCCGTTCGGCACCGTCGCCGACGCGGCCGACGCCCTGGGCGCCGCAGGGCTGGTCAAGGCATGACGTCGATGACCACCGAGGAGGGGAATTCGCGGAAGGGGGCGCCGTCCGCCAGGCGCGCCCTCGCCGGCCGGCTGTCCTGGGGCCTCGCCGACCAGGCGGCCTCCAGCGTGTCCAACTTCGCGGTGGGCATCTACGTGGCGCGGTCATTGGGCGTGACCGCGTTCGGCGTGTTCAGCCTGGCCTGGGTGACGTACGGTGTCGTGCTCAACGTCTCCCGGGGACTGGCCACCGACCCGCTGATGGTGCGCTTCAGCGGGGTGGCGCAGGAGTCCTGGCGCGGCGCCGTCGCCCGCTGCTCGGGCACCGCACTCGGCGTCGGCACCGCGCTCGGCGCGGCGTCGGTGGTGCTCGGCCTCGCGCTCGGCGACCGCATCGGGCCCGCCTTCGTCTGCCTCGGCATCGTCCTGCCCGGACTGCTGCTGCAGGACTCCTGGCGGTTCGCCTTCTTCGCCGCGGGCGCCGGCCGCAAGGCGTTCGTCAACGACATCGTGTGGTGCGTCGCCCTCGTCCCCGCCCTGGTGGTGGCGGCCCGCGTGGGCGGCGTGGCCGCCTTCGTGCTCGCCTGGGGCGGCTCCGCCGCGGTCGCCGCCGCGTACGGCTGCTTCCAGTCCGGCATCGCGCCCCGGCTCACCGGAGCGCGCACCTGGCTGCGCGAGCACCGCGACCTCGGCACCCGCTACCTCCTCGAGAACGTCAGCAACAGCGGCGGCAGCCAGCTGAGGGCGTACGGGCTCGGCGTGATCGTCGGTGTCGGAGCGGTCGGCGTGGTCCGCGGCGCCGAGCTGCTGCTCGGCCCGTTCATGGCTGTCCTGATGGGGCTCTCGCTGGTCACCGTCGCGGAAGCGGCCCGCGTGCTGCGGCGGGCCCCGCACCGCCTGGGCACCTTCTGCCTCATGCTCGGCGGCGGACAGGCCGTCGCCGCGCTGTTGTGGGGCGGGGCGCTGCTCCTGGTGCCCGACCGGGCCGGGGAGCTGGTGCTCGGCGACGTCTGGAGCTCCGCCTCCCAGCTCATCGTGCCGGTCACCCTCGGCGTCGCGGGCGCGGGTCTCGGCACCGGCGCCGCCGCCGGACTGCGCGCGCTCGGCGCGGCCCGGCTCAGCCTGCGCTCCCAACTGTTCGCCTCCGCCTGCTACGTCGGCGGCGGGCTCGGCGGCGCGGCCGCGGGCGGCACGGTCGGCTCCGCCTGGGGTGTCGCCGCCGCGACCGTCACCGGCTCCGCCGTGTGGTGGCTGCACCTGAGGTACGCGCTGCGCGAGCACCACCACAACCCCACCCCCGAAGCGAGGACCACATGAGCGCCCACCCCCGACTGAGCATCGGCCTGCCCGTCTACAACGGGGAGGAGTACCTCGCCGAGTCCCTCGACGCGCTGCTCGGCCAGACCTACGAGGACTTCGAGCTGGTCATCACCGACAACGCCTCGACCGACGGGACCGCGGACATCTGCCGCGACTACGCGGGGCGCGACCCACGCATCCGCTACATCCGGCTGCCCCGCAACATCGGCGCCGCCCCCAACCACAACTACGTGTTCACCCAGTGCCACGGCGAACTCTTCAAATGGGCCTCGCACGACGACCTGTACGCCCGCGACCTGTTGCGCCGCTGCGTGCGCGCGCTCGACGAGCACCCCGAGGTGATCCTCGCCCACGCCGACCAGGCCGTCATCGACGAGGACGGCAAGGTCAAGGTCCCCTACACGTACACGCTGAACACCGACTCGCCGCGTGCGCCCGAGCGCTTCCGCAGCATGCTGTTCGAGCCCGGCGGCGACGACTTCTACGGTGTGATCCGGGCCGACGTGCTGCGCAAGGTGAAGCCGCACGACAGCTACCACCACGCCGACCGCACGTTCGTCGCCGAGATCGGCCTGCACGGCCCCTTCCACCAGGTGCCCGAGCTGCTCTACTTCCGCCGCGACCACCCCACCCGCGCCGAGCGGGCCAACCCGTCCAAGCGCTCCCGCTGCGTCAACCTCGACCCGCGCCGGGCGGGCGTGCTGCATCCGACGCCCCGGTTGCTCGCCGAGTACGTCCTGGGCTTCGTCTCGGCGATCCGGCGGGCACCGCTGTCCTCGGCCGAACGGGCGGCGTGCTACCGGCACTTGGCGTCCTGGGCGACCAGCCGCGCCCGGCCGGGAGCGGGGGAGCGGGTCGAGGACCGGGCGCCGGTCGACCCCGCCCAGACGGACGTCTCCATCGACGACATCGTCGCGGGCCGCGAGGGGCGGCGCCGATGAACACCGGGCCACGCGTCGGGGTGTTCGGCCTGCTCGGCTCCGGCAACCTCGGCAACGACGGCTCCCTGGAGGCCGTCCTCGGCCACCTGCGCGCCGAGCACCCGGACGCGCCCGTGGACGCGCTGTGCGGCGGCCCCGACATCGTCACCGCCCGCTATGGGATCCCTGCGACACGGCTGCACTGGAACCGCGGCGAGTACCGGACCGCGTCGCGCGCGGGCGCGCTCACGACGAAGGGCCTCGGCAAACTCGTCGACGTCGTCCGCACCGCCGCCTGGGTGCGCCGGCACGACGTGGTGATCGTGCCCGGCATGGGCGTCCTGGAGGCCACCTTGCCGCTGCGGCCGTGGGGCTTCCCGTACTCCCTGTTCCTGCTGTGCGCGAGCGGCCGGCTGTTCGGCACGAAGGTGGCACTGGTCAGCGTGGGAGCCGCCGAGATCCGGGTCCGGCCGACCCGGGTGCTGGTCCGCTGGGCGGCGCGGCTCGCCGCCTACCGCTCGTACCGCGACACCCAGTCCCGTGACGCCATGCGCGCGATGGGCGTGAACACCGCGCGCGACGCGGTCTACCCGGACCTGGCGTTCGCCCTGCCGGTGCCCGAGGCAACGGCCGTCGAGGGCACGGTCTGCGTCGGCGTCATGGACTTCCACGGCGGCAACGACGACCGGGCGCACGCCGAGCGGATCCACCGGCGCTACCTTGAAGGAACGACCCGGTTCGTCCGGGCACTCGTCGAGGACGGCAGGCGGGTCCGGCTCCTCACCGGCGACGACTGCGACGCGACGGTCGTCGAGGCGATCCTCGCCGCGGTCGACTCGCCGCTGGTCACCGCCGCCGAGACGGCCTCCCTCGCCGACCTGATGAAGGAGACCGCGGCCGCCGACACCGTGGTCGCCACCCGCTACCACAACCTGATCTGTGCCCTGAAGTCCGGCACCCCCACCCTCGCCCTCACCTATGCGGCGAAGAGCGAGGCGCTCATGGAACGGATGGGCCTCGGCGCGTACTGCCACCCGGCGCGCGAGGTCGACGCCGACCGGCTCCTGGAGCAGTTCCGGGAGTTGGAGAAGCACTCGGCGGAGCTGCGACAGACGCTCGGTGAGCGCAACAAGGCCGCCACGCAGCACCTCACCCACCAGTTCAACGCGTTGACCGACACCCTGTTCCCGGCCACCGGCCAGACCCGCACACCTCGGGGGAATCGATGAAACTGACCGAAGTCCCGGAGATCGCCGGGGCGTTCCTGCTCGAACCCACGCCGCACGCCGACGAACGCGGCTTCTTCTGCCGCACCTTCGACGCCGACGTGCTCCGCTCGGTGGGCCTCGACCCGGCCGCCTTCGTCCAGGACAGCGTGTCCCGCTCGGTGCGCGGCGTGCTGCGCGGCATGCACCTGCGCTCCGGCGACGGCGAGGCCAAACTGGTGCGCTGCTCGCACGGGAAGATCTTCGACGTCGTCGTGGACCTGCGGCCGGACTCCTCGACGTACCGCAACCGCGCCACGTTCGAACTGTCCGGCGACACGCAGGTCACGCTCTACATCCCGGCGGGGTGCGCGCACGGTTTCCAGGCGCTGACCGAGACCGCCGACACCTCGTACCGCATCGACCGCCCGCACGACCCCTCCGAGGACGTGACGATCGCGTTCGACGACCCGGAGCTCGCCATTCCGTGGCCGCTGCCGACCACCTCGATGTCCAAGCGGGACCGGGAGGCGCCGAGCCTCGCCGAGGTCCTGAAGCAGCAGGGGAGTTGAGGCCGGCGTGCCCATCGACAACACATCACACACGACACACACGACACGAACGGTCGACATGTCGGACGCCGACGAGTTCCAGCTGCCCCGGTCGCGGTCGGCCAACGACCGGCTGCACGCCATGATCCCCGGCGGCGCGCACACCTACGCCAAGGGCGACGACCAGTACCCCGAGCACCTCGCCCCGGTCATCAGCCACGGCCGCGGCGCCCATGTGTGGGACATCGACGGCAACCGCTACATCGAATACGGCTCCGGACTGCGCTCGGTCAGCCTCGGCCACGCCCACCCGCGCGTGAACGAGGCGGTCCGCAGAGAGATCGACCGCGGCAGCAACTTCGTGCGGCCGTCCATCGTGGAGGTCCAGGCGGCCGAACGCTTCCTGGCCACCGTGCCGACCGCCGACATGGTGAAGTTCGCGAAGAACGGCTCCGACGTCACCACCGCCGCCGTGCGCCTGGCGCGCGCCGTCACGGGGCGCAGCCGCGTCGCCATCTGCGCCGACCACCCGTTCTTCTCCACGGACGACTGGTTCATCGGCACCACGCCCATGCCGGCGGGCATCCCGACGGCGACCACCGAACTCACGGTGTCGTTCCCGTACGGGGACCTCGCCGCGACGGAGGCACTCCTCGCCCGGTACGCGGACGACGTCGCCTGCCTGATCCTCGAACCGGCGGCCCACAGCGAACCGCCGCCCGGCTACCTCGAAGGGCTGCGGGAGCTGGCCGACCGGCACGGCTGCGTACTGATCTTCGACGAGATGATCACCGGCCTGCGCTGGTCGGAGGCCGGCGCCCAGGGCCTGTACGGGGTCGTCCCGGACCTCTCCACGTTCGGCAAGGCGCTGGGCAACGGCTTCGCCGTCTCGGCGCTCGCCGGTCGCCGCGAACTGATGGAGCACGGCGGGCTGCGCCACCGCGGCGAGCGGGTCTTCCTGCTCTCCACGACCCACGGCGCGGAGACCCACTGCCTGGCGGCCGCCATGGCCGTCCAGAGCACCTACGTGGAGGAGGGCATCAGCGCGCGCCTGCACACCCTCGGGGAGCGCCTGACCGCAGGGGTGCGCGAGGCGGCGTCGAGCATGGGCGTCGGCGAGAACGTCCTCGTCAAGGGCCGGTCCAGCAACCTGGTCTTCGCCACCCTCGACGAGAACGGGCAGCCCTCGCAGCTGTACCGCACGCTGTTCCTGCGCCGCCTCCTCATGGGCGGCGTCCTCGCCCCGTCGTTCGTGGTGAGCAGCGCGCTCGGCGACGCCGACATCGACCGCACGATCGACGTGGTGGCCGAGGCGTGCGCGGTGTACCGCAAGGCGCTGGACGCCGGTGACCCCACGCCGTGGCTGGCGGGACGGCCGGTCAAGCCGGTCTTCCGCCGCCTGGTCTGAGGTCGGCGCCGCCTTCAGCGGCGAGCTGGTCGGCCGGCGTCCGAGACCCGGTCGACCAGCCACGCGGTGGCCGGCACCACCGCGAGGGCGAGGCACCAGCCGCCGACCGCGTCCGTCGGGTAGTGCGCGCTCAGGGCGACCTCCGCCCAGCCCATGACGGCGCCGGCGGCCAGGCCCGCGCCGAACACGAGCGACGCGCCGGCCGCTCTGCCGAGCCCCAGCCGCCCTGCCGCGACCAGCGCCACCGCGAGGGCGAGCGCGGTGAGGAAGGCGGTGTGCCCGCTCGGACAGGACAGGTTGTCCGGACCGTGGATGGTGCGTCCCACCACCGACTTGACGACGGTCCCCGCCCCCACGGTCAGGACGACCGCGGCGACCACGAACACCGCCGCGCGCGGCCGGCGCAGCACCAGACACCACGCCACGGCGGCCACGACCAGCACCGCCGCGCCCACCGGTTCGCCCAGGAAGTCGACGGTCAGCGCGACGCCCCGCCACGGCGGCCGCACACTGTCGTCCGTCGGCAGGACGAACCACCGGTCCACCCGGCCGGACTCGCTGTGCCCCGCGTACATGACCCCGATCGCGGCGACGACGAGCGCGGAGAGCGCCGCCACGAACCCGAGCCAGGCGCGCAGCGCTCCGGGCAGCACCGCAGGAGGTCCGGAAACCGCCTGGTCGTGACGGCCACGCTCCGGCCCCGCTTCAGTCAGGTGATCCAACGCGATCCCCCCGTCGTGTCCCACCCACCTTTCGGCGACCCTATCCGCCCCGGGTGCGTGGCGGCGCTTCAACTCGGCAAGTAGACAGCGGTGTTGAAACCGGGCAGGGGAGGGGCGGCGGTGCCACGAGTGAAGAGGGTGCGGCGCCCCGTGCTAGCGTTGAGCGTTTGCAGCGCAGTTGTACCGGTGTCCCGTCAGGGGACCGTCGGTCGGCCGCCGCCACCCATCCCGCCGCGCCTTCCTCGGTACGGTCCCCCTTCGCAGGAAGGCTCTCTGTGAGCGAATCAGCACGTGCCGACTACGCCCCGCAACAGGACGACGCGCCGGGCACCGCCCCCGTGGCGTCCTTCGCGGACCTGGACCTGCCGGCCGCGGTGCTGCGCACGCTCGACGAGCACGGCGTGAGGAAGCCCTTCCCCATCCAGGCGGCGGCGCTGCCGAACGCGCTGGCGGGGCGCGACGTCCTCGGCCGGGGCCGCACCGGTTCCGGCAAGACGCTCGCCTTCGGCCTGGGGCTGCTCGCCCGGACGGCCGGGCGGCGCGCGCAGCCCAAGGAGCCGCTCGCCCTCGTGCTGGTCCCCACCCGCGAGCTGGCGCAGCAGGTGGCCGAGGCGCTCACCCCGTATGCCGAGGCGCTGCGGCTGCGACTCGCGACCGTGGTGGGCGGCGTGTCCATCAGCCGCCAGTCCGCCGCGCTGCGCGATGGTGCAGAGGTCGTCATCGCCACTCCGGGCCGGCTGCACGACCTGATCGACCGCAAGGGCTGCCGCCTGGGCCGGGTGCGCATCACGGTCCTGGACGAGGCCGACCAGATGTGCGACATGGGCTTCCTGCCGCAGGTCACCGAGATCCTGGACCAGGTGCGCACCGACGGCCAGCGGATGCTGTTCTCCGCGACCCTCGACGCCGACGTCGACCAGCTGGTGCAGCGCTACCTGCGCGACCCGGCCGAGCACTCCGTGGATCCCTCGTCCAGCTCGGTATCCACGATCGAGCACCACGTCCTCGTCGTGCACGGCCCCGACCGGTGGTCCGTGGCCACGGAGATCGCCGCCCGGGACGGCCGTGTGCTGCTCTTCCTCGACACCAAGCACGGCGTCGACCAGCTCACCAAGCACCTGCGGGCCAGCGGGGTGGCCGCCGCCGCGCTGCACAGCGGGAAGGCGCAGCCGCAGCGCACCCGGACCCTGGCCCAGTTCAAGAACGGCGAGATCACCGCGCTGGTGGCGACGAACGTCGCCGCGCGCGGTCTGCACGTCGACGACCTCGACCTCGTGGTCAACGTGGACCCGGCGACCGATCCCAAGGACTACCTGCACCGCGCGGGGCGCACCGCCCGCGCCGGCCGCTCCGGCACGGTCGTCTCCCTCGTCCTGTCGGGGCAGCGACGCGAGACGAGCCAGGTGATGGCGGACGCCGATGTCAGGGCCAAGGTCACCAAGGTGCGGTCAGGGGAGGCGGAGCTGAGCCGCATCACCGGCGCCAAGGCCCCCTCGGGCAAGCCCCTCGACGGCGGCCCCGCCCAGCGCCCCAAGAACGAGAACACCCCGTTCCGCGGCCTTGGCAGCAGCAAGAACCCGAAGAGCGGTTCCGGAACCGGGACGGGTTCCGGAACCGGCTCGGGCGGCCGCGGCTCGCGCAAGACCAACGAGGCCCGCAAGCTCGCGGAGGCCCGCAAGCTCGCGGAGGCGCGCAAGGCGGCGCGGGTGCGCAGGGGCGGCTGACTCCGGCCCGCTTCGGGCGGCCGAGGTCGGACGGCCGGTTTCAGGAGGCCCTGACCTCGGCCAGACGGTCGGCCAGGGCCCGGTTCATTGCGCGGAACTGCGGCAGGGTGTTGGACTCCAGCGTGCTCCGGACGAAGGGAACCGCCACGCCGCTGAAGCTCTCGCTCTGCGTCAGCCTGACCCGGTGGCCGCCCACCTTGTCGATGCGGAAGCGGTGTTCGCCGTCGAAGACGAGGCCGGGGCCGATCCGGCCGAGCCAGCGCAGCTCCCGGCCCGCGTCGGCGGCCAGCACGGTGGGCGTGAACGTGGTGTCCCCGGTCCTGTCGCGCAGGACCAGCCGCAGCGTGGCGTCCTTCCGCAGCGCGCCGCTCGCGGAGACGATGAACGGGTTCCACTCGTCGTAGGCCCGCAGATCGGACAGCACCCGCCAGACCTCGTCGGGCGTCGCCTCCAGCTCGATCGACGAACTCAGCTGGTACGGGCGGGCGTTGGTCCAGCCGGTGTAGATCGCCAGCAGGACGAGGAGCGAGGCCAGCACGGCGGCCAGGCGGCGGCGCCGGGGACGGGTCCCGCGCGGGCGTATCGGGGCTTCCAGTAATGCGGTCATCAACTCTCCCTGAGCGGTAGCGCGCCGCGCAGGGCGGCGCTCACGAGTCGTTCGGCATACGCACGGTCGATCGGCCGGCCGGTGATGAGCAGCCGGTAGTACAGGGCCCCCGCGAGCTGGTCGAACAGCAGGCCGGAGTCGGTGGAGGAGTGCAGCTCGCCGCGGAGCCGGGCGCGGTCGATCAGTCCCAGGACGACCTGGTTGCGCCGGGTGAAGACGTCGCGGACCAGCACACCGATGTCGGGGTGCCGGGCGGCCGCGGCGACCAGCTCGGCCACCACACCGGCGGAGAGGTCGTCGGGCTCGCCCTGCCGTCCCGCGCGCCGCATGCTGTTGAGCCCGAGGGCGATCTGCTCCGCGTAGGCGGTGAGGTCGGCGCGCACATCCCCGGTGTCCGGGACGGCCACGTCGTCCTGCATCCGGGCGACGACCGCGACGGCCAGATGGTCCTTGGTGGGCCAGCGCCGGTACAGGGTCGTCTTGGCCACGTCCGCCTGTTCGGCGACCTTGTCCACGACGAAGCCCGCGTAGCCGTGCTCCAGGAGCTGGTCCCGCGCCGTCCGCAGAATCCGCTCGTCGGCCTCGGCGTTCCGTGGCCGCCCTCGCTGTGCCATGCCCTGCACCGCCCCAGTCTTTACGCTACTGCCGTTTCGTAATTGGAGCGTACGAAGACCGGGGCCTTTACGCAACGGCTGTAGCGAAATTGGGTGCGGTAGCCCGCGACCGACTCAGCCGCGCGCGGGAAGCGGCCGGTGCGTGTCCGCGACCGCGGGCATGATGGGGGCCATGACGCACACCGCACGTCGGATGTTCGAGCTCCTGGAGCCGATCTGCCTGGTCACCTACTTCGCGGACGAGTGCAATCAGGAACTGGCCGCGCTCGGCCACCGCACCTATTGGGACGGCTACTTCGCCAGTCGCGCCGCGCCCCTGGGGCGGGTGCCGGCCGAGGTCGTGCACGCCGCCTTCTACAGCTTCGCCGAGGGGGAGGCCGCGCGGCACATCCCCAGCGCGTGGGAGACGATCCCGCCCGAGGCGTCCGTCGCCGCGCGGGAGCGGGGCAGCGCGGCCTCGCTGCGGCGGATCCTCGGCGCCGAGGCGGCCGGCTCGCCAGGCGTCGCGCGCGCCGCCGACCTGACCACGAAGGCCGCGACGAGCGCGTCGACGGCGGGCCGGTTCATGTACGCCGGGATGCGCGGCCTTCCGGTGCCCGAGGACCCGGTCGCACGGCTGTGGCATTCCGCGACCATGCTGCGCGAGCACCGGGCCGACGGGCACATCGCCGCTCTCCTCGGAGCGCGGATCGGCGGTACGGAGGCGCATGTGCTCTCGGCGCTGGACATGGGCATCCATCCGCCGGAGTCGTTCGGGCGCATCCAGCATCTGCCGAAGGACCGCCTGGCCGCGGTCATGGACGGCTTGCGCGAGCGCGGGCTCGTCGACGCCGAAGGCAGGTTCACCGACGCCGGCCGCGCGACCAAGCGGCGCATCGAAGCCCTGACCGACGAACTCGCCGCTCCGCCCTACGAAGCCCTCCCGCCCGAGGAGCTCGACGAACTGGTCGCGCAGCTCGAACCCCTCACCGAGACGCTGGTCGCCGCGGGGTCGCAGTGACGAGCAACCGCGCTACGACGCCGCGCCGACGGGCACCCTGTCGAGAGCCGGACGTTCGACCTCGGTCAGGAAGTCGAGCGTCTCGATCGGCTGGTCGGTGAAGTAGTCGGCGATGAGCCGGGAGAACTCCTTGCCCCGTTCGAGATTGGGCAGGTGGTCGGCCTCGCGGATCAGGGAGAACTGCCCCTGCTGAATCGTTGCGGCAACCTCGCGCACGCGGTCGGGGGTGGAGAACTCGTCGAACTCGCCGGTGAAGCACAGGGCCGGTACGTCGGGGATGCCGCCGGGCGGAAGGCCGGGAGTGGCCAGGACCCGCTCCAGGATGGCGAGATGCCGGGGCACGTCGGCCTCGGTGATGGCGCTCATCGTGCACGCCAGCAGGCGGGCCGTGACGGCGCGCTTGCGGACGGGACGGTCCGGGTGCGCCATGAGCGCCTCCACCGTCACCCGGCCGTAGGCGCTCGAGACGTCACCGGCGGCGAGGCTGTCGACCATGGCCCGCAGCGCCGTCCGGCACTCGGCCGGGTACTCGACGGAAGCCCCGGCGAGCATCAGGCGCTTGACGCGCTCGGGACGCCGTTGGGCCAGCCGGTACGCGATGGGAACGCCGTAGGAGGCGGCGAACAGGTTGACGGTGTCCAGCTCCAACTGCCCGAGCAGATCGCCAAGCACCTCGGTGAGGAAGTCGAAGCCGTACTCCGCGGGCAGATCGTCCGCGTTGCCCGAGCCGGGGAAGTCGACGGTGATGACCGTCGCAACCTCCGTCCATGGCTTCTCCAGGCGGCGGAAGGCGTACATGTCCTGGAAAGAGCCCCCCAGCAACACGATGGGCTCCGTCCGGGGAGCGGGGTTCTCGACGACACGGCACTCATAGGCGAACCCTTTGAAATGCAACCGGCGTACGAATTCCTCAGGCATGGGCGGGTGACTCCTGGAAGAGGGGGAAACGGTCACCCAGTCCAACGAACTCCTGCTGTTGGGGTAATGGATCAACGCAAGACGCCGGGTTTCACCCCCCTCTCCGCGGCCTGTCGCCGCGTCATTTCACCGTGATGCGCCGTAGGTCGGTGCCGACGAGCACGCGGCCGCCGTAGCCCTGTTGGGCCCAGCGCTGCCATTGCCGTACGTCGAGGGGGTCGCGGGCGAGGTCGATGAGGTGGCTCAGGGCGAGGCGCCTCGCGCCGGACTCCTCCGCTACGGCGCCCACTTTCTGCACCTCGACGTGCGACTCCAGCATGTGGCTGCGCAGGGCGGGCGACAGTTCGGCGCCCCGCAGGTTGATCGCCTCGTGCACGAGCAGGTCGGTGTCCCGGGCGAGGGCGGGCATGTTGGGGGTGTGGGTGGTGTCGCCGGAGAACGTGACCGATCCGTACTCGGTGTCGAAGCGGTACGCGAAGGAAGGGAACACCGGGCCGTGCGGCACGAGGACCGCGCTGACCTCCACCCGGTCGTCGCTCATCACCGGGAACGGCCGCATCATGGGCGCGGTGTTCGTGAAGTCGGCGCCGACGTCCGGGAGTTGGATCTCGTGCACGTCGACGAGCGTGGTGGGGTCCCGGATGCCGGAGTCGCGGATGAAGAGGTTGCTGGAGTAGGCGACGGCCCTGGTCATGTGCTCCGTCAGCGCGCGGGTGCCCGGCGTCGGGTCCGAGTAAGCCACGACCGGGGCGGTCCCGCCGCCGAACGCCGGCGGCAGGCCGCGTCGCCGGCGAGGAAGACGCGGCCGCGGCGCCAGGTGTCGGCCATGCGTACGTGGTGCCGGTAGAAGGCGTGCTGGTGGATGTCGACGTCTTCCGTGCTGACGCCCAACGCGTCGAGAAGCGGCCACACCTCGGCGCTGGTGGGGAAGTCGGCCTCGGTCTCGCCGGGTTTGAGCGGGATCTCCCAGCGGTGGTTGCCCGCGGACAGCGCGATGTCGACAACCGGCCGGTCCTTGTCGGTCCAGAAGGTGAGGAAGTCGCGATCGGGCCACCAGCGCTCGACCCGGCAGTCGATGACGACCCACGTGACTTGCTTGGTGTCACCGAGCAGCTGGATGCCCAGGCGCTGCCGGGTCCGGCTGCCGGCTGCTGCCGCCGTCCGCGGCGATCGCGTACCGGGTGCGGTACGTGCGGACCTCGCCGGTGTCCGTGTCGGTGGTGGTGACCGTGACACCGGAGTCGTCCTGCTCGATCTCGGTGACCTCGGCGCCGTAGCGCACGGTGATCAGGTCCTCGCGCTCCTGGGCGCAGGAGCGCAGCTCGCTCTCCATGACCGGCTGGTAGATGTTGTAGCAGCGCGAGCCCGCGCCGAGCGCGGAGGGCGGATGCTCGACGCGCATCACCTCGTCGCCCTCGTACGTCACCCAGCGCAGGGCGCGCTGCGGGTCGATCACCTTCTCGACGCGCTCGCCGATGCCCAGGTTCTGGAAGATCCGCATCGTCCAGTCGTTGACGGTGACGGCCCGCGCCCGCGGATAGATGTCCCGGTCCCGTTCGAGGGCGAGCACCTGCGCGCCCTGCTGGGCGAGGCTGAGTGCGGCGATGACTCCGGTGGGGCCGTACCCGATGACGGCGACGTCCGCGTCGAACTGTTGGCGCATGGGCGGCCTCCCTGTTCGTTCCAGGATTGGACCGATCGGTCCAATCGTGGTGACTGTCACACGGCGCGAAAGCCCGCGCGAGGGCGGCGCCCGCGACCGCCTCGGCTGGTACCTGCGGCGCACCGGCGAGGTCTTCCTCGCCAATCCGGACTTCCTGCGGCTGCACCTGATCCTGCTGATGAACGCGGAGGCGTCGGACGAGGCGGAGGCGGCGGAGGTCGACCGGATCATCGAGCGGGTGCGGCGGGACGGCACCGTGATCATGAACCGCATGATCGCCGACTCGTTCGCCGCGTACGGTCCCGAGGCGGCGCAGGCCGTGGCCGACCGGCTCGACCGGTTCGCGGTCTCCGGCTTCGACGGCGCGTTCGTCGCGTGGCAGGCCGACCGCTCGCAGTCGATGGACGCGGCGATGGCGCTGCTCACGGACGCGGTGGTGGCGGTCGGCGAGTCGATCGCGGAGTCGGTGCGCGCGGAGTGACGACGGGCTCCCGTCGAGTGCGCACCCCTGGGGCGGACCAGGGGCTAGGGCTTGTCGTTTGGATCAGGCCGGGCTCGCGGGGCCTGGCACGCACGCTCGCGGCGTTGTCGTCGGTCGACGACGCTCCGCGTCGCCTCC
>NZ_JBITCS010000043.1:40367-64651 GCF_044453445.1 Streptomyces sp. NPDC051684 | reverse complement strand
TACATTCCGAACCCGGAAGCTAAGCCTCACAGCGCCGATGGTACTGCAGGGGGGACCCTGTGGGAGAGTAGGACGCCGCCGAACTAATTTTAAAGAAAAGCCCGGACCGGGATACGGTCCGGGCTTTTCTGCGTTTAGGGTCGAAGTCATGGGCATGCGCTATGACCTCGTCATCTTCGACAACGACGGTGTACTCGTCGACAGTGAGCCGATCTCCAATACGCTCCTGGCCGGCTATCTCACGGAGCTGGGGCACCCGACCTCGTACGAGGAATCCCTGCGGGACTACATGGGGGCCGCCATGCACCGCGTGCACGACGTGGTCCTCGAGCGGACCGGGCAGCGGCTTCCCGAGGATTTCGACGAGGTCTTTCATGCGCGGGTGTTCGCGGCGTTCGAGCGGGAGCTGGAGCCGGTCGACGGGGTCGTCGAGGTCCTGGAGAGGCTGACGGCGGACGGGGTGCCGTACTGCGTCGCGTCCTCCGGGAGTCATGAGCGGATTCGTGTCGGGCACCGGAAGACCGGGCTCGACAAGTGGTTCGGGGACGAGCGGATCTTCAGCTCGCAGGATGTGGGGCGGGGGAAGCCGGCGCCCGACCTGTTTCTGTACGCCGCTGAACGGATGGGCGTTCCGCCGGAGAAGTGCCTGGTCGTCGAGGACAGTCCGCTCGGTGTGCAGGCAGCCGTCGCCGCCGGGATGGATGTGTACGGGTTCACCGCGATGACGCCGCCCGAGCGGCTCGGCGGGGCCGGTGAACTCTTCGACGACATGCGGGAGTTGCCCCGGCTGCTGGGCTGAGGTCACGGTCGGCCCATGGTTTTGTGATCCATCTACCCACGGGTAGGGCGGAGGCATACGCTGTGCCGCCATGACCGATGGCACAGCAGGGACGGCCGGCACGGCGGGTGGGCGGCTGCGGTGGGGCCGCGGGACGCTGGGGTTCAGCTTCTTCGCGCAGGGGGCCGCCTTTGCGCTGCTCGTGACCCGGATCCCCGCCATTCAGGACCAGTACGGGATATCCGACGCCCTGCTGCCCGTGTTCCTGGCGGCGGTACCGGTGCTGGCCGGGGTGGGGAGCGTAGGCACCGAGCAGTTGGTGAAGCGGGTGCGGCCGAGCCGGGTGCTGCGGTGGTCGCAGCCGGTCGTGCTGCTGGCGCTGCTCGGGGTCGGGGCCGGGGACTCGGTGGCCGAAGTGGCCGTGGCGCTCGCCGCGTTCGGGTTGGCCGTGGGGGCGCTCGACGCCTCGATGAACATGCTCGGCGTCAGCCTCCAGCGGGCGTACGGGCGGAGCATCATGCTCGGCTTCCACGCGTCGTACAGCCTCGGCGGGATCGTCGGGGCGTCGCTCGCGTGGGTCGGGGCGCACTGGGATCTGACGCTGTTCGTGCTGTATCTGCCGGTGGCCTGCGTGCTGTTGCCGCTGTGTCTCGTCGGGAGCCGGTGGTACGTGGACGGGCGGCCGGCTGGCGGGGAGGAGTCCGCGAAGGAGCGGGAGGCGGGCGGTCAGGTCGTCTTCAAGGTGCTGCTTCCGCTGTGCCTGGTGATGTCCTTCGCGTACATCGGGGACTCGACCGTCTCGAACTGGAGCGCAAAGTACCTCCAGGACGTGTTGGGGAGTTCGGAGCAGCTGTCCACCGTTCCGTACAACGTCTACATGGTGATGACGCTGGTGGGGCGGGCCGTCGGGGATGTGGGGGTGCGGAGGTTCGGGGCCGTGGCCGTGGTGCGGCTCGGGACGGTGGTGGCTGCCGGTGGGTTCGGTGTGGTGGCTGTGGCGCCGGGTGCCTGGGTGGGGATGCTGGGCTTTACGTTGCTGGGGCTCGGGTTGTGCGTGATCGTGCCGCAGACCTTCGCCGCGGCGGGCCGGCTGTTCCCGAAGGCGTCGGATGCGGCGGTCGCGCGGCTCAATATCTTCAACTACGTCGGGTTTCTGATCGGTTCGCCGCTCGTGGGGGCGCTGGGGGATGCCTGGAGCTATCGCGGGGCGATGCTCGTGCCGATGGTGTTGGTGCTGCTGACGCTGGTGTACGCCCCGTCGTTCCGGGAGCGGGGGGACCGATACGGTGGCGGGCATGAGCGGCCGCGCGCAATTGATGTGGGACCCGGCGGTAGCGGGGTATGACTTCGGGCCCGGACACCCGATGGATCCGGTCAGGCTTGATCTGACCCGGAGACTGGTGGACGCGTTCGGGCTCGACCGGGAGCTGGAGGTCGTCGCGGCCAAGTCCGCGGGGGAGTCGACGCTTCGGCTCGTGCATCGCGAGGATTACGTGGAGGCGGTCAAGGCGGCTTCGGCCGATCCGGAGGCCGCCGACCCGGCGTACGGGCTCGGGACCATGGACGATCCGGCCTTCGCGGGGATGCACGAGGTGTCCGCGCTGATCGCCGGGCAGTCGGTGGGGGCCGCGGAGAGTGTGTGGCGGGGGCAGGCGCTGCACGCGGTGAACTTCTCGGGCGGCCTGCACCATGCGATGCCGGGGGCGGCGTCCGGGTTCTGCGTGTACAACGACGCGGCGCTTGCGATCGCGCGGTTGCTGGAGCTGGGCGCCGAGCGGGTCGTGTACGTGGATGTGGACGTGCATCACGGGGACGGCGTGCAGGCGGCGTTCTGGGACGACCCCCGGGTGCTCACGATCTCGCTGCACGAGCATCCCAGCACGTTGTTCCCGCAGACCGGTTGGCCCGGGGAGACGGGGGCCGACGGGGCCGCGGAGGGCACGGCCGTGAATGTGGCGTTGCCGGCGGGGACCGGGGACGCGGGGTGGTTGCGGGCGTTGCACGCGGTGGTGCCGGAGTTGTTGGCGGAGTTCCGGCCGCAGATGCTTGTGACGCAGCACGGGGCCGATACGCACTTCGAGGATCCGCTGGCGCATCTGGCCGTTTCGCTGGACGCGCAGCGGGCGGTGCAGGTGGCGTGTCATGAGTGGGCGCACGAGTACGCGGACGGGCGGTGGGTCGCGCTCGGTGGGGGCGGGTACGCGGTGGTGGATGTCGTGCCGCGGTCCTGGACGCATCTGGTGGCGGTCGCGGCGGGGCGGGAGGTCGCGCCCGAGTCGGTGATTCCCGACGGGTGGCGGCAGGAAGTGTTCGCGCGTACGCGGCAGTTGGCTCCGCAGCGGATGACGGATGGGCGGTGGCCCGTGTCGTATCGGGAGTGGGAGGCGGGGTACGACCCGGCGGACCGGCTCGACCAGGCGATCCTGGCGACCCGCAAGTCGGTGTATCCGCTCCGGGGGCTGTTGCCGTAGGCGGTGACGGCCGACCGCGCTCGATACGCCCGCACCGGCGTGACGGCCTCGGGGCTCCGCCCCGGACCCCGCTGCTCAATCGCCGCAGGGGCTTGAATTACTCAGCCGCAACCGCGGCTTCCCACCCGTGGCGTGTTACTCCGACCGTGGGGTGTTTCACGGGAAAGCGGGGCCCCGGTGAGGGCGATGGAGCAACATCGCAAGGGTGTTGAGCGTCGGCGCCCTGCGGGCGCATTTGTTGGCGGCTCGGCTTGCCGGGCCCGTGGCGACCTCCCGCGAGGAGAGTCTGCGCAGTTACCGCCTGTTCGAGGCGCGGGATCCGCGAGTGATGCTCGGGCTCGATCCCGAGTGGGCGTGGGGGCACCGCGATCTGCTCGCGCTGATGGCGGACAAGTGCGGGGTCTCCCGGGACCCCGGGCACCGCACGGGGCACGATGTCATCGATCCGGAACGGACGTTGGCCGCGCTCGACGCGTTTGCGGAGCGCCTCGGCAGGGCCGCGGAGAGCCGTTCCCCGGTGCTGTTCGGGACGGGCCACCCGCATCGACTGCTCGGTTTCTACGCCGCGTTGGCGGACGCCCTGTCGGCGGTGGGCTGCCCCGTCCTCACCCCCGCGCAGGGCCGGAGTGTCGACATAACGACCCGGTTCGGCCTACGCACGTACAACCTCGACTACGACCGGGGAGTCGCGCTGATGCGGGAACCGGGCGCGTACCCGGTGCGAAGTGAGACCGGCGCACACACCCATTCCCCACTCCCGGTTCGCCTGGTGCTGGGTGCGCTCTCGGAGGCCGGCGAGCAGCTGCCCGAGTTGGTCATCGGGGACCACGGATGGGTCTGCGGTGCAGGTCAGTTGGGGTTCGACGCCATCGGTCTGGCCGATACGGACGATCCTGCCCTGTTCGTCGGTGAGGCCGAGGGGCAGGTGTCCGTCGTCGTTCCACTTGATGACGCTGTGCGGTCTGATTACTACCGACCGCTTACTCGCTATGTACTCAATCGAGCGTGTCTGTCACAGTAGGCGGCCGATCGCTGCTCCTCTTCCCCACTCGCATCACCCGCCTCTACATTGGGGAGTGAGCACGCAACGACGTTGAGTCACCGGAAGGGGAAGCCGGTGGCCGTCGAGTGCGGAAGGTTCAGGTGTGTCATGGCTGCTGACCAGAGGCCTCTATCCGAGGTGGCGTTCCTGACCGTGGCGGAGGTCGCCGCGGTGATGCGTGTATCGAAGATGACCGTGTACCGCTTGGTGCACAGCGGTCATCTGCCCGCGATCCGAGTGGGGAGGTCCTTCCGAGTCCCGGAGAACGCGGTTCACGAGTACCTCCGTGACTCTTACGTGGGGGTGGACGCCGGCTGATCCACAGGATCCTGCGGACCTCGATTTCTGCTCGGCACTCGGGGCGGGGTAGGCTAGCCCCCCGTAGGTCGTGTGGGCCCCAATGCAGCCCCGCACCGAGTGATTGTCTCCGCTATGCGGGGGTTGTCCGAGAAGTGAGCGAGGGTAGTCGTGGGCTCTGTCATTAAGAAGCGGCGTAAGCGGATGGCGAAGAAGAAGCACCGCAAGCTGCTGAAGCGTACGCGTGTGCAGCGTCGCAACAAGAAGTAAGCGACAGCTGCTGTACAGCGCGCCTTGTGGCCCTTTCACCATCCGGTGGGAGGGCCACATTGCGTTGTGTGGCCGTCGTCACTTCCTGCATCGAGCAGACATCACAGCGCAACATCGAACCGCTAACGTGGCCCGCAGGCAGTGATTGCGGAGCGCGGCGGGGCTGGGACGGAAGGTAGGCGCTGATCTTGGGCAAGGTCGTGCTCGTGACGGGGGTGGCCCGACAGCTGGGCGGCCGGTTCGTACGCAGGATCCAGCGGGACCCCGAGGTGGACCGGGTGATCGGGGTGGACGCCGTGCCGCCCGCGCACCATCTGGGCGGCGCGGACTTCCTCCAGGCCGACATCCGGCAGCCGACGATCGCGCGGGTGCTCGCCGAGTACGCCGTGGACACGGTCGTGCACATGGACGTGACCGGGACCCCGCTGGCCAGCGGTGGCCGCGGCGCGGTCAAGGAGACCAACGTCATCGGCACGATGCAGCTGCTCGGCGCGTGCCAGAAGGCGCCGAACGTGAAGCGCCTGGTGGTGAAGTCCAGCACCAATGTGTACGGGTCCGCTCCGCGCGATCCCGCCGTGTTCACCGAGACGACGCCGCCGAAGTCGCTGCCGAGCGGCGGCTTCGCCAAGGACACGGTGGAGGTCGAGGGGTATGTGCGCGGGTTCGCCCGGCGCCGCCCCGATGTCGCGGTGTGCGTGCTGCGCTTCGCCAACATCCTGGGGCCGACCGCGGATTCGCCGCTCGCCGAGTACTTCTCGCTGCCGGTCCTGCCGACCGTGTTCGGCTACGACCCGCGGCTCCAGTTCGTGCACGAGGACGACGTGATCGAGGTGCTGCGGATCGCCTCGCACGAGCCGGCCCGGGGGACGTTGAACAGCGGCACGTTCAACGTCGCGGGCGACGGTGTGCTGTTGCTGTCGCAGTGCTCGCGGCGGCTCGGCCGGCCGACGGTCCCGGTCCTGCTTCCCGCAGTGACCTGGGTGGGCGGCGCGCTGCGTACGCTGGGGGTGACGGACTTCTCGCCCGAGCAGATCCGGCTGCTCACGCACGGACGCATGGTGTCGACGGCCCAGATGCGCGACACACTCGGCTTTGCGCCCAAGCACACGACCGCGGAGGCGTTCGCGGAGTTCGTACGCGGCCGGGGCCCGGGCCTGTTGCCGCCGCAGGCCCTCGCGGGGGCCGTGGACCGGATCGCCGCGCTGCCCTTCCTGGGCGGTGCCGGCCGCACAGCTCTCAGCCACCTCCCGACGCAGAGCGCCAACTGAGGAGCGCATCAACGATGGCGGACGCCAAGGTCATTCCGTTCGACGACGACAGGTCGCGAGGGGCGGCGGCCAAGGGTGCCGCGCGTCGCGGCCGGGGCCCGGGGGCCGGCGCGCGCCGCAAGAGCGAACCCGTGGCCGTACGGGAGGTGCGGCCGTTGCAGGAGCCGGAGGCCGAACCCGAGTCCGAGCCCGGGCCGAAGGGGCCGGACGGGTCGTCGCGGGGCGGCGGCTGGGACCGGAAGATCGCGGGCGGGCTCGCGTTCCTGCGGCGGCGGATCACCGGGGATTACGACGTCGACGAGTTCGGCTACGACGAGGAGCTCACCGACCAGGTCCTGATGTCGCTGCTCCGGCCGGTCGCGGAGAAGTACTTCCGGGTCGAGGTGAAGGGCATCGAGAACATCCCGTCCGAGGGCGGGGCCCTGATCGTCTCCAACCACTCGGGGACGCTGCCGCTGGACGGCCTGATGATGCAGGTCGCCGTGCACGACAACCATCCGGCGAACCGGCATCTGCGGCTGCTCGCGGCCGACCTGGTGTTCATGCTGCCGGTGGTCAACGAACTGGCGCGCAAGGCCGGGCACACGCTGGCCTGTGCGGAGGACGCGCAGCGGCTGCTCGAGAGCGGTGAGCTGGTCGGCGTCATGCCGGAGGGCTTCAAGGGGGTCGGCAAGCCGTTCAGCGAGCGGTACAAGCTGCAGCGCTTCGGGCGGGGCGGTTTCGTGTCGACGGCGCTGCGGGCCGGGACGCCGATCGTGCCGTGCTCGATCGTCGGGGCGGAGGAGATCTACCCGATGGTCGGCAACGCCAAGACCGTCGCCCGGCTGCTCGGCTTCCCGTACTTCCCGATCACGCCGACGTTCCCGTGGTTGGGGCCGCTGGGCGCGGTGCCGCTGCCGACGAAGTGGACGATCCAGTTCGGCGAGCCGATCCCGACGGACGGCTATCCGCCGGAGGCGGCGGAGGACCCGATGCTGATGTTCAACCTGACGGACCAGGTCAGGGAACAGATCCAGCACACGCTCTACAAACTGCTGGTGCAGCGGCGGTCGGTGTTCTTCTGACGCGGCTTCCCTGGGGTGGCCGGGTCGGGCGGATTCTGAACGAGTGAGCACGAGTCAGGGCCCGAGGCAAGCCTCGGGCCCTGACTGCCGCGCGGTGTACTACTTCGCGTCCTCGCCGTCGACGCCCAGGCCCGGCAGCAGGCCCGGGAGCAGCGGGGGCACCGTCACGTCCGGCTTCGGGGAGCCCGTGCCGGTGTTGGAGCCCGGGCTGTCGTCCGAGGGGCTCGGCGTCTTCTTGTCCTTCGGCGGGTCGAGCAGGCCGCCCGTGTTCTCGCCGAGCAGGCCCTCCTCGTCCTTGCCGGTGGACGTGGACGGCTTCGGCTTCGTCGACGTCCTGTCGTCCTGGGAGCCGGAGCCGGAGCCGGAGGGCGTGGAGCTGTGGCTGCCCGGGGTCCGCGGCGACGTACCGTCCTCGCTGGTGTCCGGGCTCGTCGCGGCGCCCTTCTCGTCCGGGGTCCGCGGCAGCAGGGAGCGCAGCGGGCCGACTTCTTCGTCTATGGCGTCGAAGACCGAGCTGACCTGGTCCCGCACGTCCCCGAGCTGGACCGGCAGGCGGTCGCTCAGGGCCGTCCAGCTCTGCCTGTGCGCGTCGGAGAAGGTGGACAGGGCCTGGATCGGGCCGAGGGCGCCGTCGCGCTTGTACGCGTCGCTGAGCAGCCGGTGGCCCTCGGAGGCGTCGTACTGCACTCCGGAGAGCGCGCGCCTGACCTCGCCCACGGACTCGTGGTCGAGCTGTCCGGTACGGCCGCGCTCCATGAGCCGACGCGCCTCGCTCAGCCGCGTCGACGCCTGGTCGAGGTAGGCCTGGCCCTTGTCGGAGTCGCTGTGCGCCATGCCCAGCTTGAGGTCCTCCATGCCGCGCTTCAGGCCGTAGAGGTGGTCGCCCGGCAGCGCGCTGGACGAGGCCGCGGCCACACCGCTGAACGCGCCCGCGGCCACCCCGACCGTGAGCCCGCCGGCCGCGATGCCCTTGGTCAGGCGGGAGCGGGGCCGCAGCTTGCGCAGCGGACTCGCCCGGTGGGCGCCCTTGCCCTGGCGCTGCTTCGGTACGGCGGCGGGCGCGCCGCCCTCCTGGACCATGGCCTCCATGGCGGCGACGAGCTGGGCCCGCTGCACCACCTTGACCTCGGGATCCAGCTCCGGCTTCGGCAGCTCGCCGAGAGCCGCGGCCAGGGACAGCAGCCCGCCCTCCTCGGCCGCCGCTGCCGCATCGCCGCGCCGGCCGGCCGGTTCTTCTTCCGGTTGCTGCGCCGCCGGGTCCTGGTCGGACTGGTCCTCCAGGGCCTGGGCGAAGGCGTTCGCCCGCCGGTGTGCCGATACGTTCGCGATCACTGGCGGCACCTCCTCTCAATCATGACGGTCGACTCCCCAGGGGGTCCTGGGGTTGCACCCCCGGTCCCGGATGCACACCAACGAGTGAGTGCATCCCGATCGGGAGTGACCACAGGGAGCCTGCATCCCGCACAACGAGCGGCTCGGCACTTCGGTTACGCGCGAAATATGATCCGGGCGCGATCCCATCTCGCTTTCACCGTAGGTGAGTTGAGGACTGCGGGCAGTGACGGAGCCAGGGGTGAATAAAGGGCGCCCGGCTCAGCGGGCGTCGTCCGGCAGGAGGCGCGCCAGGGTGCGCACCGCCCGGTACTGGAGGGTCTTGATCGCGCCCTCGTTCTTGCCCATCGCGCGAGCGGTCTCGGCGACGGACAGGCCCTGCAGGAAGCGCAGCGTGACGCACTCCTGCTGCTGAGGATTGAGGCGGCGCACGGCGTCGAGCAGGGCCGCGTTGGAGAGGGACTCCAGGACCGAGTCCTCGGGGGAACGCTCCACCTCGTTCGCATCGAGCATTTCGCCCGTGGTCACTTCGAGGCGGAAGCGGCTCGACTTGAAGTGGTCGGCGACCAGATTGCGCGCGATCGTGACCAGCCAGGCGCCGAAGTCACGGCCCTGCCAGGTGAACGTGCTGATGCGGCGCAGCGCGCGCAGGAAGGTCTCACTGGTGAGGTCCTCCGCTGTCGCCTTGCCGCCGACGCGGTAATAGATGTAGCGGTACACAGTGTCGCTGTACTGGTCGTAGAGCCGGCCGAACGCGTCGGCCTCGCCCCCCTGGGCGCGCTCGACCAGATCCATCATGCGGGCACTGTCGCTGTCGGCCGCGGGACGGCGGGCCGTAGGGGTGGCCGACCTGGCGGCGGTGCCCGAGGCGCCGGCGGACCCGGAGCGCGCCCGTCTGCCGACGGTGGCCGCGGTCGAATCGGCCATGGCGAAACATGGCGAGGCAGGGGCAGGCACGGCCGACGCTGCGGCGGCGGCGAGGGCGGGGACGGCGTACGCGGTGGGGACGAAACCGCGCAGGCGGTCCACGACCGTCGCGTGCAGCGTAGCCAGGCCCGAGGCGTCAACCCCGACGTGTGGGTACACGGGACTCCCAGAGGCAGAGCTTCCATCACGTGCAGTGCGGGACCGTTCACCCGTCGTGCTGACGCGTGGGTACCGGTTTGCGTCTGAGGAGAATAACGCTTCGTGCAGGGAGCACTACACCCAGTTGCTCAAATCACCGATTACGTCACTTCTGTAGTCGCTCGGAGGCGTTTCAAGTACCAGAGAGTGACCACTTGTTGATCGATTACGTTCAAGTTCCGGCTCTGGTGGTGACGTGTTGTGGCCGAGTGGTACTTGAGGGACTGGCGGGAGCGGGACACGGGTAAGACGTTCGGAATGTCGTCCCGGGCCGCCGGGTGTCCGTCGGTGACCGGTCGTCAGCGTCAGCGCCGGCGCCGGTGCAGCGCGATCGCCGCCGCCGTACCGCCCGCGACCGCGCCGACGCCGGCCGCGGCGGGGAGCCCGACCTTCGCGGCCTTGCGGCCCGTGCGGTAGTCCCGCAGCCGCCAGTCGCGCTCGCGGGCGTACTTGCGCAGCTTCGTGTCCGGGTTGATCGCGTACGGGTGCCCGACGAGCGAGAGCATCGGGATGTCGTTGTGCGAGTCGCTGTACGCGGCGCAGCGGCCGAGCTCCAGGCCCTCGGCGGAGGCCAGCGCACGGACGGCCTCGGCCTTCGCGGGGCCGTGCAGCGGTTCGCCTACGAGCCGGCCGGTGTAGACCCCGCCGATGGACTCGGCGACCGTGCCGAGCGCGCCGGTCAGGCCGAGGCGGCGGGCGATGACCGTGGCGATCTCCACGGGGGCGGCGGTGACCAGCCAGACCTTCTGGCCCGCGTCCAGGTGGGCCTGGGCGAGGGCGCGGGTGCCGGGCCAGATCCGCTCCGCCAGGTACTCGTCGTAGATCTCCTCGCCGATGGACATCAGCTCGGCGACGCGGTGGCCCTTCACGATGGACAGGGCGCTGTTCTGCGCGTCCTGCATGTGCTCGGGGTCCTCGACGCCGGCGATCCTGAACCACGCCTGCTGCCAGGCGAATCGGGTCAGTTCGCGGCGCTCGAAGAACTTCCGCTTGTAGAGGCCGCGGCCGAAGTGGAAGATCGCCGCGCCCTGCATCACGGTGTTGTCCAGGTCGAAGAAGGCGGCGGCCTTGTCGTCGCCCGCGACCGGGAACTCCGGTTCCTGGACCTCGTCGTCGACCGGTGGCGACTGGTCCGCCAGCTCCTGGGAGGACTTGCGGGCGGCCTCGGCCGAAGCCTCGCCTGCCAGCACGCTCCGCGCGGTGGCGGAGCGCCTACGGGGTGTGAGCCATCCCATTCCATGCTGCGGCACGAAGTGCCTCCTACCGGGGTGGTGGTCGGGAGACGGGCGGGACATGTCGTGAGCATAGCCAGTCTGTTCGGGGGTTCCGGAGTCGAGCGGGTTTCGGGAGCCTGTCCGCGTGTGAATTCTCGGCGACGGGAGGGCCTTGTGTGGGGCGAGAATGGCCGGTATGAGTCCCATTTTTCGCAACCGCGAGAAGAAGGATCCGCGTGAGCGGATCGTCACGCTGATCGGCAAGCCGGGCTGTCATCTGTGCGACGACGCACAGGTGGTGATCGAGAAGGTGTGCGCCGAGGTCGGAGCGTCCTGGGAGAAGAAGGACATCACCGAGGACGAGGAGCTGTACCGCAAGTACTGGGAACAGATCCCGGTCGTTCTCGTGGACGGCGCGCAGCACGACTTCTGGCGCGTTCAGGAGGAGCGGCTGCGGCGTGCGCTCACGCGGTGACGGACCGCGTACGGCACCCCCGGATCGGTCGCGGCCGGCCCCGGTCCGGTCGTACAAGTCACTGACCGACGAGTCCAACTGGTCCCAAAAGTCGCTTAGGATCGGGGGCGGTTTTGGTCTCGGGGGCGTGGATCTTGGCAACGTTGAGGAGAGTGTGCCGTTTTGGCCCCCACAGGTGAGCAACGACGCTACCTGCGCTCCGGTTCCAGGGAGGCGCGCGGGGCGTGCGTGAGCCCGGTCACGTTGGCCGGGCAAATCGGACACCATCTTTGTGCACGCGTTCACAAAGACATAGCCTGCATTCGACGGGGCGGTCGAGTAGCAGGGTGCCGCCCACAGCCCCGCTCTACCCGCAGGAGCACCGTGGCAACTGGCCGAACTCACCGACCGGCGACCCGCAGCCGAGGAATTCCCGAGGCCACCGTCGCCAGGCTTCCGCTGTACCTCCGAGCCCTCACCGCTCTGTCGGAACGCTCGGTACCCACGGTCTCCTCCGAGGAGCTCGCGGCCGCCGCGGGGGTCAACTCCGCGAAGCTGCGCAAGGACTTCTCGTACCTCGGTTCGTACGGGACCCGTGGCGTGGGCTACGACGTCGAGTACCTCGTCTACCAGATCTCACGCGAGCTCGGCCTGACCCAGGACTGGCCGATCGTGATGGTCGGTATCGGCAACCTCGGTGCGGCGCTTGCCAATTACGGTGGTTTCGCCTCCCGCGGCTTCCGCGTCGCGGCGCTGATCGACGCCGACCCGGCGATGACCGGCAAGTCCGTCGCGGGCATCGCCGTGCAGCACGCCGACGACCTCGAGAAGATCATCGACGAGAACGGCGTCTCCATCGGCGTCATCGCGACCCCGGCCGGTGCCGCGCAGCAGGTCTGCGACCGGCTCGTCGCCGCCGGTGTCACCTCCATTCTGAACTTCGCGCCGACCGTCCTTTCCGTTCCGGACGGTGTCGACGTGCGCAAGGTCGATCTCTCCATCGAGCTGCAGATCCTCGCCTTCCACGAGCAGCGCAAGGCCGGCGAGGCGCCCGACGACGGTGCCGCCGCGGCCGAGGGCGCGGTGGGCGTCGAGGGCCCGGCCGCCAAGGTCACCAAGCCCGCCGTCGAGAAGAACAACGGCGAGAAGAACAACGACGACCGCAAGGGACCCGACGGGGACGTGCCCGCCGTGATGCCGGCATGAGCCTCCTCGTCGTAGGTCTGAGCCACCGCAGCGCCCCCGTCAGCGTCCTGGAGCGCGCCGCGTTGAACGCGGACACCCAGGCCAAGCTGCTTCAGGACACGCTGGCCGCCGAACCGGCAGCCGAGGCCGCGGTGCTCGCCACCTGCAACCGCATCGAGCTGTACGCGGACGTGGACAAGTTCCACGCCGGTGTCGCCGAGCTGTCGACGCTGCTCGCGCAGCACAGTGGCGTGGGTCTCGAAGAGCTCACTCCTTATCTTTATGTGCACTACGAGGACCGTGCGGTGCACCACCTGTTCTCGGTGGCGTGCGGGCTCGACTCGATGGTGGTCGGCGAGGGCCAGATCCTCGGCCAGATCAAGGACACCCTCGCGCGCGCCCAGGAGCTGCACTCCGCGGGCAAGCTCCTCAACGACCTGTTCCAGCAGGCGCTGCGGGTGGGCAAGCGCGCCCACTCGGAGACCGGGATCGACCGGGCCGGGCAGTCGCTCGTCACGTTCGGCCTGGAGCAGCTCGCCGCCGGGCAGCCGGTGGACGCGTGGGCGCAGGGCAAGCGTGCGCTGGTGATCGGCGCCGGTTCGATGTCATCGCTGGCTGCCGCCACGCTCGCGCGGGCCGGGGTCGCCGAGGTCGTCGTCGCGAACCGGACGATGGAGCGCGCCGACCGCCTCGTGGAGATCCTGACCGAGGCGGGCACGGCCGCCCGTGCCGTCCCGATGGACGCGGTGGCGGACGAACTGACACGTGCCGACGTCGCGATTTCCTGCACCGGCGCCACCGGTCTCGTCCTCACCGCCGATGCCATACGTTCCGCCGTCGCCGGTCGCACGCCGACCGCGGGCGCCGAGGTGCCGGGCGCTCCGGCCCCCGTCCCCGGCAGGCCCGCCGGGGAGGCGGGACCGGTCGCCGAGACCGTGCGCGGCGGCTTCTCCGTCGAGGGCGAGGCCGCGGTCGCCGGGTTCGACGCCGCCGCGCTCGAACAGCACGGCGCCTGGGTCGACAACGCGCCCCGCGAGCAGGTCCGCCCGGTCCAGGCCTCGGAGGCCGAGACCATCGCCGCCCTCGCCGTCGTCGGACGGGTGCCGGAGATGCGCCGCGAGCGCGCCCCCGAGCCCGTACGACAGGTGGCGCTCGCCCTGCTCGACCTGGCGATGCCGCGTGACGTCGACGCGGCCGCGCACCGGATCGACGGGGTCCGCCTCGTCGACATCGAGTCGCTCGCCGACGCCTCCGCCGACGCGCCGATGGCCGCCGACGTCGACCTGGTGCGGACCATCGTGGCCGACGAGGTCGCCGCGTTCGGCGCCGCGCAGCGGGCCGCGCACATCACGCCGACCGTCGTCGCGCTGCGCACGATGGCCGCGGACGTGGTGGCCAGCGAGATCGCCCGGCTCGACGGCCGGCTCCCCGGGCTCGACGAGAAGCAGCGCGCGGAGATCACCCAGACCGTGCGGCGCGTGGTGGACAAGCTGCTGCACGCGCCGACCGTACGGGTCAAGCAGCTCGCCGCCGAGCCCGGCGGTGCCGGGTACGCGGACGCCCTGCGGACCCTGTTCGACCTGGACCAGGAGACGGTCGCGGCCGTCTCCCGGGCCACCCCCCACGAAGCAGAAGGCAAGAATCGAGGCCCGGCATGACCGCCGAGAAAGCCCTGAGGCTGGGCACCAGGCGCAGCAAGCTGGCCATGGCCCAGTCCGGGCATGTGGCCGAAGCGGTAAAGCAGTTGACCGGCCGCGAGGTCGAGCTGGTGGAGATCACCACGTACGGTGACACCTCCCGCGAGCACCTCGCGCAGATCGGCGGCACCGGTGTCTTCGTCACCGCGCTGCGCGACGCGCTCGCCCGGGGCGAGGTCGACTTCGCGGTGCACTCGCTCAAGGACCTGCCGACCGCGCAGCCCGACGGCCTGGTCGTCGCCGCGATGCCGGAGCGCGAGGACCCGCGTGACGTGCTGATCGCGCGCGACGGACTGAAGTTCACCGATCTCCCGGCGGGTGCCCGTGTGGGCACCGGATCGCCGCGTCGCATGGCGCAGCTGAACGCGTACGCGCGCAGCCATGGCATGCGGATCGAGACGGTGCCGATCCGTGGGAACATCGACACCCGGATCGGTTTCGTCGAGAAGGGCGAGCTGGACGCGGTGGTCCTCGCGGCCGCGGGTCTCAGCCGCACCGGTCGCAGCGAGGAAGTCACCGAGTTCCTCCCGACCGACATGATTCTGCCCGCCCCCGGCCAGGGGGCACTGGCCATCGAGTGCGCCGCCGACCAGCGCGAACTCGTGGCCATGCTCGCGGAGATGGACGACCCGTTCACACGGGCCGCCGTGACCGCCGAGCGATCCCTGCTCGCCGCCCTGGAGGCCGGTTGCAGCGCACCTGTGGGTGCACTGGCCGACCTGCTGGTCGACGGGCAGGTTGTCAAGGAAATGCGCCTGCGCGGCGTCGTCGGCTCGACCGACGGCTCCGAGCTGGTGCAGCTGTCCACCACCGGTCCCGTGCCCTCGTCGGACGACGAGGCGCTGGCTCTCGGGCGGGAACTCGCCGCCGAGATGCTGGCCAAGGGTGCGGCCGGTCTGATGGGGGAGCGAGCACGATGAGCCCCACCACCGCAGTATCGACCGCCTGTGCACCTGGGCACGTCACCTTCCTGGGTGCGGGCCCCGGAGATCCGGGGCTGCTGACCCTCAGGGCCGTGGAGGCCCTGTCCCGAGCGGATGTGCTGATCGCCGAGCCCGAAGTGCTCGACGTCGTGCGGACGCATGCCAAGGCCGGCGTGACCGTCCTCGACGCCACGGGCGCCCCGGAGCGTGCGGCGGCCGCTGACGGCTCGTCAACTGCCGTTGCGGTCCCGGCTCTGAGGGACTGGGGCAATCTTGTCATGGAGGCCGCGCGGGGCGGCAAGCGGGTCGTGCGTGCGGTCACGGGCGACCCGGGCCTCGACACGTACGCGGCCGAGGAGATGCTCGCCTGCGCGACCGGTGGCATCACCTTCGAGGTCGTGCCGGGCATCGCGGCGGCCGTGGGCGTGCCCGCGTACGCCGGTGTGCCGCTCCGTGACGAGCAGGGTGCCGACGTCCGGTTCGTGGACGCGGCCACCGCGTCCGAGCGCTGCTGGACCGAGGTCGGCGCGTCCGACGGCACGGTCGTCGTGTCGACGACGCTCGACGCGGTGGGCTCCGCGGCCGGTGAGCTGGTGGCGGCGGGCCGCAAGCCCGACACCCCGCTGTCGGTGACGGTCGCCGGTACGACGACGCGGCAGAAGACGTGGACGGCGACGCTCGGCACGATCGCGCAGACCCTGAAGCAGGCCAAGGTGCTGCCCTCGCCCGAGGGCAACCGGCCGGTCATAGCCGTGGTCGGTGAGCGCAGTGCCGCCGCCCAGCGCGACCAGCTGTCCTGGTTCGAGTCGAAGCCGCTGTTCGGCTGGCGCGTGCTCGTCCCCAGGACGAAGGAGCAGGCGGCCTCGCTCTCCGACCAGCTTCGTTCCTACGGTGCGGTGCCGCACGAGGTGCCGACCATCGCGGTCGAGCCGCCGCGTACGCCGCAGCAGATGGAGCGTGCGGTCAAGGGCCTGGTGACGGGCCGCTACGAGTGGATCGCCTTCACCTCGGTGAACGCGGTCAAGGCCGTCCGCGAGAAGTTCGAGGAGTACGGGCTCGATGCCCGTGCCTTCGCCGGGATCAAGGTCGCGGCGGTGGGCGACCAGACGGCGCAGGCCCTCATCGCCTTCGGTGTGAAGCCGGACCTGGTGCCGAGCGGTGAGCAGTCGGCCGCGGGTCTTCTTGAGGACTGGCCGCCCTACGACCCGGTCTTCGACCCGATCGACCGTGTCTTCCTGCCGCGTGCCGACATCGCGACGGAGACGCTCGTGGCCGGGCTCATCGAGCTGGGCTGGGAGGTCGACGACGTCACGGCGTACCGGACCGTGCGGGCGTCGCCGCCGCCGGCGGAGACGCGTGAGGCGATCAAGGGTGGTGGCTTCGACGCGGTGCTCTTCACGTCGTCGTCGACGGTGCGGAACCTGGTCGGTATCGCCGGGAAGCCGCACAACGTCACGGTGATCGCGTGCATCGGTCCGGCGACGGCCAAGACGGCCGAGGAGCACGGGCTGCGGGTCGATGTGATGGCGCCCGAGCCGTCGGTGCTGAAGCTGGCGGCGGCGCTTGCCGACTTCGGCGCGAAGCGGAGGGCTGCCGCCATCGAGGCGGGGGATCCGGTGACGCGGCCGAGCGAGCGGCGGCCCGGGTCGCGGCGGCGGCGCGCGGCTCCGTAGATCTGCAACGGGGCGGGCCCCCTGGTGTCGTTGCGCGGCACCGGGGGCCGCCTTGCCCACCCTGCCGCCCGATGGGGCATCCCCTGCTCGAG
Source organism: Streptomyces sp. NPDC051684 (assembly GCF_044453445.1). Taxonomy (NCBI): domain Bacteria; kingdom Bacillati; phylum Actinomycetota; class Actinomycetes; order Kitasatosporales; family Streptomycetaceae; genus Streptomyces; species Streptomyces sp. NPDC051684. The sequence continues at coordinate 47,766 of NZ_JBITCS010000043.1, read as the reverse complement.
GTTGTTCGAGAGCTTGGGGAAGGCAGATTGCCCAAGGCGGGGCAGCGCCCCGTGCGGTGCCCAAGGCGGGGCGGGACGCGTTCGCCCCCGGTGGTTGTACGTAGTTCGAGGAGATCTTGGTGACTCGGTACGGTTCATTTCCCGGTTCGCGGCCCCGGCGGCTGCGGACGACGCCGACCATGCGGCGCATGGTCGCCGAGACGCGGCTGCATCCTTCCGACCTGATCCTTCCGGCGTTCGTGCGCGAGGGCATCGACGCCCCGGTGGAGATCGGCTCCATGCCGGGCCAGTACCAGCACACCCGTGACTCGCTGAAGAAGGCCGCGGCCGAGGCCGCCGAGGCGGGCGTCTCCGGGATCATGCTGTTCGGCGTGCCGCTGGACGAGAAGAAGGACGGCCGGGGCACGGTCGGTACCGACCCCGACGGCATCCTCCAGCTCGCGCTGCGGGACGTGCGGTCCGAGGTGGGCGACGACCTGCTGGTCATGTCGGACCTGTGCCTGGACGAGTTCACGGACCACGGCCACTGCGGCGTCCTCGACGAGCAGGGCCGGATCGACAACGACGCGACGCTGGAGCGGTACGCGGAGATGGCGCAGGTCCAGGCGGACGCGGGCGCCCACATCGTCGGCCCGAGCGGCATGATGGACGGTCAGATCGGCGTCATCCGGGACGCGTTGGACCAGATCGGCCGCGAGGACGTCGCCGTGCTCGCGTACACGGTGAAGTACTCCTCCGCCTTCTACGGCCCGTTCCGTGAGGCCGTCGGCTCCTCGCTCCAGGGAGACCGCAAGACGTACCAGCAGGACCCGGCCAACGTCCGGGAGTCCCTGCGGGAGCTGGCGCTCGACCTCGAAGAGGGGGCCGACATGGTGATGGTGAAGCCGGCGGGCCCGTACCTCGACATCCTGGCCCGGGTCGCCGACGCGTCCGACGTGCCGGTGGCGGCGTACCAGATCAGCGGCGAGTACGCGATGATCGAGGCGGCGGCGGAGCGCGGCTGGATCGAGCGGGACAAGTCGATCATGGAGTCGCTGCTCGGCATCAAGCGGGCCGGCGCGAACATGATCCTCACGTACTGGGCCACGGAGGTGGCTCGCAAGCTGGACTGACGTTTCGGGGTGCGCGGGGTGGTCCGGGCCGGAAGAATTCCGGCATGACCACGAACTCGATCTCCGCGCGGGGCCTCAACAGGTCGACCCTGGCCAGGCAGTTGCTGCTGGGCCGGGCCGACGTCGGGGCCGAGGAGGCACTACGGCGGGTTGTCGCGCTCCAGGCGCAGCAGCCCGCTTCGCCGTATGTGGCGCTGTGGAACCGGGTGGCGGGGTTCGAACCGGGGGACCTGGACGCGGTGTTCGGCGGGTTCCGGGCGGTGAAGTCGACGCTGATGCGGATCACGCTGCACGCGGTGCACGTCGACGACTACCGGGACTTCCGGGCCGCGGTGGAGCCGACGGTGCGGGGCGCGCGCCTTGGGGATCCGCGGTTCCGGGCGTCGGGTCTGGTGGCGGAGGACGCGGACGGGCTGCTGCCCGAGCTGCTGCGGGTGGCCGAACGGCCGCGTACAGCAGGCGAGTTGACGGACTGGTTCACGGGGCGGGTTGCGGGGGACGGGCTCGTGACGGCTTGCCGGATGCTGCGCCAGTACGCGCCGCTGTGGCACGCGCCGGTCGCCGGTGCGCCGTGGTCGTACGCCTCCGACAAGCGGCAGTTGTTCGTGGCGGCGGAGTGTGGGCGGCGGCCGGCGCTGCGGGATCCCGAGGCGATGGAGGGCGGCCTGCGGGTCCTGGTCCGGCGCTACTTGGCGGGCTTCGGCCCGGCGTCGGTGGCGGACATCGCGCAGTTCGGCCTCGTGCAGAAGGGGCGGGTGCGGGCGGCGCTCGACGAGGATCTGCGGCGGCTGACCGGTCCCGGCGGCGAGGAGCTGTACGACGTGCCCGGCGGGGAGCTGCCCGACCCCGAACTGCCCGCGCCCCCGCGGCTGATGGCGATGTGGGACAGCACCCTGCTGGCTTACGCGGACCGGGGCCGGGTGCTGCCGCCCGAGTACCGCAAGCATGTGACGCGGGTGAACGGGGACGTGCTGCCGACGGTCCTTGTCGACGGCTACGTGGCCGGGGTCTGGCGGCTCGCTCCGGACGGCGGCGGCGTGGAGGTGGGCGCGTTCCACCCGCTGCCGGAACGCACGTGGTCCGCCCTGGAGGCCGAGGCGCGGGGTGTGTCCGGCCTGCTGACGGGGCGGGATCCGGGAGCGTACCGGCGCTACGACCACTGGTGGGACAAGGGGTTGCCGGTGGCGGAGGGGCGGGTGCTGGCGCGCGGGGCGACATGACAGAGATCCGGGCTGGGGCCCGGACCTCGGCCACTGATTGGCTCGAAGCCGTCCCGGACACGCCTCGGCCGCGGCGGTTCCCCCTCCGGTCCGCCGCGGCCGATCCCCGTCCCAGGAGTGGCTTCTATGCCTTTTCGCTGGAGATGTGCGAGTCCTGCGGAGTGACGGTGCCGCCGGAGATGTGGCTGTCCTGCGGCTCGATCTCTTCCTTCTCCTCGCTCGAGATGTGGCTGTCGAGCGGCTTCACGTCGTCGAGCTCCTCGCTCGAGATGTGGCTGTCCTGCGGCTTGATCTTGTCGCTCATGGCGATGATCCCTCCCGTGAGTGGCGTGCGTGCGGAGGATGAACGCCCGGCAACTCCCCCGTGGGTTGCCGGGCGTTCACCGTGGGCCGTTACCGTAACGGCCGGCCCGACCGCCAATCCGTCTGCCCCCCGACGCGACGGGTCGGCACACAAGAGAGTGGCGTGCCGCGATAAACGAATGATGAACGGCTGCTCGGAGGGGCCCTAAGCCGCGACGGGCTTCATCAACGTCCGAACCTCGGCGGCCTCGGGGGAGCCGAGGCGCTCGTAGATGGTGAGGGCCTCGCTCCAGCAGGCGTGTGCGCGGTCCGGCTGGCCGAGCATCGCCAACGACTTGCCGAGAACGGTCAGTATGCCGCCGCGCCGCCATTCCCCACCGATGCCGCGCAAGGCGATGGCCTGCTCGGCGTGGGCGGCGGCGAGCGGCGCCCGCCCGGCCGCGAGATGCACCTCGGCAAGCCGAAGGTGCGTGACCCCCTCCCACAAGGGCTGGCGGTTCTCGCGGAAGATGCCGAGCGCCGCGGTGAGTTGGTCGAGTGCCTCGCCGTACCGGCACGCAGCGGTCAGGGCCAGGCCGAGGGCGTACCGTCCGTTGGCCAGACGCAGGGCCGTGCCGAGACGGTCGTAGATCTCGATCCCCTGCCCGGCGAGTTCTATGGCGCTGTCGGTCCTGTCCTGCGACAGGTGGATGCGGGACAGGTTGCAGAGGGCGCTGGCCTCGCCCGGTGTGTTCTTGTCCGCCCGGAAGTTCTCCAGCGCCGTCCGCAGATGGGCGTCCGCCTGGTCGAGGTCGTTGCGGTAGAAGGCGATGATGCCGCGCTCGTGCGGCGCGTGGCCGTTCGACCAGGGGTCCGAGGAGACATCCAGGTCCATCGCAGCCGCGGCTGCCTGTTCCGCCTCGTCGAACCGTCCCGCGAAGGCCCAGACCTGGGACAGCGTCGTCTGCGCCCGCGCCTCCGCGACGGCATCGCCCAGCTCGCGGGCCTTGTCGCGCAGAGCGACAGCGGCTCGCTCGTACCGCAGCGAGCTCGCTCCCGACTCGGACAGGTCCTTGGCCACGAGGATGAGGCTCGCCGCCCGCTGCAACAGATCCGCGCGGAGCGACTGCTGGACGCAGGACAAGAGGCATTCGGACTCGGCGAACAGCCAGTCCAGGGCAACTGTCTGGTCCTGGAAGGAGAGGCCAGGGTGGTTCGTCGGTGCGACGTGATCGACCAGGCGGTCTCCCGGCCGTTCGATCGCGTAGACGCCCGCTGCCGTCGCCAGATAGAAGTCCAGGAGTCGTGACAGTGCGGACTCCCGTTCCCCGCTCGTCTCGTCGCGTTCCGCGCACGCACGCGCGTAGAGCCGGACGAGGTCGTGGTAGCGGTAGCGGCCGGGGGCGGCGGACTCCAGGAGGGAGGTGTCGACCAGGGACTCCAGGACGTCCTCCGTCGACTCGATGTCGAGGTCGAGGACCGCGGAGGCCGCCGCGAGGGAGATGTCGGGGCCGTCCGCGAGGCCCAGGAGGCGGAAGGCCCGGGACTGGGCGGGCTCCAGCTGTCCGTAGCCGAGTTCGAAGGTGGCCTTGACGGCGAGGTCGCCGGCCTGGAGCTCGTCGAGGCGGCGGCGCTCGTCCGCCAGCTTGGCGGCGAGGACCGAGACCGTCCAGGTGCGGCGGGCCGCGAGGCGGGAGGCCGCGATGCGGATCGCGAGCGGGAGGAAGCCGCAGGCCGCGACGACGTCGAGGGCCGCCTTGCGCTCCGACGTCATCCGTTCCTCGCCCACGATGCGGGTGAACAGGAGCAGCGCCTCGTCGGGGGACATCACGTCGAGGTCGACGAGGTGCGCGCCCACCAGGTCGACCATCCGCACCCGGCCCGTGATCAGCGCGGCGCACCCCGCCGTGCCCGGCAGCAGCGGTCTGACCTGAGCCGCGTCCCGCGCGTTGTCGAGCAGGACCAGGGTCCTGCGGCCGTCGAGGGTCGAGCGGAAGAGCGCCGAGCGCTCCTCCAGGGACTCGGGGATCGCCGAGTCCGCGGTGCCGAGGGCGCGCAGGAAGGAGCCGAGGACCGTCTCGGGCTCGGCGGGGCGCGGGCTCGTGCCCTGGAGGTCCACGTAGAGCTGGCCGTCGGGGAACGCGGCGCGCGCCGCGTGCGCCACGTGTACGGCGAGGGTGGTCTTGCCGACGCCGCCGATGCCGGCCACCGCCGAGACGGCCATCACGGAGCCCGCGCCCGATTCGGAGGACGCGGCGGCGAGGGTGTCGCCGAGTTCCGTCACGAAGGACGCGCGGCCCGTGAAGTCCGGCACCGTGGCGGGGAGTTGCGCCGGGCGCTGCGGGGTCTGCGTGGGCTCGGGCGGCTGCGCCGAGGGCTCGGCCAGGGACGGGTCCGCCTGGAGGATGCGCTGCTGGAGCTCGGAGAGGCCGGGGCGCGGGTCGACGCCCAGCTCGTCGGCCAGGAGCCGGCGGGTGTCCGCGTAGACGGCGAGGGCCTCGGCCTGGCGGCCCGAGCGGTAGAGCGCCAGCATGAGGAGTTCGCGCAGGCGCTCGCGGAGCGGGTGGTCGGCGGTCAGGGCGGTGAGCGCCGAGATCGCCTCCGCGTGGCAGCCCTGCTCCAGGTCCATGTCGAGCCGGGTCTCCAGGAGTTGGAGGCGCCACTCCTCGAGGCGGGCGCGCTCCGTCTCCGCGTGCGGACCCGGTACGTGGGCCAGCGGCTCGCCGTCCCACAGGTCCAGCGCCTCGTTCACCAGCGTCCGCGCCAGGCACAGGTCGGCGGCCTGCCGCGCCCGCTCGGCCCGCGATCCCAGTTCCTCGGCCGCCGCCAGGTCGAGCGCGTCCGGCCGCGTCCGCAGCGCGTAGCCGCCCGCCTCGGTCTCCAGGACGCCGGGGCCGAGGATCTTGCGCAGCCGCGAGGCGTACGTACGGATCGCGGCCAGCGCCTGCGACGGGGGTTCCTCGCCCCATACGGAGTCGATGAGTTCGGCCGCCGTCGCCGTGCGGCCCTGGCGCAGCAGGAGGGTGGCGAGCAGCGCGCGCTGCTGCGGGGAACCGGTGGCGAGGGGCTCGTCGCCGCGCCAGGCGCGGACCGGTCCGAGCACGCTGAAGCGCAGGTCGGCGCCCGCGGCCGGGGCCGCGTCCGAGGGGTCCTCGGGCAGGGCGGCGCGCCGCTGCTCCGGTACCCGCGGTCCACCGACCATCTTCGCTGCTCCCTGCCGCCACGTCCGCACGCGTCATCGCGCGCACGTCATTCTGTCGCGCCGTCCAACCGGCGCGCCGTGTTGCGCGCACATCAAAGACGACTGCCGTCAGTTTGCCTTGTTCCTGACGGAAACGTCAGCCATGGAAGGCACCCATCACAGAGACCTCACGCGTAAGCCATCGGGAACCACTGCGCCCCCACTAGCTGACGGGTCGTCAGATCAGCGCTACCGTGAGCCCATGGAGACCACGGAGACAGAAAGCACTCGAAACGCACAAACCCCTCTGGAATCGGCTGACTTCCCGCGAATCATCTCCGTCGACGACCACACCGTGGAGCCGCCGAACGTCTGGTCGGACCGGTTGCCGAAGAAGTTCCGCGACACCGGACCCCGGATCGTCCGTGCCCCCCTGAAGGAAATGACCTTCCTGGGCGGGAAGTTCGCGCCGGTCATGGGCGCGCCCGGCGACGACGGGCCGATCGGCGACTGGTGGGTGTACGAGGACCTGCACCGGCCGCTCACCCGGCTCGACACGGCGGTCGGCTACGACAGGGACGAGATCAAGCTCGAAGTCATCACGTACGAGCAGATGCGGCCGGGGTCGTTCAGCGTGCCGGAGCGGCTCGCCGACATGGACGTCAACCACGTCCAGTCCGCCCTCTGCTTCCCGACGTTCCCGCGCTTCTGCGGGCAGACCTTCACCGAGGCCAAGGACCGGGAGCTCGGTCTGCTCGGCGTCCAGGCGTACAACGACTGGATGGTGGACGAGTGGTGCGGGCCCGAGGCGCAGGGGCGGCTCATACCGCTGACCCTCGTACCGCTGTGGGACCCGGAACTTGCGGCGGCCGAGGTGCGGCGCAATGCCGCGCGCGGGGTGCGGGCGGTGGCGTTCTCCGAGATCCCGCCGCATCTCGGGCTGCCGTCCATCCACACGGACGAGTGGGACCCGTTCCTCGCGGCGTGCGCGGAGACCGGGACCGTCATCGCGATGCACATCGGGTCCAGCAGCAAGATGCCCTCGACGTCGCCGGACGCGCCGCCGGCCGTCGGGTCGACGATCACCTTCGCCAACTGCTGCTTCTCGATGGTCGACTGGCTGATGAGCGGCAAGTTCGAGCGGTTCCCGGACCTGAAGATCATGTACGCGGAGGGGCAGATCGGCTGGATCCCGTACATCCTGGAGCGCGCCGATGTGGTCTGGGAGGAGAACCGGGGCTGGGGCGGCGTCGCCGACAAGGTGCGCAAGCCGCCGTCCGAGTACTTCGCCGACCACGTCTTCGGCTGCTTCTTCGACGACGCGTTCGGGCTGAAGAACCTGGACTCGATCGGCGTCGGGAACGTCCTCTACGAGACCGACTACCCGCACTCCGACTCGACGTGGCCCAAGTCGAAGGAGGTCGGCGAGGCGCAGATGGGGCACTTGGCGCCCGATGTGGTGGACCGGCTGGTGCGCGGCAACGCGATCGACCTGCTCGGTCTGGCGCCGGACGGGTGCTGGCGGCCCTGACGGGGTTTGAGCGGGGCCGGGGTCGGCGCCTCTGGTGACCGTTGCGCGGCACCGGGGTCTTTGGGGCTGTGCC
>NZ_JBITCS010000043.1:0-40270 GCF_044453445.1 Streptomyces sp. NPDC051684 | reverse complement strand
GCCGGGGTCGGCGCCTCTGGTGACCGTTGCGCGGCACCGGGGTCTTTGGGGCTGTGCCGGGGTCGGCGCCCTTGGTGACCGTTGCGCGGCACCGGGGTCTTTGGGGCTGTGCCGGGGTCGGCGCCCTTGGTGACCGTTGCGCGGCACCGGGGCGCCGCCTTGCCCACCCTGCCGCCCAAGGCGGCAGATTGCCCAAGGCGGGTGGGCGTCGCCGTTTCGGGTGGGCAGTTCAAGCCCCTGCGGCGATTGAGCAGCGGGGTACGGGGCGGAGCCCCGGGTTTGTTCAGCGCCGTCGGCGTTTGAGGCGGAGCCCAGTGGCGTGGGGCGTGGGTTCAGTGAGGTGTGGTGCAGGGCCTTGTCTGATGGGGCGTCAGCCGTGAGGATGTTCGGCGTCCGCCGAATATGACGGGTCGTCAGAAAACTGATCGGCAGGGGCCCTTATGGTGTCGCTCGCGTACGGAATGCAACTCCCGGTCCAATCCCAGAGCACCGTCTACGCCGAGCCCTGGGAGGCATCGGCCGGCGCCGTGGACCTCGCCGAGATCGCCCGCACCGCGGACCGCGGCGGCTTCGACTACATCGCGAGCTGCGACCACGTCGCCATCCCGCGCAGGCTCGCCGACGCCATGTCGACGACCTGGTACGACCCCGTCGCCACGCTCGCCTATCTGGCCGGGATCACCGAACGGGTACGGCTGCTGAGCCACGTCGCGATCGTCGGGCTCCGACACCCCCTCGTCACCGCCAAGCAGTACGCGACCCTCGACCACCTCAGCGGCGGGCGGCTCGTCCTGGGCGTCGGGGCCGGACACGTACAGGAGGAGTTCGAGGCGCTCGGCGTCGACTTCGCCCGGCGCGGCGCCGTGCTCGACGAGAGCGTGGACGCGCTGAAGGCCACGCTCGGGCCGGAGGAATTCCCGGTGCACAAAGGGGAGTTGTTCCAGTTCGAGGGCCTCGGGCAGCGGCCGAGGCCCGCCCAGCGGCGCGTACCGATCTGGGTCGGCGGCTCCTCCGCGCCTGCCGTGCGCCGCGCCGCGCTCAAGGGCGACGGCTGGCTGCCGCAGGGCGACCCGAGGGACCGGCTCCCGGCGCAGATCGAGAAACTGCGGCGGCTGCGCGCCGAGGCCGGCGTCGAGGCGCCGCTCACCGTGGGCGCCATCACCGAGCCGCTGTACCTGGGCAAGCCGGCGTGGGACGTCGGGCGGCGCACCCTGACCGGCCCGGGCGAGGCGGTCGCCGAGTCGCTGCGGGCCTACGCCGCGATGGGGGTGCAGCAGATCCAGATCCGGTTCCGCAGCCGGACGCGCAAGGAACTCACCGACCAGATGGCGGCCTTCGCCGCCGAAGTCGCTCCGCACCTGAACGACCTCAACTGACCGACTAGGCAAGGGGTTCGACGAATGGGCAAGCTCGACGGACGCGTGGTCCTCATCACCGGTGCGGCGCGCGGGCAGGGAGAGCAGGAGGCGCGTCTCTTCGCCTCGGAAGGGGCGAAGGTCGTCGTCGCCGACGTGCTCGACGACCAGGGCGAGGCCGTCGCCAAGGACCTGGGCAACGGCAACGCCGTCTACGTGCACCTGGACGTGAGCAAGGAGGAGGACTGGGTCGCCGCCGTCGGCGCCGCGAAGGCCGCCTTCGGGAAGATCGACGGGCTGGTCAACAACGCGGGCATCCTGCGCTTCAACGAGCTGGTCTCGACGCCGCTCGACGAGTTCCAGCAGATCATCCAGGTCAACCAGGTGGGGGCGTTTCTCGGGATCAAGACCGTGGCCCCGGAGATCGGCGCGGCCGGCGGTGGGTCGATCGTGAACACCTCCTCGTACACGGGGGTGACGGGCATGGCGTACGTCGGCGCGTACACCGCCACCAAGCACGCCATCGTGGGCCTCACGCGGGTCGCCGCCCTTGAGCTGGCCGCGCAGAAGATCCGGGTCAACGCCGTGTGCCCCGGTGCCATCGACACCGCCATGAGCAATCCCTCGCAGCTCGACCCGGAGGCGGACAGCGAGGAGGCGGCCCAGGCGCTCGACGACCTGTACCGCAATCTCGTGCCGCTCGGCCGGGTCGGGAAGCCGGAGGAGGTCGCGCGGCTCGCGCTCTTTCTCAGCGCCGAGGAGGACTCGGCGTACATCACGGGCCAGCCGTTCGTCGTGGACGGCGGGTGGCTGGCGGGGGTCAGCGTGTTGTGACCGGGACGCCGCCTCCGGCAATAGCTGACGATGCGTCAGGTATTGACGGTCGGCGGGTCCGGTGGAACAGTCGATCCAACCAATCTGACGATGCGTCAGAAACTGACGAGGACGGTGAACCTCCTTGGAATTCGGGCTCTTTGTACAGGGATACTTGGGCAAGCAGGCGCTGACCGACCCGACGGCCGAGCACCGCGCGCTCATGAACGAGACCGAGTACGTCATCCAGGCGGACAAGTCCGGCTTCAAGTACGCCTGGGCGTCCGAGCACCACTTCCTGGAGGAGTACTCGCACCTTTCCGCGAACGACGTCTTCCTGGGCTATCTCGCGCACGCGACCGACCGGATCCACCTCGGCTCCGGCATCTTCAACCCGCTGGCGCCGGTCAACCACCCGGTGAAGGTCGCGGAGAAGGTCGCCATGCTGGACCACCTCAGCGAGGGGCGGTTCGAGTTCGGCAGCGGGCGTGGTGCGGGAAGCCACGAGATCCTTGGGTTCATGCCGGGTGTGACCGACATGAACTACACCAAGGAGATCTGGGAAGAGACCATCCGCGAGTTCCCGAAGATGTGGCTCCAGGACGAGTACGTCGGGTTCAAGGGCAAGCACTGGGAGCTGCCGCCCCGCAAGGTGCTGCCCAAGCCGTACGGTAAGTCGCACCCCGGCATGTGGTACGCGGCCGGGTCCCCGCCCTCGTACGCCATGGCGGCCAAGAAGGGCCTGGGGGTGCTCGGGTTCTCCGTGCAGAAGGTCTCCGACATGGAGTGGGTCCTGGAGCAGTACAAGACCGCCATCCAGGACCCGGACCCGATCGGTGACTTCGTCAACGACAACGTCATGGTGACGTCGACCGCGATCTGCGCCGAGACGCACGACAAGGCGGTGCAGATCGCCGTCAACGGTGGGCTCAACTACCTTCAGTCGCTGCTGTTCCGGTACCACGACACGTTCCCGCGGCCCGAGGGCATTCCCGAGTGGCCGGAGATCCTCCCCGAGTACTCCGCCGAGATCATCGAGCTGCTCATCGCCGAGGAGCTGATGATCTGCGGTGATCCGGACGAGGTGCTGCAGCAGTGCAAGCGGTGGGAGCAGGCGGGGGCGGACCAGTTGTCGTTCGGGCTGCCCATCGGGGTTTCGCACGAGGACACGTTGAACTCGATCAAGCTGATCGGGGAGCACGTGATTCCGAAGATCGATACGGATCCGGTGCACCGGACGACCAGGTTCCGGTCGGCTGTGTAGTCCGTATGGGCCGGCCCCGGTCTCCCCTCCCGGACGGAGGCCGGGGCCCTTCGGGCGGTGCGGGTGGCGTGGTTGACGTCGCGGGGCTCTGCCCCGGACCCCGCGCCTCAATCGCCGGCGGGGCTTCAAAAGATCGGGGCTCTGCCCCGGACCCCGCTGCTCAATCGCCGCAGGGGCTTGATTTGGCCGCAGGGGCTTGAAAGGTGAGCTCGACCGCCGCATGGTCCGGAATTTCGAAGGGAGACGGACTCGAATGCTCGATCACCTCATCAAGGGCGCCACCGTTGTCGACGGGACCGGTGCACCCGCGTTCACCGCTGATGTCGGGATTCGGGACGGGCGGATCGCCGTCGTCGCCGAGCCCGGGAAGGTCGCCGAGGAGGCGCGGAGTGCCGAGGACGCCTCGGGGCTCGTGCTCGCGCCCGGGTTCGTCGATCCGCACACGCACTACGACGCCCAGTTGTTCTGGGACCCGTACGCCACGCCCTCGCTCAATCACGGCGTGACCACCGTCGCCGGGGGCAACTGTGGGTTCACGCTCGCCCCGTTGAACCCGGAGCAGCCGGGGGACGCCGACTACACGCGGCGGATGATGTCCCGTGTGGAGGGGATGTCATTGGTCGCCCTCGAAGAGGGGGCGCCGTGGACGTGGAATTCGTTCGGGGATTATCTGGGTGCCCTCGACGGGCGGATCGCCGTCAACGCCGGGTTCATGGTGGGGCACTGCGCCCTGCGACGGTATGTGATGGGGGCCGATGCCGTCGGCGGGCAGCCGAGTGCCGAGCAACTCGACCGGATGGTGGGGTTGTTGAAGGATGCCATGGACGCCGGGGCCTGGGGGCTCTCCACCACTCAGTCCTCCTCGCATTCAGACGGGGACGGTGAGCCCGTCGCCTCCCGGCACGCGAAGCCCGCCGAGCTGATCGCGCTCAGCAAGGCGGTCGGCGAGCACGAGGGGACGCAGATCGAGGCCATCGTCGCCGGGTGTCTCGATCAGTTCAGTGACGATGAGATCGAGTTGTTCGTCGACATGACGGCTGCCGCCGGGCGGCCGCTCAACTGGAACGTGCTCACCATCGACGCCGCCGTGCCCGAGCGGGTGCCGCGGCAGCTGGAGGCGAGCGAGCGGGCCCGGAAGTCGGGCGGCCGGATCGTCGCCCTGACGATGCCGATCCTGACGCCGATGAACATGAGCCTCGGGACGTTCTGCGCGCTCAATCTGATACCCGGGTGGGGCGAGATCCTCGGCCTTCCCGTCGAGGAGCGGATCGCCAAGCTGCGCGACCCGGAGACCCGCACCGAGATGCTGCGGCGCGCCGACAGCAAGGAGGCGGGCGTCTTCCGCAGGCTCGCGAACTTCGGGCGCTACGTCATCGGGGACACGTACTCCGAGGCCAACGAGGGCCTGAGCGGGCGCGTGGTGCGTGACATCGCCGCCGAGCGGGGGCAGGAGCCCTTCGAGTGCCTGGTCGAGATCTGCGCCAACGACCAGCTGCGCACGGTGCTGTGGCCGATGCCCACCGACAACGACCCGGACTCCTGGGCACTGCGCCAGGAGACCTGGAACCACGAGGACGTCATGCTCGGCGGCTCCGACGCGGGCGCGCACCTGGACCGGATGTGCGGGGCGCCGTACACGACCCGGTTCATCGGAGACTGCCTGCGCGGGCGGAAGCTGCTGGGGCTTGAGCAGGCCGTGAAGATGCTGACCGATGATCCGGCGCAGCTGTTCGGGCTGCGGGAGCGCGGGCGGATCCAGGAGGGCTGGCACGCCGACCTGGTGCTGTTCGACCCCGAGACCATCGACGCCGGCAAGGCGACCCTCGTGCACGACCTGCCCGGCGACAGCCCGCGGCTCGACTCGAAGGCCATCGGCATAAATGCCGTATGGGTCAATGGAGTTGAGGCCATGCGAGGCGACGTCGTGAGCGGCGCCGTGCCCGGCAGGGTGCTGCGCTCGGGCGCCGACACCCGGACGGTGAGCACCAAGTGAGCGAATCCCAGCGGCTGTTCATCGGGGGCGAGTGGGTCGAGCCCGCCGCCGGGCACTACGACGTCGTCGACCCGGCGAGCGAGAGCGTCGTCGGGCACGCGCCCGAGGCCTCGCGGCAGCAGGTGTACGACGCCGCGCGCGCGGCCCGCGGCGCCTTCGGGTCGTGGTCGCGCACGAAGCCGGAGGAGCGGGCCGCGGTCCTCGACCGGGCCGCCGACCTCATGCAGCGGGACTTCGTCGCCAACGCCGAGCTGGCTCAGGCGGAGAGCGGGGCCACGACCGGGACCGCGCGCGGCATGCAGGTCGCGGTCGGCGTCTCGCGGTTCAGGCGGTACGCGAAGGGGGCCCTGGAGCCGGTCGAGCAGGCGATGCCGCCGCAGATCAGCGAGGCCGGGCCGATGGGGAAGGCTGGTGTGACGGGCGCGCTGGCCGTGCGCCAGCCGGTCGGCGTCGTCACCTGCATCACCTCGTACAACAACCCGTGGGCCAACCCGGCGGGCAAGGTCGCCCCCGCGCTCGCGATGGGCAACACGGTGGTCGTGAAGCCCGCGCCGCAGGACCCGCTCTCCGTGTTCCGGATGGCGGCCGCCCTGGAGGAGGCCGGGGCGCCGCCCGGTGTCGTGAACGTCGTCAGCGGCACCGACGTCGGCGTCGGCGAGGCCGCCGTCGATTCCCCGGACGTCGACATGGTGTCCTTCACCGGTTCCACCGCCGTCGGGCAGCGGATCGGCGAGGTGTGCGGCCGGTCCATGAAGCGGCAGCTGATGGAGCTGGGCGGCAAGGGCGCCGCGGTCGTCCTCGACGACGCCGACCTGGACTCGGCGGTCGCCGGGATCGGGACGACGTACGCCTTCTACAGCGGACAGATCTGCACCGCCCCGACGCGGGCGATCGTGCACCGGTCCGTGTACGACGAGTTCGTCGCCAAGCTCACCGCGTACATCGGCTACATGAAGGTCGGCGACCCGCGCGCGAAGGGGACCGTCGTCGGGCCCGTCATCTCGGCGGCGCACCGGGAGCGGGTCGAGTCCTACGTCGAGTTGGGGCGCAAGGAGGGCGCGACGGTCGTCGCGGGCGGCGACCGTCCGGCCGGGCTCGACCAGGGCTTCTACGTCGCGCCCACGCTCCTCGCCGACTGCACCAACGACATGCGGGTGGTCCGTGAGGAGATCTTCGGGCCCGTCGTCGCCGTGGTGCCGTTCGACGGGGACGAGGACGAGGCGGTCGCCCTCGCCAACGACTCCGACTACGGCCTCATCGACTACGTGTGGTCGGGCGATGTCGCGCGGGCCTTCCGGGTCGCGCGGCGGCTGCGGGCCGGCGGCGTCGGCGTGAACACCATTGGCCGGAACATGGAGGCGCCGTTCGGCGGCTTCAAGAAGAGCGGGGTCGGCAGGGACGTCGGCTCGTACGCCCTGCACGCGTACAGCGAGTGGCAGTCGATCGTCTGGCCGGGATAGGCCGGGATGGGCCGGGACAGGCCGGGACAGGCCGGGACAGGCCGCGACAGGTACGGGAGGGTCTCGACTGCATCACCAGCCCCACGGAACCCACGCACCTCCTTTCTGCGTGTCTACAACTGGGCATGTGAAAATGCGTAGTTGTAGATGACCACTACGGCGGAACCGGGGGTTCCATGGAGGCGCTGGAGGCGCAGGATCCGCGCACGGTCGGCATGTACCGGGTGCTCGGGCGGATCGGTGAGGGCGGCATGGGGCGGGTCTATCTGGCCCGCAACACGGGGGGCCGGAACGTCGCGCTGAAGTTCATCCACGCCGACATGGCGGCGCAGCCCGGCTTCCGGGAGCGCTTCCGGCGCGAGGCGGACGTCGTCCGCAGAGTCGGGGCGCCGGGCACGGTGCCGGTCGTCGACACGGGCCTTGACGAGCAGCACCCCTGGTACGCGTCGGAGTACGTGTCGGGACCCTCCCTCCAGGACTCGGTCGACCGGTTCGGGCCGCTGCCCGCCGAGTCGCTGTGGCGGCTCGCCGCCGATCTCGCGCAGACCCTGGAGCATGTGCACCGCGCGCGGCTCGTGCACCGCGACCTCAAGCCGTCCAACGTGCTGCTGTCCGCCGACGGGCCGCGCCTCATCGACTTCGGGATCGTGCACGCCGCGCTCGACGCGGGACTCTCCTCGGCGGGGCTGACCTCGACCGGGGCCCGGATCGGCACCCCGGCCTACATGTCGCCGGAGCAGGCGTACGGCGAGAAGGTGACCGCCGCCACGGACGTCTACAGCTACGGGCTCACGCTTGCCTTCGCCGCCACCGGCGTCCAGCCGCACCGCGGCAGCCTCGATCCACAGTTGCCCGGCGTCGGTGAGGAGCTGCGGGCCCTCATCCGGCAGTGCCTCGACCCGGAGTCGGAGCGGCGGCCCGACGTGGGGCAGCTCGTGGCCCGGGCGCGCACGCACGACGCGACGGGTGACGCGTGGCTGCCCGGGGCGGTCATCTCGCTGATCGCCCGCAAGTCCGGACAGCTGCTCAACCTGGAGGCGCGGGCCGACACGGTGATGCACGGGGCCGGGGCCGGTCCCGGGGCCACGCAGCCGGACGCGGGCGGCGTGTTCGGGCCGAGCGGCGGGGACTTCCACGACGCGGCCACGCGGGTGCCGGGAGCCGGTCCCGCGTCCCCGCCGCCGCCTTCGACGCCGCCCCCGGCGCCGTACTCGACTCCGCCCGGTGGCGCGCCCCACGGGGCGTACGCCGGGTTCCTCGGCGGCGGCGCCCAGCAGCCGACGGTCGACGCCTGGTCCGCCTCGTACGGGCAGCGACAGCCCGCGCCGCACGGGGCGCGGCCCGCGTCGGGGCTGCCGCCGCGCGGTACCGCCGAGCGGCACGACGGGGGCCCCGGACTGCCGGGGCGCCCGCTGCTCGGTCTCCTGTGGCTGGTGCCGGCGGGGTTCACCGCGCTGGTGAAGGTCCCCGGCATCCTCGGGCTGATCGACGCCGTCGCCGTCGTCGTGCTGGTCTACCGGGCGGTCCTGCTGTCCCGGCGGGGCGGCAGCGACCACGAGTACCTGGTGTTCTGGACCGGTCTGGGGGCCGCGACCGTGCTCGCCCTCTGCATTTCGACGGGGGCCCCCGTGATGATGGCGATCCTCGCGCTCCTGACGCTCGCCCTGATCTACGCGGTGCCCACCGCCGTCGGCCGTTTCCGCGGCGGAGGCCGCCCGGCGGCACGCACGTGACGCAATAGGCACGGGAAAATTTTGAAACGGGCGAAACGGACCCGGCTTCGATTACCGAATATCGAACGCCGGGCCATTGGCCTGTGATCTGCCGGTAGACTCGACGCATCTCCCTGGGATGCACCGGGCGCCCGCCCGGATTTCCCATGGATTGACAGACGCCCGGGTCGCGACAAATCCCGCCAGATGTGGAAACCGCAGGATTTAACGTCCTGTTCATGACTCAGTTGGACGCAGGGCCCTCGACGGAGCGGGCCGCAGACACGACCGCGGGCGGCGGCAAGGGCCTCGGCGGGAACTCCGTCGGGCTGCTCGGCAGTGCCGTCATCGGCGTCTCCACGGTCGCCCCCGTCTACTGCCTGACCTCCACGCTCGGCTCCACGGCCGGCGAGGTCGGCCTCCAGATGCCCGCGGTGTTCCTCGCGGGCTTCCTGCCGATGCTGCTCGTGGCCTTCGCGTACAGAGAGCTCAACAAGGTCATGCCGGACTGCGGCACGTCCTTCACCTGGACCGTGAAGGCGTTCGGGCCGCGCGTCGGGTGGATGTGCGGCTGGGGCCTGGTGATCGCGACGATCATCGTGCTCTCGAACCTGGCCGGGGTCGCGACCTCGTACTTCTGGCTCCTGGCGGGCGAGATCACCAACAGCACGTCGGTGGCGGCGCTGGACGACAACAAGGCCGTCCACATCGTCACGTGCCTCGTCCTCATCGCGGCCGCCACGGCGATCAGCTACCGGGGCATGACCGCCACGAAGGGCGTGCAGTACACGCTGGTCGGACTCCAGCTGGTGGTGCTCGCCGTCTTCGTCGCGATGGCGGTGGCCAAGGCGGGCTCCGCGGATTTCGCGGCGACCTCGGTGGACTTCTCGTGGTCGTGGCTGAACCCGTTCTCGGTGCAGTCCTTCGGGGCGTTCACGGCCGGTCTGTCCCTGTCGATCTTCATGTACTGGGGCTGGGACACCTGCCTCACCGCGAACGAGGAGACCATCGGCAGCGACAAGACGCCGGGGCGCGCCGCGCTCATCGCGATGGTCGTCCTGGTCGGCTCCTACCTGGCCACGGGTGTCGCCGCGCAGATGGTCGTCGGGTCCGGCGGCAAGGGGCTCGGCCTCGCCAACCCGGAGACCTCCGACAACGTCTTCGCGGCGCTCGCGGGCCCGGTGATGGGCCCCACCCTCGGCATCCTCCTCTTCATCGCCGTCCTCGCCTCCGCCGCGGCGAGCCTTCAGACCACGTTCATCCCGGTCGCCCGGACGGTCCTCGCCATGTCGACGTACGAGGCGCTGCCGGCGTCGTACGCGCGCGTGCACCCGAAGTTCCGCACGCCGGGCCGGGCCACGGTCACGGCGGGTGTCGCCACGGGTGTCTTCTACACGGTCATGACGCTGGTCTCCGAGCACGTGCTCGTCGACACGATCTACGCGCTCGGCCTCATGATCTGCTTCTATTACGCGCTGACGGCGTTCGCCTGCGCCTGGTACTTCAAGGCGGAACTGCGCGGTTCCGTGCGGGACTTCGCCTTCAAGGGGCTCTTCCCGCTGCTCGGCGGGGTCCTGCTGTCCGCCGTCTTCGTGAAGACGCTCGTCGACATGTGGAATCCGGCGTACGGCAGTGGTTCCTCGGTGTTCGGCGTCGGCTCGGTCTTCGTGATCGGGGTGGGGTTGCTGCTGGTCGGTTTCGTGATCATGCTGGTGATGGCTCGGCGCAGCCCGTCGTTCTTCCGCGGCGAGGTTCTGAACCGCCAGACGCCGGTGCTGGTCGTCGAGGAGTGATTCTCTCGGCCCGTCCTTCGGAGGGGCTTAAAACAGGAACACCGGGTTCGTGAAGGCCGCCAGGGGCCCGGGGAGGCCCGGCACCGTCGGGGTGTGGCGGAGCTCCGCGCGGACGTAGGACGCGTAGGAGGGGGTCGTACGCCAGGTCGCCGACTCCGCGCCCGCCGCAGAGGTGAAGAGCGTGCCCTGGTCCGTGACCAGGTGCAGGGTGCAGCCCGCCGGCGCCTTCGCCTTCAGGTCGACCGTGACCGGCGTGTCCGGGTCCACCGCCAGGCGCTCGCCGATGCCCGCGACCTCGCCCTTGCCACCCGTCGCCGTGAAGGTGAGCTCGACCGCCGAGGACTCGGCGACGTACGAGTGGCCCGCCTTGATGCCCGCCTGGATCGCGTCCCGGGTCAGGTCGTCCGCCAGGACCACCGTCTGCGGGCCGCCGACGCGGTCCGGATCCCGGTGCGCGTCGCTGTTGCCCATCGCCGGGATCCACCCGGTACGGCCCTTGGAACGGGCGTGCGCGACCAGCGTGTTGTCCCAGTCGGCCAGGGACACCTCGTCGTCCGGGGTGTACGGCCCGTTCCACACCTCGACCGCGTCCGCCTCGCCGAAACCGAACTTCCAGCCGCAGCCGATGCACGTCGCGTGCGGGTGCGCCGGGACGACCAGGCCGCCCGCGCGGCGGATCTGCTGCGCGTACTTGGCCCAGCGGTTGTCGCGGGCCCGGTAGCGCCAGTCGACGAAGGTGCCGGGGTCGGTGCCGAGGGCGACCACGTGGCCGTTCCGGGTGGTGATCTCCTCGCCGATCATGACGAGGAGGTCGTCGCCCGCCACGTCCGACCAGTGGGCGTGCGCGGAGTGCGTGTTGTGGTCGGACGTGTTGATGAAGTCGAGCCCGGCCGCGCGGGCGAGCGCGCCGATCTCGGCGGGTGTGCGGCGGCCGTCCGAGTACCAGGAGTGCAGGTGGCAGTCGCCCCGGTACCAGGCGCGGCCCCGGCCCCGGGCCCGCTGCGGCGGGTACTTCGGGCGGGGCGTGGGATCCGCCTTCCCGTGCGTGAGTGTCACCGTCACCTCGTACGGCAGGCCCTCGGGCGCCACCGTGTACGGGCCGAGCGCGATGTTCCAGCGGCCGGGGCGGACGGGCCCGGGGATGTAGCCGGGCGTCGCGTCGTCGGCGCGCACGAAGAACTCGGTGCGGGCGCCGCCCGACCAGCCGCGGAACCCCGCGCCGCCCAGCTCCGTGCCGCGCTCGTCGAAGATGCCGATGTCCAGGGCGTTGTTCTGGGTGCCGGCCGGGAGACCGGTGGCCTTCTCGTACGTGTAGGAGACCTTGATCTCGCGCACCCCGGAGGGGACGTCGACCGGCAGGTAGACGTAGTCGGGGGAGCCGGGCGGCAGGGTGCCCTTGAGCGTCTTCGTGGAGGTCGAGCCTTCGGCGGCGCTGGCGAAGCTCATGGTGCCGAGCGTAAGCGCGCTCGCGGCGCCGGTCACGAGCAAGGCTCGTCTGCCGATTCCGTGTTCGGCGTCAGTGCACATGTGGCGGCTCCCAAAGGTGGCTGGCGTGGCGCGTGCAACCCTCGTATTGAGCCGTGAACCGCGGTGCAATGGAAGGGCTCCGACGGGCGCCCTCGAAGTGTCCGGATGTCGCTCGTATGCTCGGTTCATGAGTGATCAGGACGCCGTACAGCAGAGCCAGCCCACTGCCAACTCGATGCGCCGCGCGCTCAAACGGGCCAGGGACGGTGTCGCTCTCGACGTCACCGAGGCCGCCGTGCTGCTCCAGGCGCGCGGCGACGACCTGGCCGACCTCACCGGGTCCGCCGCCCGCGTGCGCGACGCGGGCCTGGAGGCGGCCGGTCGGCCGGGTGTCATCACGTACAGCAAGAGCGTGTTCATCCCGCTCACCCGGCTGTGCCGTGACAAGTGCCACTACTGCACGTTCGTGACGGTCCCCGGCAAGTTGCGCCGCGAGGGCCACGGAATGTTCATGTCGCCCGACGAGGTTCTCGACATCGCGCGCAAGGGCGCCGAACTGGGCTGCAAGGAGGCCCTGATCACCCTCGGCGACAAGCCGGAGGACCGCTGGCCCGAGGCCCGCGAGTGGCTCGACGCGCACGGCTACGACGACACCATCGCGTACGTCCGCGCCATCTCGATCCGCATCCTGGAGGAGACGGGACTGCTTCCGCACCTCAACCCGGGTGTGCTGTCGTGGACGGACTTCCAGCGGCTCAAGCCCGTCGCGCCCTCCATGGGCATGATGCTGGAGACGACCGCCGAGCGCCTGTGGTCCGAGCCGGGCATGCCGCACTACGGCTCGCCCGACAAGGAACCGGCCGTGCGGCTGCGGGTGTTGGAGGACGCGGGCCGCTCGTCCGTCCCGTTCACCAGCGGGCTGCTCATCGGGATCGGCGAGACGTACGAGGAGCGCGCCGAGTCGCTGTTCGCACTGCGCCGCACCGCCCGCTCGTACCACGCCATCCAGGAACTGATCATCCAGAACTTCCGCGCCAAGCCGGACACGGCGATGCGCGGCATGCCGGACGCGGAACTCGACGACCTGGTCGCCACCGTGGCGGTCGCCCGGCACATCATGGGCCCGTCGGGGAACATCCAGGCCCCGCCGAACCTCGTCGACGGCGAGTACGCGCAGCTCATCGCGGCCGGGATCGACGACTGGGGCGGTGTCTCCCCGGTGACCATCGACCACGTGAACCCCGAGAAGCCGTGGCCGAAGCTGGACGAGCTGGCACGGCAGTCCGCCGAGGTCGGCTTCGAGCTGCGGGAACGTCTTTGCGTCTACCCGGAGTTCGTGACGCGCGGCGAGCCGTGGCTGGACCCGCGCCTGCTCCCGCACGTGAGCGCGCTGTCCGACGCCGACGGTCTCGCGGTCGCCGACGCGCCCGTCGTCGGCCGTCCCTGGCAGGAGCCGGACGAGGGGTACGTGGCGGCGTCGGGCCGCACCGACCTGCACCGCACCATCGACACCGAGGGCCGCACCAGCGACCGCCGCGACGACTTCGACGTGGTCTACGGCGACTGGGAGGCGCTGCGCGAGCAGGCGGCCCCCGGCATGGAGCCGTCCCGCATCGACGGCGACGTGCGCGCCGCGCTGAAGCAGGCGGCCGATGACCCGACGAAGCTCACGGACGACGAGGCCCTCGCCCTCCTGCACGCGGACGGCCCGGCCCTCGACGCGCTGTGCGGCATCGCGGACGACATCCGCAAGTCGGTGGTCGGCGACGACGTCACGTACATCGTCACGCGGAACATCAACTTCACGAACGTCTGCTACACCGGCTGCCGCTTCTGCGCCTTCGCGCAGCGCCGCACGGACGCCGACGCGTACACGCTCTCGCTCGACCAGGTCGCGGACCGTGCCGAACAGGCCTGGGACGTCGGCGCAGTTGAGGTCTGCATGCAGGGCGGCATCCACCCGGACCTGCCCGGCACGGCCTACTTCGACATCGCGAAGGCGGTCAAGGAGCGCGTGCCCGGCATGCACGTGCACGCGTTCTCGCCGATGGAGGTCGTCAACGGCGCCTCGCGCACCGGCATGTCCATCCGCGAGTGGCTCACGGCCGCCAAGGAGGCCGGCCTCGACTCGATCCCCGGCACCGCGGCGGAGATCCTCGACGACGAGGTCCGCTGGATCCTCACCAAGGGCAAGCTCCCGGCCGCCGACTGGATCGAGGTCATCAAGACCGCCCACGAACTGGGCATCCGCTCGTCCTCGACGATGATGTACGGGCACGTGGACCAGCCCCGCCACTGGCTCGGCCACCTGCGCACCCTGGCCTCGATCCAGCAGGAGACCGGCGGCTTCACCGAGTTCGTGACGCTTCCGTTCATCCACACCAACGCGCCGGTGTACCTCGCGGGCATCGCCCGCCCCGGCCCGACGACCCGCGACAACCGCGCGGTCACGGCCATGGCGCGGATCCTGCTCCACCCGCACATCCCCAACATCCAGACGAGCTGGGTGAAGCTCGGCACGGAGGGCGCGGCCGAGATGCTGCGCTCGGGCGCGAACGACCTGGGCGGCACGCTCATGGAGGAGACCATCTCCCGCATGGCGGGCTCCTCCTACGGCTCGTACAAGTCGGTCAAGGACCTGATCGCCGTCGCGGACGCGGCGGGCCGCCCGTCCAAGCCGCGCACCACGCTGTACGGGGCCGTCCCGGAGGAGCGGGTGCACGCGGCGCAGGCGTCGGACGGCCACCTGCCCGAGCTGCTGCCGGTGCTGGAGCCGTAGGAGGTGGGGCCGCCTACTTCAGGGCGGCCAGGAAGACGGTCCAGGAAGGGGCCGTGACGGTGAAGGCGGGAGTGCCTTCGGGAGCGTGCGCCTGCTTGGAGTCGCGAACGTGGACGACTCCGGGCCGGGCGGCCACTTCCAGGCACTCGCCCTCGTCGCCGCTGTAGCTCGACTTGAACCAGTTGAGGTCTGTGCTCATAGTTCCCGCGCCACCTTTTCGATCAGCGATGCGGACTCCTCGGAGTTGAGAGCCTGCGTCCGCAGGATGCCATATCGACCGAACAGGTCACTCAGCTCCGGCTGTTCGGTAATGAAGTAGCCGCCACGGGGTCCCTCCACGTAGGCGAGATGAGAGCGGTTGGTCGTCTCCAGAAGGATGACGGGGCCGTTGAGCCCGGCGTGGGTCTCCCGCTCGTGCGGCATGACCTGAACATCGACGTTGCGCAGTTCTCCGATGGCGAGAATGTGATGCAGCTGTTCCCGCAGGGTGGCCCGGCCGCCCAGCGGGCGGGTGAGCGCGGTCTCCTCGATGACGTAGCTGACGGTCGGCTGCGGCTTGCGCGTGAAGAGACTCTGCCGTGCCAGGCGTTCGATCACGCGCTGGTCGATCTCGCCGTCGTCCAGTGTCGGGCAGCAGCCGCTGGTGTAGACGGCACGGGCGTACGCCTCGGTCTGGAGCGAGCCCGGCACCAGGTGGTTCTGGTACACGTGCAGGGCGTGCGCCCTCCTCTCCTCCGCCAGATAGTCCTCCGTCCACGGCCGTAACCCGCCCTGCCCGAACTCCTTGGTGGCCACCGCCTGGAGTGCACCTTGTGCACCCAGCGCCGCCTCCGCCAGCTCGACCAGGCGCCCCTTCGGCGGGCGCTCCCCGCGCTCCACCATCGCGATCTGCGACTTGGAGTAGCCCACATGTCTGCCCAGGGCCTCCATCGTCAGCCCGGACCGCTCACGGTGGAACCGCAGCAGCGTGCCGAACGCCTGCGACCCACGTTCCCCGAAGTGCACAACGGCCTCCCCAAGTGCACAGCCGCGCACCAACGCGGCGTAACCCTGGTCACAGTATGTGACCAACCGGAACGCTGTGCAGCATGAACGGCTCAACGGAACCGAAGCGCTTCACGCTGCTCCTCTCGTCGACCAGTCGCGGCGCCCGCCTCGCGAGACTTCTCGCCGAGCGCCAACTCGCCGAATGGAAAAGGGAGTCGGCCGAAGCCGAACACGTGGTCGCCGAACTCGCGGCCAACGCCGTCCGGCACGGGCGGGCCCCCGGCCGCGACTTCCGGCTGACGCTCACGCTCGACCCCGCGCGCACGCTCCGTATCGAAGTGGCCGACGCGCGGCCGGACCGGGTCCCGCGGACCCGCGTCGCGGAAGGGGAGGGCGGCCGGGGGCTGGTGATCGTCGCGGCGTTCGCCGACCGGTGGGGCGTGACCAGCGGCGACGCGGCCGTGCCGCACAAGGTCGTCTGGGCCGAACTCGACGCCCCGGGACCCGAGTCGGCGTGATCCGGCGATCCGGTACACCACCCCGTAAAAGAAGGGTTGGGGAAAGGCCGGCCCCCCCCACCTCACCTCTGGACGTAAGCCACCGCAGCCGGATCACTCGCGAGAGTGACCATCGCCAACTCGACTGGCGAGCAAGTAAGTTCGTGGTGCCACTCTCTGCCGCATATGCAAAGCGGCCCCCGCCGGGACTGGTATCCCGGGCGAGGGCCTAACCACCAAGGAGGAATCGAGCTTCCCGATGTCTGGGCGTCAGATTAGTGCGCCGAGGCGCGCCCATTCCGGCCGTTCGGCCACTCCATCACGCGGTCTTCACCGCTCCCGGGAGCGCCACATGTCCGAGTTCACCGTGGTCGGGCATCACCTGGCCCAGCACGCCGACCTCTCGCTCATCGCGATCGGCCTGGCCACCCACATCCAGTCACTGCCGGACGGGGCGAAGGTCGGCATCAAGGACCTGGCCAGGAAGTTTCCCGAGGGCGAGGTCAGGATCGCCGCCGGGCTGCGGGAGCTGGAGGCGCACGGCTACCTGGAGCGGATCAAGGAACGGCTGCCGTCCGGGCGGATCGTCACGCGCACGAACTGCGACGGCTGCGACCGCGCGTTCAGGGCGGCGGTACCGGGGGAGTGCGGGGCGTGCCGGACGACGGCGGCTGCCGTGGCCGCGTAGGTGGGCGTCCGTCTTTGGGGCCCCGTCCGCCGGTGCCCCGGGTGGAACCCGGATCCCGGGCCCGGCGCCGCTGACAGGGGGGCGGCCGGGCCCGAGGGGTGCGCAGGTGCTCCCGCTCCGCCTGCGCGGCGGTCCGCCGTCGGACGTGGGACGGAGGGGAGCGGCGGGTGGGCGGCGCCGACGCCGTCCATCATCCGCAACATCCCGCGAACGGGGCGGTACTGACGACCGTACGGCGCGCGCGGGGCGCCGGTCTCGCCGGTTTGCGCGCGGTCGTCATCCGGTTCGCGCGGCGCCGAGCGTACGGGAGGGGGGCTCGCCGAACCGGGACCGGTAGCGCCGCGCGAACCGGCCCAGGTGGACGAAGCCCCAGCTGAAGGCGGTCTCGGTGACCGTGGTCACGCCGGGGTCCGCGGTGCGCAGCGCGATCCGTACGTGCTGCAGCCGCACCTCGTGCACGAAGCCCATGGGCGTCATGCGCAGCTCCTTGCGGAAGGCCTCCTGCAACGTGCGCAGGCTGACCTGGGCGACGGCGGCGAGCCGGTTCGCGTCCCAGGGCTCGACCGGGTTGTCGCGCACGGCGTCCATGACGCGCTTGACGGCGGTGGCGGACATCGAGGGCGGGGGAGCGTCGAGGGCGTCGCGGTAGCGGTGGTCGGTCGCCAGCAACAGCCCTTCCAGCAGGGTCTGTTCGATCCGCCCGCACACCATCGGGCTCTGGAGCAGACCGCCCGGGACGCTCGCGTCGAGGGCGGCCCAGCGCGCCAGTCCCACCCAACTGCGCCCCGCGCCGTGGGAGATGTCGAAGGCGGGCCGGAAGTTCGCGTGCCCGTACACGGGCCGGCCCATCATGATCTCCAACTGGCGGTGCACCGCCGCCTTGTCGACCTTGATGGTGAGCGTGTCGCAGTCCGGCGAGAAGTCGACGGCCCGGAAACCGCCCGTGGGGTTCAGCAGGCCTCCGGTGCGGGCCGTCACCTGCGTGTTGGCCGACCGGCCCTGGCCGACCCGGAAGGATCCCGTCGTCGGCGCCACGACGTGATAGCCCTCCAGTTCGGGGATGAAGGCCCGGATGGAGGCGCCGAACGACATGCGCCCTATCGTCACGCCCCCCAGCGTCAGGACATCCGCGTCGAGGACGAAGTCCTCCGCCGTGGAGGTGTCCAGCTTCATGTCGTAGAACTGCTGCGACAGCACGGCGCGCGCTTCGTCCACGGAATGCGTGGCGAAACGGTTGGCCGCGGTCGCAAGGCCCTGTCCCTCGCCCGCGTCCATGGTGGATCCGCCCCTTCAGGCGCCCCTCAGCGCCGGAGAACGTGTCACTTCAGGATGCGCCGAGGGGCGGGGCGGCGGGGCGGATTCCGGAAACGTCCCCCCGACCGCCCGAATCTCAGACCAGCAGATCGGAGCGCAGCTCGCGGACCTCGGAGGCGTCGAGGCCCAGCGCCTCCCGCTCGTAGGCCCGGAACGAGCCGAACTTCTCGCGGACCTCCGCGAAACCGGAGTTCAGGTACTCGGCACGGACGTCGAGGAGTGGCTTGTAGACCTTGGCCTGCTCCGGCGACATCTGGGCGAGGGCCGCCGCGTTCGCCTCGGCGCGGTAGTCGTTCGAGGCCAGATAGTCCTTCATCACCGTCTCGCGCGGGACGCCGAGGGCCGTGAGCAGGGCCGCGTTCGCCCAGCCCGTGCGGTCCTTGCCCGCCGTGCAGTGGAAGAGGGCGCTGTCGCCGGACGCGATGCCGGAGAAGACCTTCTCGTACGCCGCCTTGGCCGTGTCGCCGCTGACCATGAACTTCTCGCCGTCCGTCATCATCGCGACGGCGCCGGCCTCGGTCGTCGGCATCGTGGTCGTCATGTCGGAGCCCGCGAGGACGTCCGCGACCACGTACGAGGTGCCCGATGGGACCCGGTCGGGCGCCGAGGCGCGCTCGGACTCCGTCCGCAGGTCGTAGTCCGCGTCGATGCCGAGCCGCTTCAGCTTGGCCAGGTCGGCGCCGGTGAGCTTGTCGAGGGCGTCCGAGCGGTAGATCTCGCCCATCTTGACCCAGTGGCCGTCCTGGGTCCGATAGCCGCCCGCGTCACGGAAGTTGACCGCGCCGTCGAGCTTGATCAGCCGGTCCGCGAGGTGCAGGCCCTTGCCGTGGTCGGGCGTGAGGTCGAACCACTGGCGGTCGACGCCCGCCGGGAGGCCGGTCACGGTGACCTTTCCGGCCGAGCCGCCGGAGGCGACCGTACGGTGCCCCGCCTTGATCGTCACGTGCCGGACGCCGGGCGCCTGCCAGGCGATCTCGTACGTGCCCGGGGTGGCGGCCGCGGTCACCGTCGCCCGGGTGAACGGGATGCCGGAGCGGGGCTGCGTCGGGTGGGCCGAGGCGGCCGGGGCGGTGAGCGCGGCGACGAGGGCGGCGGCGGACAGAGTGCCGAGCGCGGGTGCCGCGGACCTGACACGAGTACGTACGCGAGTGATGTGGGCCATGGGGTGGATGTTTCGGGGTGACGGAAACCGGGGCGCGACCGCACGATGAATGGGAGGCGACGGCCCGGCGAGCACACGCTCGGCCCACATGGAGGCAGGCGTCCACAGTCCCATCACTTCGTGAACATTCCTGGTCGACGACGGTCGATTACAGTGCTCCAAGCCGAAGGGTCGAGGGCCGTGACAGGAGGAGTCCCCCATGGGCGCAGCGCCCAACGCGGCGGCCGTGTGGGGCCGCGCCGAACAGCAGGATTTCCGCAGTCGCGTGCGCGGGGCCCTGCTCGGTGGCGCACTCGGTGACACCCTCGGCGCCCCGCTCGACGGCCTCACGCTCGACGGGATCCACGCCGAGCACGGCAGCGAGGGGCTCAAGCAGCTCGTGCCCGTGTACGGGCGGACGGGCGCCATCACCGCCGCGACCCAGCTGACCCTTTTCACCGTGGACGGGCTGATCCGTGCCCAGGTGCGCCGCGACACCGGCGCCTGGCATCCGCCGACCGATGTGCACCGCGCCTATCTGCGGTGGGCGGCGACCCAGCGCGACTGGGGGCCCGACCTGCGCCGCAAGGAGGACGGCTGGCTGGCTCGCGAGGAGTGGCTGTACTCGCGCCGGGGCGCCGCGCAGGCCTGTCTCCTGGGGCTCGGCAACGACGTGATGGGGACGCTCGACCGGCCCAAGAACCTGGACGCGAACGGCGCCGAGGCGGCGACCCGCTCCGCGCCGTTCGGGCTCCTCGTGGGCTGGGAGCCGCAGCTCGTCCTCCAGCTCTCCGTCGAGTGCGCCGTGCACACGCACGGGGCCGCGGAGGCGTACCTGGCGGCCGGCGCGTACGCGGTCCTCGTGCACGCCCTCGCGCGCGGCGACTCCCTCGACACCGCGGTGCAGCGGGCGCTCGCCCTGCTCGCCGCGCGTCCCGGTCACCCGCCCGTCGCGGACGCGCTCAAGCACGCGCTCGGCGCCGTACGGCAGGGCATGCCGACCGCGGCGCGGGTCGGCGAGCTGGTCGGGGAGGGCGACGCGACGGGTGTGCTCGCGGCCGCCGTGTACTGCGCGCTCGTCAGCGACGACATCCGGCACGGGCTCGGCCTCGCCGTGCACCACGACGGGCCGTCCGCCCAGGTCGGTGCGTTGTGCGGGGGGCTGCTCGGGGCGCTGCACGGGGAGACGGCGTTGCCGCCCGCGTGGGTGGCGGAGCTGGAGGGGCGGCCCACGATTCTGGAGCTCGCGGACGACTTTGCGATGGAGATGACGCAGGGCGCTGCGCTGCACGGTCCTGCGGGGGCCTCGGCGGGGTGGTTGGCGCGGTACCCGAGGGCTTAGCGGGGGTGCGGTGGTCCGGGGGAAAGATCGGGGCTCTGCCCCGGACCCCGCGCCTCAATCGCCGGCGGGGCTTGAAAGAGGCGTCGGTACCGCCGCGGCAGCCGCTCCGTCGTCGTCGGAGTTGATGCGGGCGATGATCGCGTCCCGTTCCGGGGTGTCCTCGGGCTTGATGAAGCCGATGAGGATGTAGAGCACGAGCGAGACGGCCAGCGGGATCGACACCTGGTACTGGAGCGGCACGCCGCCCTCGATGTTCCAGCTGATCGGGTAGTTCACCAGCCAGAACGCGAGCAGGCCCATGCCCCAGCTGGTGAGCGCCGCGGTCGGCCCGGACCTGCGGAACTGGCGCAGCAGACCCAGCATCATCGGGATCGCGATCGGGCCCATCAGCCCCGCCACCCACTTGATGACCACCGTGATGATGTCCTTGAACGTGGGCGAATTGACCTGCGTGGCGACCGCCATCGACAGGGCCAGGAAGATCACTGTCGTCAGGCGGGCCGCGACCAGGCCCGTCCGCGGGCCCCACTGCCGCGCCTTCGAGGACAGCGCGGGCGCCACGTCCCGAGTGAAGACGGCCGCGATGGCGTTGGCGTCGGAGGAGCACATGGCCATCGTGTGCGAGAAGAAGCCGACGATGACCAGGCCCAACAGGCCGTGCGGCAGCAGCTGTTCGGTCATCAGGCCGTAGGAGTCGGAGCCGTCCGGCTTCTGCGCCTGCACGAGCAGCGGCGACATCCACATCGGGAAGAACAGGACGACCGGCCAGACCAGCCAGAGCGCGGCGGAGAGGTAGGCGGACCGCTTGGCCTCGTGGCCGGTGCTCGTCGCCATGTAGCGCTGGGCCTGGTTGAGCATGCCGCCGTTGTACTCGAAGAGCTTGATGAAGAGGAACGCGAGCAGGAAGACCGTGCCGTACGGGCCGACGAGCGGCTTGTCGTGGCCCTGGAGCTCCGGCCTGCTCCAGGCGTCGAAGAAGCCGATGTGCTTGTCGCTCAGCTTCAGGACGACCGCGATGAACATCGAGATCCCGGCCAGCAACTGGATGATGAACTGGCCGAGTTCGGTGAGCGCGTCCGCCCACAGGCCGCCGATGGTGCAGTAGACGGCGGTGATCGCGCCGGTGATGAGGATGCCCTGGTTCAGGGACACACCCGTGAACACGGACAGCAGCGTCGCGATGGCCGCCCACTTCGCGCCCACGTCGACGATCTTCAGCAGCATCCCGGACCAGGCGAGCGCCTGCTGGGTGCCCAGGTTGTACCGGTTCTTCAGGTACTCGAGCGGGGAGGCCACATGGAGCTTGGAGCGCAGCCGGTTGATGCGCGGCGCGAACAGCCGGGCGCCGATGGCGATGCCGAGCGCGATCGGGAAGGACCAGGTGACGAAGGACGTCACGCCGTAGGTGTACGCGATGCCCGCGTAACCGGTGAACATCACCGCGCTGTAGCCGGACATGTGGTGCGAGATGCCGGACAGCCACCACGGCATCTTGCCGCCTGCGGTGAAGAAGTCGGAAACGTTGTCGACGCGCTTGTGGGACCAGACTCCGATCGCGACCATCACGCCGAAGTAGCCGATGAGCACGACCCAGTCGAGACTGTTCATGTGCCCCCTCCAGGGGTTCCGCTCCACAACGGTTGCCCCCGGTAAGGGTGTTGGGGACGTGGGGGATTGAACCTCCGTGCTTGGGGCCGGTCAAGGGTTCTGGAGTCATGGATATGAACCCCGGACAGAATTCAGAACGTCGCGAAACTCGGGGCGATGTCGGCGCACCGCCGCTGACCTGCGATGTCGCCGATTTCCCGGAGTGGTTCGGCTACCGCATGAGTTCTCCCGCGTTCACCAGGAGCTGTTGGCCGGTGATCGCGCGCGCCCGGTCGGAGGCGAGGAACACCGCGGCGTCCGCCACGTCCCCGTCCGTCGCGAGGTCCGGCAGCGCCATCCGCTCGGTGAGCCGCCCGAGCACCTCGTCCTCGGGCACGCCCTCGGTCTGCGCGGTGATCTGGACGTAGGCCTGCACGGGCGGTCCCCACATCCAGCCGGGCAGCACGGTGTTCACCCGGACCCGGTGCGGGCCGACCTCCCGGGCCAGCGAGTACATCGCGCTCGTCAGGGCGCCCTTGGACGCCGCGTAGGCCGCCTGCCGGACCTGGCTCGGCGCCGCGATCGCCGACTGCGTCCCGATGAAGACGACGGAGCCGCCGCGCTCCTTGAGGGCGGGCAGGCAGGCCCGGGTCATCCGCAGCGTGCCGAGCAGGTTCACGTCGACGACCTTGCTCCAGGTCTCGAAGTCGGCGTCCTCCAGGCCCCCGAAGTAGCTGTCCCAGGCCGCGACATGGACCACCGCGTCCACACCCCCGAACCGCTCCCGCGCGAGGTCCGCGAGCGCCTCGCACTGCGCCTCGTCGCCGATGTCGGTGGAGCGGAACGCGGTCCGCTTCCCCTCCGGGTCCAACTCCTGCGCGCAGGCCGCGAGATGGGCCTCGGTGCGCGCCCCGAGCACCGCGTTCCCGCCGTCGCGCAGCACGGCCTCCACCACCTGGCGGCCGAGCCCCGCGCCCACCCCGGAGACGATCACGGTCTTCCCCGCAAGCAGTTCCGCATTCACCATCGGTTCGCCTCCCGGCTCTGGCGTTCTGTCTGACGGGGCGTCAGAGTATGGGCGTCGAACGGGAGATGGAAGGTGTGAGCGCCATGGAGGACACGCACAGCGAGACCTACGCGGAACTGGCGGCCGTCGGGCCGTACGGGGTGCACCCCGGGCACGCCCTGATCACCATGGTCGAACCGCACCCGGGGCACGAGCACGCGTACAACCGCTGGTACGAGGACGATCATTACTACGCCGGTGCGATGGCCATGCCGTGGATGTACTCCGGGCGCCGCTGGGTCGCCACCCGCGACCTCCAGCTCCTGCGCTACCCCGAGAAGTCGGCGGTCGCCGAGCCGGTCACGGCGGGCTGCTACATCTCCACGTACTGGATCACCGATGGCCGCTACGCCGACCACATGAAGTGGACCGTCGGCATCAACAAGCGGCTGAACCGGGACGACCGCGTCCACCAGGACCGCACCCACGTCTTCACGTCGTTCCAGGACCACGAGGCGACGGTGTACCGGGACGGGGAGGAGGGACCGCGCGACTTCCACGCGCTCGACCACCCGTACCAGGGTCTGGTCGTCGAGGTGATCGACGCCGAGGGGCCGGAGCGGCGGGCCGAGCTGCTGGAGTGGCTGCGCACGGAGCACATCCCGGCGCGGCTCGCCGGTTCACCTGCGGCGATGGTCACGGTCTTCCGGCCGACGCCGCTGCCCGGGGACAAGATGACGTACGTGAAGCAGGTCGAGGGCGTCGACACCCGGCTCACCCTGCTCTGGTTCCTCCAGTCCGACCCGCGCGAGGCCTGGCAGGACCACTTCGCGGGCCTGGGCGACGCGGTGGCGCAATCGGGCCTCGGCCGGGTGGAACTGGTGGCCCCGTTCATCCCCACGGTGCCGGGCACGAACCAGTACGTGGACCAACTGCGCTGAGCGGTGCCCTTCGGGTCCGGGCAGCGCCGAGCCCCCTCGGCCAGGACGGCGGACCAGTCGAGAGGGCTCTGTCAGTGGTGCGATGGTGCGTGTTGCTGTTGTGCGTACTGCTGTGGTGCGTGTTCGGTTGTCTCACGGAGATTGCAGGGGGTCAGACGTCGACCCGGCTCATCTCCGTCACGAAGGCGCTCCATGACGTCGGCGCGAACGCCAGGTTCGGGCCCTGGGGGTCCTTGGAGTCGCGGACGTCCACGGCGTGCGCCGCGGGGGACTTGATCTCCACGCACGCGCCGTTGCCGGCGGAGTACGAGGACTTGATCCAGGTGGGCTGTGCGCCCTTGGTGATTGCCATGATCTGCTCCGGTCTGGCCAGTTGTCCCTTGCTGGGCCGCGGACCTGCCGCGGCTTTGCGCCAACACCTTGTCTGTTGTTGGCGTGATCGACGCTACTCGCCGACTCGGGGCGGCGGTGGGGCCATTCACTCGACCGGATGGCATATTCCAGGTGGGTCTTCCGCGAGCCCGTGGGAAAGGTGTACCGTGCGGCGCTTTCCCACGGGCGGGGACCGGATCAGAGGCCTGAACTCTGCGATCCGTTACGCGAGTTGGACCTCAGCGCGTGTGCCGCTTCGCGGCTTCCAGGATGAACTGCCGGGACTGTTCCACGTTCAGCGCCTGGGCGCGCAGGTGCTCGTACATGACGCTGTACTTCTGCACGTCCTGCGTCTTCTCCAGGTAGAGGTCGCTGGTCACGCCCTCGATGTAGACGACGCTGGAGTCCGCCGCGTCGGGGAACTCCAGGATCGCGTACTGCCCCGTGATCCCCGGGTGCGCGCCCATATCGAAGGGCAGCACCTGCACGGTGACATGGGGGAGCCCGGACACCTCCGCGAGGTGCTCCAACTGCTCGCGCATCACCGCGGAGCCGCCGACGGCGCGGCGCAGCGCCGCCTCGTCCAGCACCACCCACAGACGCAGCTGGTTGGCCTCGTCGTTGATCCGCTCCTGGCGGCGGATGCGGACCTGCACGCGCTTCTCGACGTCGGTCAGCGAGGCCTCGGGCATCGCGCCCTGGATCAGCGCCTCCGCGTAGCCGCGGGTCTGGAGCAGGCCGGGGATGCACTGCGACTCGTACACGCGCAGGGACGCCGCGTCGGTCTCCAGACCGATGTAGACGCTGTACGGGATGTCGCCGAAGGAGTGCCACCAGCCTTGCTGGCGCGAATCCTTGGCCATTTGCATCAGCGAGTCGATGACCCGGTGGTCCTCGACCTCGTACACCCCGCACAGGTCGCGAACGTCGCGCTGGCTGATGCTGCGCCGCCCGTTCTCCAGGCGGCTGATCTTCGACTGCGACACCAGCAGGCGCTCGGCGACCTCTTCGGCGGTCATGCCCTTGAGTTCACGGAGCCGGCGCAGCTCCTGGCCCAACCGGCGTCGCCTGACGGTGGGATTGACGTTGGACGCCACGGACGTGCACCTCCGGCTACGTGCATTTCTTTGTTCTGTATACGTTGCGTATCTACTGCTCAGCAGATTGCCACCCCGAGGCGGCGCCGCGCTGGGAAACGGCGGATGTGCGCGGGACGCACATGCGCCGTGCACGTGCCTCCTGGGCAGCACAAACGCGACCGCGCGGGGCGGCGGGCCGGGGCGTCGTCCTCACGCCCGGCACGCCACCCCGCGCGGTACAGCGGCTCCCGGACCGGTTCCTGGTGACTACGGTGCGGCGCTGCGGTGCTGCGGGTGGTGCGGTTCGCCTAGTGGGCCACGGCGCGAGCCATGGATCCGCGGCGTGGCTGCATCGGAACGCCGCGTGCGGGCTCCGGTGCGGCCCGACCCGCCGTAGGGGCCGGTGAGCGGCGTGGCTGTACCGCCACACCGTTCTGGACGTCCATCACGGCGTGCGCCACGAGGCCGCCCATCGGGTCGTGCCTGATCAGGTCCCGCAGCCGGGAGCGCGAGGACCTGCCCTCGTTGCCCGGATACAGGTGCTTGCCGAGACCGACCGCATGGGCCAGCGCGGCGAGCGCCGCGGTCCGTGGGTCCGGTGGGACCCCGGTGCGGATCGCACTGTCCAGCCGGGCCCTGATCTCCCGGCTGATCGCCGTGTCCGTCGCCTGGTAGCGAGTCGTCGGCAGCACCCCGCACATCTGTCCCGCCACGGCATGCACCATGCCGCACCGCTCCAGATGCGAGAGATAGGTCTGTCGCAGGCCTAGACGCGGCCCGCCAATCCAGTGGACGGCCCGTACGGGAGCGCCACGCCTTCGCAGCAACTCCAACGCGCAGTCCAGAGTCGGATCTCCGGTCGGCCGTGGTGCCACCACGGCGATACGATCCCCGTCTGGGGCTATCCGTCCGGCCAGCGCCAGCTCTACTAGCTGTGCTCCGGCCAGACCTAGGTCGAGCGACTGCGGCTGCGCTGTGGTACCCGTGGCCGGGTCCAGAGCGAGCAGCAGAAGCTCCTCCGGAAGTGTTCTGCGGCTCCTGCCCATCCATGCCTCCCCGCGTGGATGAATGACAGGGTGACCCCTCTCACATTGGTCTGTCGAGAGTGCGTGGGGGGTTTGGACGGGAACCTATAGGTATGTCGTTCTCGTCTACCACGTGGGTTAAGCCCCCACACAGGACACTGGTACATGGTTCGGACAGGGCTGGTCTGTCCGGCGACAAGTGGTTGAGTGGTTGATTCGTTCGGTCGAGGAGGCATCGGTGGCGGGGACCCCCGACAAGTCGGGAGAGCACAAGGCGTCGGGAGGCCCGGCTCCGGAGGACCCGCGTCTCGCGGTGTCGCGTGGCGTGGACCAGGAGACGGCGGTGTTCTCGGTCCACGACAGCACCTCCGGTGAGGACCCGGGCAGGGGGGATTCGGTGCCGGATCCGGATGCGCGGCCTGCTCCGGAGGACGCCGGCGACGAGCGCCTGCGGGCGGCTGTGGCGGCGTGGGTCGCGGGTGACGATGCGCCTGCCGAGACGTCTGCACTTGCAAATCCGGACGGTGGTGAGGAGTCGGAGGCCGAGGCGGCCCCCGCCACGGACGACGCCGACAAGGCTGCCGCCAAGGACGCCGATGGGGCTGACGCCAAGTCGGCCGCGAAGGCCGACGGGAAGCCGGACGCCGAGGGTGCGGGCACGGCCGACGCCCAGTCGAGCGGCAAGACGGGCGCCACGGCGGCCTCTGCGGCCGCTGCCACGGGCGACACCAAGTCGCCCTCCGCGGCCGACGGTGCGAAGGGCGCCGACAAGGTTGCCGCGAAGGCCGACGGGAATTCGGGCGCCGAAGGCGCGGGCAAGGCTGACGCCACGGCGGACGCTGCCAAGCCGGAGGCGAAGGACGACGCCAAGGGCGAGCCGGAGGCTGACGCCAAGTCGGGCGCCAAGGCCGACGCGGCGGCCGATGGGCCGTCGGATGCCAAGGCCGGCGCCTCCGCGGCTGCTGGCGAGCCGGAGGCGAAGGACGGCGGCGACGCCGGTAGGGCCGCCGCCAAGTCGGGTGCCGGGGACGCGGGCAAGGCCGGGGCCACGGCGGCTGCTGCCAAGGCGGATGCCGAGGGCGCGGGCAAGGCCGACGCCACGGGCGACGCCAAGTCGGACGTGAAGGCTGACGCGCAGTCGGCCTCCGCGGCCGACGGTGCTACGGACGCGAAGTCCGCCGCCGACGCCGGCAAGGCTGCCGACGGGAAGTCGGGCGCCGAGGGTGCCGGTAAGGCTGACGCCGAGTCGGCCGAGAAGGTCGACGCCACAGACGGCGCGGAGGCCGACGCCAGGTCGGGTGCGAAGGCCGACGCCAAGGGCGCCGGTAAGGCCGCCCCCGCCGCAGGCGACGCGAAGTCGGATGCCGAGGGCGCCGGTAAGGGTGACGCCAAGTCGGGTGACGGCGTCGGGCGGGAGGTGGATCAGGCCACCGCTGTGTTCAAGGCCGTGCCGCAGCCCGTGGACCAGCCGACCACCACGCTCAAGGCCGCGGGGACGGCGCAGAGCAGCAAGTTCGTGCCGCTCAAGTCGCTCGACGAGGGCAAGGCCACGGGCAAGGAGCTGCCGCCGGAGGCCGAGCAGCCCACCGTCGAACCGGCCGAGCGGACGACCCAGCAGCCGTTGCCGCCGAAGCCGCCGCTCGACCTGCTCGCCGAGCTGACCAACACCCCGCCGCCCCCGGAGACCCGGGTCCGTACCGCGGTGCGCCGGGTCAAGGTGTGGACGCCGATCGTCATCCTGCTGATCGTCGTGTTCGGCGTCGTCCAGGCCGTCCGTCCACTGCCCACGCCCACCCTCTCGCTCACCAGCGACTCCACGTACAGCTTCGACGGCGACAAGGCGTCCCTGCCGTGGCCGGGCGAGGGCCAGGGCTGGATGGACGTCCAGGGCATCGGGACCATGGACAACTTCGGCAAGCAGACGCCCGTGCCGATCGGTTCCGTCGCCAAGTCCATGACCGCGTACATCGTGCTCAAGGACCACCCGCTGAAGGCGGGCGCGGACGGCCCGTCCATCACCGTCGACGCCACCGCCGAGAAGGAGGGCGGCTACGACGCCGACGGGCAGAACGAGTCGACCCTCAACACCGTCAAGGAGGGCGACAAGATCTCCCAGAAGGACGCGCTCGCGGCGGTCATGATCCCGTCCGCGAACAACATCGCGCGCCTGCTGGCCCGTTGGGACGCCGGTTCCGAGGAGGCGTTCGTGAAGAAGATGAACGCCACCGCCAAGAAGCTCGGCATGAAGAACACCACCTACACCGACCCCTCCGGCCTCAAGGAGAGCACCGTCTCCACCGCCGAGGACCAGGTGAAGCTGGGGAACGAGCTGGTGCAGATTCCCGCGCTGACCGACATCACCAAGTTGCCCACCTGGACCGACCCGTCCGGCAAGAAGTGGACCAACTACAACCGCCTGGTGCCCTACGACGGCGCCATCGGCATCAAGACCGGTACGACCACCAAGGCCGGCGGCAACCTGCTCTTCGCCGCCACCAAGGACGCGGGCGGCTCGACGGTCACCGTCGTCGGCGCGGTCCTCGGCCAGCACAAGGCGCCGATCATCGACACGGTCAACGCGGTCAGCAAGACCGCGATGCTCGCCGCCCAGGACGCGGTCACCTCGGCGACGGTCCTGAAGAAGGGCGACGTCGTCGGCTACGTCGACGACCAGCTGGGCGGGCACACCCCCGTCACGGTCACGAAGGACGTCAAGGCCGTCGGCTGGGCCGGCAAGACCGTGCACCTGCAACTCGCGGACCAGGACGGCAAGTCCGTGCCGCACACGGGCAAGGCCGGGGAAACCGTCGGTGTGCTGGAGGTCGGCGACGGCGAAGGCGGCGCCGTGGAGGTGCCGGTGGCCCTCCAGAAGGGCCTCACCGAGCCCGGATTCGGCGCGAAGCTGACCCGCGTCGGCTGACCCCTGGGAACCCGCTCGTGGGAGGCCGATGCCCGTCGGCCTCCCACGGCGCCCGTCCGCCGCCGCCGTGCTAGCGTCGCGAGACCGGGCAGGCGGGGGACGCCCACCCGTTCATTCACAACGGCACACGGGTAAACGGGAGTGTCTGCAGTGGCCACAGCGAGGCCGACGCGCGCCGATGACGCGAAGCCCGGGGCAGGCGGGGGTCGCCCCCGGATACGGCTCCCCGAGCAGCCCACAGGCTCATCCGAGGCCGACACGGCCGCCGAAGTGCTGGGCGGCACGGCCCGCCTGAAGCGATTCGCCCGGCACCCCGTCACACTCGCCACGGTGGCCGCCGCACTCCTCCACCTCATCTGGTTCTTCACGTTCGCGAACAGCGGCGGGGACCTCGCGGCGCAGGACGCCTGGGCCGAGTTCGTCGGCCGGCACCCCGACTCCGCGTACAACCTCGCCTGGTACGGCGGCATGCACCCGGTCTCGTACAGCGTGGTCTCGCCGTATCTGATGTCGGTGTTCGGTGTGCGCACGACCATGATGGGCGCGGGCACGCTGTCGGCGGCGCTGCTGACCATGATCCTGATCCGTACGCGGGTGGTCGCCAGGCCCCTGTGGCCGGCCCTCGCCGGGGTCTTCGCGCTGCTCTGCAACGCCGCGTCGGGGCGCGTCACGTTCGGCCTCGGCATGATGTTCGGGCTCGCGGCGACGGCCGCCGTGTTCTGCTGGCCGTACCGCTGGCGCTACAAGCGCTGGGCGAAGGCGGCCGTGGCGGCGCCCCTCGCGGGCATCGCGACCGCCTGCTCGCCGGTGGCGGGGCTCTTCGTCGGGCTCGTCGCCGTGGCGCTGTTCCTTCAGAAGCGGCGGCCTGGAGCGTACGCGCTGGGGCTCGCGCCGGCCGCCGTCGTCGGGCTGTCGGCCTGGCTGTTCCCGTTCTCCGGCACGCAGCCGATGTCGTTCGGGTCTGCGCTGCTGCCGATGGTCTACGGCGTCCTCGTGTGCGTCCTTGTGCCCAAGGGGTGGGTGACGGTGCGGATCACGTCCGCCGTCTACACCCTGGCCGTGCTCCTGGTGTGGCTGATCAGCTCGCAGATCGGCTCCAACATCACCCGGCTCCCGATGCTGTTCGCGGGCGTCGCGCTGCTCGTGGCGCTGCCGTTCACGGTGCCGCGCTCGCGCAAGTGGTACGTCATCCTGATCGCGTTCGTCGCCTTCAACGCGTGGATCGGCTTCAAGTCGGTCGACGACGTCGTGCGCACCACCCCCGCCGCCTCCTGGGCCCGTGAACTGGCCCCGCTCGTGAACGAGTTGCAGGAGGTCAGTGCCGAGCACGGCCGCGTCGAGGTGGTCCCGGCCCGCTCGCACCGGGAGGCCTCCGCGCTCGCCCCGTACGTGAACCTGGCGCGCGGCTGGAACCGGCAGGCCGACATGGAGCGCAACCCGCTCTTCTACGACGACACCCTCAACTCGGCGAACTACCGCGAGTGGCTGCGGCGTTGGGCCGTGCATTATGTGGTGCTGCCCAAGGATGAGCCGGACGGCAAGGGCGCCGAGCGCGAGCGGCAGCTGGTGCAGCGCGGGCTGCCGTACCTCAAGCAGGTGTGGGGCGACGCCAACTGGCAGCTGTTCGCCGTCACGGACCCGACGCCGCTCGCCGAGCCGCACGCGGTCGTCGACGCCGCGGAGCAGGGCGAGCTGACCATCGAGGTGACCAAGCCCGGTCGGGTGCTGATCCGGGTCCCGTACTCGCCGTGGCTGTCGGTCGTCGACGCCGAGGGCAAGAGCCTCGGCGCGCCCAAGGAGACGGAGTCGTCGAAGCGGGCGCGGGAGTCGGACGACAGCCTCCCCAAGCGGTACGCGAACGCGCACGGCTGCCTCATCGAGACCGAGAAGGACGAGGCGGGGGACGCGTGGACGGAACTGTTGGCGCCGAAGCCGGGTACGTACCGCCTCGCGGCGCCCTACCAGTTGCCCCGGGGGACGCCGTGTCCTGAGGAGCTTCGGTGAGCCGTGGTCGACGCCTCGGGGCTCCGCCCCGGACCCCGCGCCTCAATCGCCGGCGGGGCTTGACAATTCAAGCCCCGCCGGCGATTGAGGCGATCTTTCAAGCCCCTGCGGCGATTGAGCAGCGGGGGCCGGGGCGGAGCCCCGTGGCGTGATCACCACTCGGCGAAAGAGCCGTCCTCGTGGCGCCAGATCGGGTTGCGCCAGCGGTGGCCGGAGGTGGCCGCCTTGATGACGGCCTGCTCGTCGACCTCGATGCCGAGGCCGGGCGCGGTCAGCCGCGCCATGTGGCCGTCCGTGGAGTCGAAGGCGAAGACGGACGGGTCGACGAGGTAGTCGCCGAGGTCGGAGCCCACGTTGTAGTGGATGCCGAGGCTGGTCTCCTGGATGAACGCGTTCGGCGACGCGAAGTCGACCTGGAGGCACGCCGCGAGCGCGATCGGCCCGAGCGGGCAGTGCGGGGCCAGGCCCACACCGTGCACCTCGGCCTGCGCGGCGATCCGCCGGGTCTCGGAGATGCCGCCCGCGTGCGACAGGTCGGGCTGGGCGAGCGCGATGCCGGAACGCAGCACCGGATCGAAGTCCCAGCGGGAGAAGAGACGTTCACCGGTGGCCACGGGGATCGTCGTCGAGGCCGTGAAGTCGGCGTACTGCGACGTGAGTTCCGGCAGCAGCGGCTCCTCGATGAACATCGGGCGCAGCGGTTCGAGGGCCTGGGCGAGCTGCTTGGCGAGGGCAGGGGAGGTACGGCCGTGGAAGTCGACCGCGACGCCGCCGTCGGGGCCGAGCACGTCCCGTACGGAGGCGACGCGCTCGACGACCGCGTCGATCTCGCGCGAGGTCTCCAGCAGCCGCATCCGGCCGCCGACGTTCATCTTCACGGCCCGGTAGCCCTGTTCGACGCGCTGCGCCGCGTGCTCGGCGGCCTCGCTCGGGTCGTCGCCGCCGATCCACGAGTACATCCGCATCCGGTCCCGGACGGCGCCGCCCAGCAGGTCGTGCACCGGGACGCCGTGGAACTTGCCCTTGATGTCCCACAGGGCCTGGTCGATCCCGGACACGGCGGACGACAGCACGGGCCCGCCCCGGTAGAACCCGCCCTTCGTCATGACCTGCCAGTGGTCCTCGATCCGGAGCGGATCCTGCCCGACGAGGTAGTCGCTCAGCTCGTCGACGGCGGCCGCGACCGTGTGCGCCCGTCCTTCGACAACGGGCTCTCCCCAGCCCGTGATCCCGTCATCGGTCTCCACCTTCAAAAACAACCAACGGGGAGCAACGAGGTAGGTGGTGAGCGAGGTGATCTTCATGGCATGTTCCTTCGATATGGCTGAGCACGGTTCGGCAATCAAGCCCCTGCGGCGATTGAGCAGCGGGGTCCGGGGCAGAGCCCCGCGACGCTCACACGGGCTACCGCAACAGGTCGGCCAGCAAAGCGAGTTGCTCCCGGTCCTCCAGCGCGGACCCCACCGCCACGACCCGGGCCCCGGCCTCCAAATACTCCGTGGCGTTCCGCGCCGACATCCCCCCAGTGGCAACGAACGGCACCTCCGGGAACGGCCCCCGCATCGCCCGGAACCACTCCACCCCGAGCACGCTCGCCGGGAACGCCTTCAGCCAGGTGAGCCCGATGCCCCGCGCGGCCTGCACGTCCGTGGCCGTGGCCACGCCGGGCAGGTGCGGCAGCCCGGCCACCACGCTGGCCCGCGCCACCTCCGTGTTCAACCCGGGGGCCACCGTGAACGCGGCGCCCGCGTCCACCGCCCAGCCGAGCCGCTCGGTCGTGGTGACCGTGCCCGCGCCGACCGGCTTGCCGCGCTCGGCGCCCGCGGCGACGACGGCGCCGAGCACCCGCGCGGCCTCCTCGGTCTGCACGGGGACCTCGACGCACTCGATGCCCAGGTCCCAGGCACGTACGGCGAGTTCGACGGACTTGTCGGCGGGCATGCCGCGCAGGATCGCCATGACGGGCACCCCGGCGAACAACTCATCAAACGTTACGGACGCCATCCCAGCTCCTTGGAGATCGTGTCGGCGGTGGTCATCAGGTCGGGCAGCACGTCGGATTCGAGTGCGCCCAGGTCGGCCTTGGCCTTGAGCGCGGTCACGGACGCGGCGGCGACGACCTCGCCGCTGCTGTCCCGTACGGGTACGGCGACGCAGTTCACGAAGTCCTCGTACTCGCCGTCGTCGACGGCCCAGCCGCGCGCCCTGGTCTCGGTGAGGGCCCCGCGGTAGCCGTCGGGGGAGGTGATCGTCGTCGCGGTGTGCGGCGCGAAGTCGCAGTCGGCGAGCAGCGCGTCGGCCCGCTCGCGCGGTACGTACGCGAGGATCGCCTTGGCCACGCCCGCGGTGTGCAGGGTGACCGGGCGGCCGATCTGCGAGTAGAGGCGCACGCCGTCGACGGGGTCGACCTTGTCGACGTAGACGATCCGCTCGTCCTCCAGCGCGGCCAGGTGCACGGTGTGCCCGCAGCGCTCGCCGAGCAGCCGCAGGTGCTCGCCCGCGACGTCCTTGAGGCCGAACTGCTCCAGGGCGAGGTGGGCGAGTCCGGCGAGCCGGTGCCCGACGGCGTACCGCCCGTCCGGAAGGCGGCGCGCGAGGCCGCCCTCGTTCAGCGACTCCAGGATGCGCAGCGCGGTCGAGCGGTGCACGCCCAGGTGCTCGCCGACCTCGGTCTGGGTGCGCGGGCGGCGGGCGATGAACTCGAGGATGTCGATGGCGCGGCGGACGGTCTGTGACACCGGTCAGTTCCCTTCGTCGAAGGTGGCGGGAACGTAATCCTCGATGCTGCGCAGCGTCCGGCCGGCCAGTCGGTGGCCGAGCGCGAGCCGCTCGGCGGGCGAGGAGCCGTCGAGCAGACCGCTCAGATATCCGGCGGCGAAGGCGTCACCGGCACCCACCGCCTCGACGACGTCGACGACCGGTGCCGCCACGAACTCGCTCCCGGTGGCGGCGAATTCGGTGGCGCCCACGTCGCCGTCCTTGACCACGAGGGTGCCGTGCGGCGCGAGGTGGTCCCGTACGTCGTCGGCGGTGGCCGTGGACCACAGCGTCTCGGCCTCGTCGCGCCCGACGAGCACGACGTCGGCGCGGCGGGCGAGGGCGAGCAGCCGCTCGGCCGCCTCCTCGCGTGAACTCCACAGGGCGGGGCGGTGGTTGACGTCGAAGGACACGGTCGTCCCGGTGTCCGCCGCCCGCGTCATGAGGGCGTCCACGAGGTCGGCGCAGCCCTCGGAGAGGGCCGGTGTGATCCCGGTGAGGTGCAGCAGCCGCACGCCGGTCAGGTCGACGCGGTCCGCGTCGGCGGCCGTCATCCGGGACGCGGCCGAGCCCGCCCGGTAGTAGTGCACGCGCGTGCCCTCGGGCCCGGGGTCCTTGAAGTACACGCCGGTGGGGGCGGTGGAGTCGAGCAGTGCGCCGTGGGTGTCCACGCCGCGCGAGGCGACCGCCGCGACGATGCGTCGGCCGAACGGGTCGTCCCCGACCCGGCTCACCCACGCCGCCTCGTGCCCGAGGTCGGCGAGGTACTGCGCCACGGTCGACTCGGCACCGGCGACCGCGAGCCGCAGCTCCCGGCTGTGCTCAAGCCCCTCGCCGTCGGCGGGGGTGACCTGCGCCATCGTCTCGCCGAGGCAGATCGCCTTACCGGACATTCGCCGTCCCTCCATTGACATCCCGCTGGGCCCATGAAGAACATTAGCAGCCCTTGCGCAACAGGCGTGCAAATGTTGCAACACGAGGGTCGTGAACCGTCCCGAACCAGTGCGAAAGGGAGTGAGATGAGCCCGACGACGAGCGCATCCACCCACAAGGAGTCCGCCCCACCGGCGGAGATGAGTGCGCGCACCCGCCAGCGCCGCACCGCGGCGGCCAGCGTCGTCGGCTCGATCCTGGAGTGGTACGACTTCTTCCTCTTCGGCGCGTCCGCCGCGCTTGTCTTCAACAAGGTCTTCTTCCCGGACGTCTCGCCGTTCGCGGCGACCCTCGCCTCGTTCGCGACCTTCGGGCTCGGCTTCGCCGTGCGCCCCATCGGCGGCCTCGTCCTGGCCCACCTCGGCGACCGCATCGGCCGCCGCCCGGTGCTGATCCTCACCGTGATCCTGATGGGCTTCGGCACCCTCGCCATCGGCTTCCTGCCCACGTACCACTCGATCGGCATCTGGGCCCCGATCCTGCTCGTGCTGTGCCGGATGATGCAGGGCTTCGGCGTCGGCGCCGAGCTCGGCGGCGCGTACGTCATGTCGACGGAGGCGGCCGAGGACGGCAAGCGCGGGTTCTACGGTTCGCTGCCCGGCGCGGGCGAGTTCATCGGCGTCGTTATCGCCTCCGGCGCGGTGGCCGCCGTCTCCACGCTGCCCGAGGACGACTTCCTCAGCTGGGGCTGGCGCATCCCGTTCCTGGCCAGCGCCCTCGTGGTCGTGATCGCGCTGCTGATCCGCAACGCCGCGCCCGAGACCGAGCAGTTCGAGCAGGCCCGCGACGCCGGCAAGCGCGAGAAGCTCCCCGTGCTCGCCGCGATCAAGGCCCGCCCCAAGGCGATCGCCCTGCTCATCGGCTCCGGCTGCGCCACCGCCATCGCCTCGTACGCGATCCAGGGCTACCTGCCCAGCTACCTCACCAATCAGCTGGGTCTGTCCTCCGGGACCTCCGTCCTCGGCATCACGATCGCCTCGGCGGTCTCGATCCTGACCATCCCGCTGGCGGGCGCGCTCTCCGA
Organism: Streptomyces sp. NPDC051684; assembly: GCF_044453445.1. Classification (NCBI taxonomy): domain Bacteria; kingdom Bacillati; phylum Actinomycetota; class Actinomycetes; order Kitasatosporales; family Streptomycetaceae; genus Streptomyces; species Streptomyces sp. NPDC051684. Next base: position 4,017 of record NZ_JBITCS010000043.1, on the reverse strand, counting down.
CCGGATCGGGCGCAAGCCGGTGATGATCGGCGGCGCGGTGGCGATCACGCTCTTCGCGTACCCGTTCTTCTGGCTGGTGGACACGCGCGAGCCGTGGCTCATCTACCTGGCGATCACGGTCGCCTTCGCCCTGATGCTCAACTCGATCTTCGCGGTCACCGGCACGTTCTACGCCGAGTCGCTGCCGACCGAGGTCCGCTACAGCGGGCTCGTCTTCGTCCGCGAGATCAACGGCGTGATCTTCGCGGGCACGTCGCCCTTCGTGGCGACGCTCCTGGTCGACGCGGGCGGGGACCGCCCCTGGTACCTCGCCGGTTACATGGCCCTGGCGGGCCTCGCGAGCGCGCTGTGCGTCTGGCGCCTCCCGGAGACGGCCCCGGTGCGCCAAGAATGCCCCGCAGGGGGCGCCTCCCAGCGGTAGCTGGGGGAGATTGAGGCGCGGGGCCCCGTGACGTAGGAATCCGATTGGACAAATCAAGCCCCGCCGGCGATTGAGGCGCGGGGTCCGGGGCGGAGCCCCGTGTCCTAGGAATCCGAGTGCGCGGTACATCCGATCCGGCCATGATGCGCACCATGCCCTTCACCACCCAACCCGTCATCGAGCGGGGCGCCCTGGCCACGACCCCGCAACCCACCCTCCGCTCGGCCGACGGCGAACTCGTCCTGCGCTCCCCGGCGTTGGACGACGCACAGGCCGTCCACGACGCCTTCCAGGACCCGGTCCTGACCTACTGGCACATCCGCAGCATGGAGTCCCTGGACGAGGCGCGCGACTGGGTCGAGGCGGCGCACACGGGCTGGCGGGAGGAGAAGTCGGCCCAGTGGATCGTGGCGGGGGCCGCCGACGACGCCCCGCTGGGCCGGATGGCCTTGCGCGAGATGAACTTCCTGGACGGCGTCGCCGAGGTCGCCTACTGGGTGCTGCCCCAGGCCCGAGGCGCGGGTGTGGCACCCCGGGCCCTGGACGCGCTCACGGACTGGGCGTTCGGCCTCGGCTTCCACCGCCTCGACCTCCAGCACTCCACCCGCAACGACCCCTCCTGCCGGGTGGCGCTCAAGTCCGGCTACGCGCTGGAGGGCACCCGGCGCAGCTCCGCACTGCACACCGACGGCTGGCACGACATGCACGTCCACGTGAGGATCAACTCGTAGGGCCCGAAGAGCTCTTGACAGCGTGCGTACTGTTTCGCGACCTTTGAGCCCTCTGGGGGAAGAGGGGGGCTCATGAGCGGCACGCTCACGTATCGACGCAGGTATCCGGTTACCGGTGGATCACGCGTCCGCGGCGAGGGGCGGGCGAACCGACGTTGAACATCACGACGTACAGAGCCGACGAGCTCAGCGCGTCCCTGCGTGCGGCCTGGCACGAGACGATGGAGCACTCTCCGGACTTCCAGAACCCTTTCCTGGCACCGGAGTTCGCGGAGGCCGTCGCCAGGTTCAAGGGCCGCGCGCACGTGGCGGTGCTGCGCGAGGGCGGCGAACCGGTCGGTTTCCTCCCGTACGAGAAGGGGCCCGCGGGCATCGGCCGCGCCATCGGCATGGGCCTGTCCGACTGCCAGGCCCTGGTGCACCGGCCCGGGGTCACCTGGGACACAAGGCAACTCCTGCGCGCCTGCGGGCTCTCGGTCTTCGAGTTCGACCACCTCGTCGAGGAGCAGAGACCCTTCGCCCGCTACGTCACCGGAACCTTCGCCTCACCCGTCCTCGACCTGAAGGACGGCAGCCACGAGACGTATGCGGAGTGGCTGCGGGCGGCGTATCCCGGCCAGGCCAAGACGACCCTCAAGAAGGAGCGCCGGCTGAGCCGCAACGTCGGGGAGATGCGCTTCGTCTACGACGAGCGGGACCCGGCGGTCCTCCACCAGCTGATGCGCTGGAAATCGGCCCAGTACCGCCGCACCGGCCGTATGGACCGCTTTGCCCGCCCCTGGATCGTGAACCTGACCGACCACCTCTTCCAGGTCCGCGAGGACCACTTCACGGGCGTCCTGTCGGTCGTCTACGCGGGCGACCGCCCGGTCGCCGCCCATTTCGGGCCGACGTCCCGGACGGTCTTCGCGGCGTGGTTCACGGCGTACGACCCGGAGTTCAGCTACTACTCGCCGGGCCTCCTGATGCACCTGCGGATGGTCGAGGCGGCGGGCCGTCAGGGGATCCGGCTGATGGACTGGGGCCGCGGCGAAAAGGAGTACAAGGACTGGCTGAAGACCCGCGAACTCCGGGTCGCCGAGGGCTTCGCGACCCGCCCCCACCCCGCCGCGACCGCCCACCGCCTCTGGCGCCGCCCGGTCCGCGGCCTCCGCAACACAGTCCTCGCCCACCCCGAACTCCGCGAACGGGCGGACCGGCTGCTACGGACGGTGGGCTCGCTGCGCGACTCCCGCTGACCGGTCGGCGACGGCGTCGGGCCCAGCACTATCTCGGCGGGCGGCTCCGGGGTGCTGTCACAAGCTGCGAAGGACGAAGAGGGGAGCTCGCGTGACTGTTTCCTGCGTCATCCTCGATATCGGCGGCGTACTGGAGATCACTCCGGAAACGGGGTGGGTGCGACGGTGGGAGGAGCGGTTGGGCCTGCCGCTGGGCACCGTTCATGAGCGGATGCACGACGTGTGGCGGGCCGGGGGCGTCGGAGGGAGCAGCGAGCGAGAGGTGAACCAGCAGGTCGCGGATCGCCTGGGGCTCGATGTCCCCTTGGCCGAAGCCTTCATGGCAGACCTGTGGGCGGAGTACCTGGGGACGCCGAACGAGGAACTCATCAACTATGTACGTGGGCTGCGGGGAACCTGCAGGCTCGGCATCCTGAGCAACAGCTTTGTCGGCGCCCGGGAGCGGGAGACGGCGCTGTACCACTTCGACGAACTGGTGGAGGAGATCGTCTACTCGCACGAGATCGGCATCGAGAAGCCCGACTCACGTGCGTTCGAAGCCGCGTGCGCAGGCTTGGCCGTGCGACCGGAGGACTGCCTGTTCATCGACGATGTCGCGGTCAACGTCGAGGTGGCCCGGGCAGCGGGTATGCAGGCGCATCTGCTTGCGGACAACCCCCGGACCGTCGCGCGCATCGCAGCTCATCTGACGTGACGTGCGCACACGCCGCGAGCAGGGCGGCGGACAGGACCGCCACGGTGACTGTGCGGGCGCGGCTCATGGGGCCTCCATGGCGTTGACGCGACGATCGCGGGGCGAGTTGGTGGTCATTGGCGCTCCTGACGCAGCCCGCCCCCTCACCCCGCAGTTCCCATCAACCCGCCTACTCACTCGCCTTCTTGCTCGTCGTGGCAGATCCACACGCCGCCTTCGATCAGCGGGCGTTGCCGTTGTTGAAGTGGTACTTGCCGTTGCCGCCCTGGTTGCCGTGCGCGCCGGGGCCGCGGTCGTCGGTGCCGGGCTCGGCGTGGTTGGTCTTGGTGTGCACGATGTCGTAGTACACGCTGGTGTCGTCGGCGTTCGGGAAGACGCGGTAGGTGAACGTGTTCTTGTCGAGCTGGGTGATCGGAACGGTGCGCTCGAAGAGCACGGTGCCGTTCGCGTCGTTCGAGTTGATCCGGCGCTCGGAGCCGTCGGGGGTGACGGTCCAGTCGCCCTGCATCTTCGGGCTGTCGTCGAGGTTGTACATGCTGTACGTGCCGTCGGCGTCGAAGTACGCCCAGCCCACGAAGTTCGACACGGCCGGGTCGTCGAGGGCGACGCGGGGCGGAGGCGGTGAGAACGGAGCGACGGGAGATTCGGGTGATGTTCATGTCCTCGACGCTATGGTCGACCCCGTGACGGGCATGTCATCCGATCGGCTACCGATGGACATCCCAAATCGCCGATCCGTGGGCCGCATCCCTCACGCAAACGGCCCCGGACGAGGAGTCCGAGGCCGAATGATGCGCCTCCCTGGGAAAGAAACCCCAGGTCAGCGACTTCATGTGCGGTGCCCCCGGCAGGATTCGAACCTGCGACACCCGCTTTAGGAGACTGGCTTACCAAACCCCCGAAACCCAAGATCACATGGCCTCTGACCTGCTG
>NZ_JBITCS010000042.1:1905-65403 GCF_044453445.1 Streptomyces sp. NPDC051684 | reverse complement strand
AGGCGACGCGGAGCGTCGTCGACCGACGACAACGCCGCGAGCGTGCGTGCCAGGCCCCGCGAGCCCGGCCTGATCCAAACGACAAGCCCTAGGCCCACAGCTCCCGCTTCGGGAGCGTTGTCCCGTGTCCCCCGCCCATCTGGCGCGTAGGGCGCGATGTCCGCAACCGCCTTGGGCGGCACGGTGGGCAAGGCGGCACCCCGGTGCGGCGGACCGGTGCGGGCGGCCCCGGCCACCGTTCGGCGCACCGTTACCCGCGGCACCGCCAGCCACGGCACCCGTTACAACAACCCCCGCAACCTCTCCGCCAGCAGATCCCAGCGCCACTTCTCCTCGACCCAGGCGCGGCCCCGCTCCCCCATGCGGCGGCGGAGTTCCGGGTCCTGGAGGAGCGTGATGATGCGGTCCGCGGACTCGGATTCGGAGCCGCCGCGCACGACCCAGCCCGTCTCCCCGTCGAGCACCGCGTCCGGCGCCCCGCCGGAGTCGCCGGCGACGACCGGGAGCCCGGTCGCGGAGGCCTCCAGGTAGACGATGCCGAGGCCCTCGACGTCGAGCCCACCCCGCCGCGTACGGCACGGCATCGCGAAGACGTCCCCCGCCCCGTAGTGCGCGGGCAGCTCCTCCCACGGCACGGCCCCCGTGAAGCGGACGGAGTCCCCGACCCCGGTCTCGGCAGCCAGCTTGCGCAGGTCCTTCTCGTACGGGCCGCCGCCCACGATCAGCAGCACCGCGTCCGGCACGGCCGCCAGGATCTTCGGCATGGCGAGGATCAAGGTGTCCTGCCCCTTGCGCGGGACCAGGCGCGAGACGCACACGACCACCGGGCGGTCCGTCAGACCGAGTCGCGCCCGCACCACGTCCCCGCCCGACCCCGGGTGGAACGTCTTCTCGTCGACCCCCGGCGGGAGCTGTTCCATCCGCCCCGCCGCCGCGGGCGTGAGCGCCGCCGCGATGCGCGAGCGCGTGTACTCGCCGAGGTACGTGACGGTGTCCGTGCCCTCGCCGATGCGGCGCAGCAACTGCCGGGACGCGGGGAGTTGGGCCCAGCCCGCCTCGTGCCCGTGCGTGGTCGCGACGATCCGCCGCGCGCCGGCCCTGCGCAGCGCGGGCGCCATCAGGCCGAGCGGCGCCGCCGCCCCGAACCACACCGACGTACAGCCGTGCGCCCGCAGCAGCCCCGCCGCGCGCCGCGTCACCCGCGGCGTCGGCAGCAGCATCGTCGTGTTGTCGCGGACGACCGTGAACGGCTGCTCCGCGTCGAAGGCCGCCGTGGCCTCGACGCCCTCCCGGCTGCGCTTCCACGTGGAGGCGTAGACGACGAGCCGCTCCGGGTCCAGGCGCAGCGCCATGTTGTACAGGAAGGCCTGGATCCCACCGGGGCGCGGCGGGAAGTCATTGGTCACGAGCAGAGTCTTCGGTGTCTGGCGCATCACCGCCGACAGTACCGAACCCGCCAGACGGCGGCCGCCGCGCCGCGGGGGTCCATGGCCAGGCCACGGGTCGGCCCGGCATCATGTTTCGAATGAAGACGCGAACCCCCGCCGGACTCCTGGTCACCTGGGTGCTGACCCGGGCGCTGCTCCTGCTGTGCGTCTTCAAGGTGATCGTCGTCCCGGGCCCCGACGTCACCAGCGACGTCCACGTGATCTACCAGGGCTGGTTCGACGTCCTGCGCACAGGAACGTTCCCGCTGGACGACGTGACGTGGCAGTACCCACCGGCCGCCGCGATGGCGATCCTCTCCCCGGCGCTGCTGCCCTTCCTGTCGTACGCCTCCGCCTTCTTCCTGCTCGCGTTCCTGACGGACGCCGTCGTCCTGCTGACGCTCCTGCATGTCTCCGAGCGGCGGGGCGGGTCACGACGCGGCGCCTGGGTGTGGGTCGTCGGGCTGCCGCTGCTCGGACAGACCGTCTACGCGCGCTACGACGTGATGGTGACGGCCGTCGCCATCGCGGCGCTGCTCGCGGCGGCCCGGCATCCGCGGGCCGCGGGCGTCTTCGCGGCGATCGGCGCGATGATCAAGGTGTGGCCCGCGCTGCTGCTGCTCGGCACGCGGCGCGGCCGGGCCACCCGGCAGACCTGGGGCACGGCGGTCGTGACGGCGGCCGTGCTGCTGGTCTCCTTCTCGGTCGCGATGCCGGGCGCGCTCGGCTTCCTCACCTCCCAGAAGGACCGGGGCACGGAGGTGGAGTCCCTCGGCGCCCTCGTCTTCCACGTGGCACGCCAGTTCGGCTGGAACGGCACGGTGCAGCTGAATTACGGCTCGATGGAGTTCCTCGGCCCGCACGTGGACGTGGTGAGCACGCTGGCGCAGGTGCTCACGGCGCTCGCGTTCGGCTGGCTGGTGCTGTGGCGGCTGCGGGCGCGGGCCTGGCAGTCCGCGACGCTCGCCGACGCGGGCCTGGCGGCGGTGCTGCTGTTCACGACGACGAGTCGGGTGATCAGCCCGCAGTACATGGTGTGGCTGGTGGGCGTGGCCGCCGTCTGCATGCTGTTCCGGGACAGCCGGATGACGCTGCCGGTGTGCCTGGTGCTCGCGGCGACGTTCGTGACGTTCCTGGAGTTCCCGCTCTACTTCGGGAACGTGGTCTCCAGCGACCCGCTCGGCGTCACGCTCCTCTTCGTGCGCAACGGCCTGCTGGTGGTGGCCTCCCTGAGCGCCTGCCGCCGGCTGTGGCGCGCCACGGTGACCGAGCCCCGGCGCGCCGAGCGGGCCGCCGCGCCGACCCCGCCGACGCACGAGAACGACAACGCCGTGCCGACCCCGTAGTCCTCAGCCCAGCTCGGACCGTACGTACTCCCGCCACTGCGCCACGAACTGCTGCTCGTCGATGCCGAGGGCCTGCCGCAGCGCCCCGTCGACGGCACCGGCGCGCTCCTTGTGGCCGCCGACCGCCCGGTAGAAGGCGTTGAGCTCCGCCTCGCCCCACCGGTCCGCGATCATCCTGCAGGCCAGCCAGCCGCTCTCGTACGCGCGGGCGAGCTTCGCGGAGTCGCCGGAGAAGCCGAAGTCCTTGTCGCCGGGGAGTTCGGCGGGCGCCGCGCCCTGCTGGACGGCGCGCCGCAGCTCGGGCGCCGCCTGCTCCGGCGTGCGGTCGCTCTCGCGGTAGCCCGCCCAGTCCGCGTACCCCTCGGAGAGCCACAGCGGGGTCGCGCCGGACGTCACGCGGCGGGTCGCGACGTGGGCCGTCTCGTGGGTGAGGACGACCTGCTTGCCGACCTCGCCGAGCACCCCGTACGCCTCGGGGTTGAGGATCACCCGGTCCGCGGGCGCGGTCTTCGGGCCGCCCGCCTCGCCCGTCGTGACGGCGGCGATCCCCTGGTAGCCGGCGGCGGGCGCGCCGAGGATCCTGCCCATCTCGTTGAGGGACTCGGGCACCAGGACGACGATCCGGCGCGCCCAGTCGCGGCCCCAGGAGCGCTGCACGGAGGGCACGGCCTCGTCGGCCAGCTTCGCGTACGAGCGCAGTTCGGAGCGCGGTTTGCCGACCCCGAGCACCAGGCTGTGCGTGCCCTTGACCGCGGTCACCGGGCCCTGTTCCCACAGCTGTTCGCCCGCCTTCTTCGCGGGCCGGTCCCCGGTGACGTACCAGCCGTCGTCGCCGTGCCCCAGCGTCAGCCGGCGCTCGGCGACCACGGGCGCCTTGTCGTAGCCGTCGACCCGGTAGCGCAGCTCGGCCGTGGCGGTGGCCCTGGATCCCGCGCGCTCCAGGTGGGTGAGCTCGTAGCTCCAGGAGTCGAGCGGGACCTCGGACAGGTCGTCGAGCAGTCCGGGTTCCGCGCTGCCCGTCGAGCGGTACGCGGGCCCGTCCCGGGTGACGACGGCGTGCGCCCGCCGGTCCAGGACCCGCTGCACGGCGGCCGCGTCCGCGCCCTTCGGCCCGTCGTCACCGGAGCACCCGGAGAGCGCGGAAAGCCCGACGAGCAGGGCGCCCAGTGCCATCGCACTCCCCGTCCTGCCCACCGCACGCCGTCGACCAGCCATCTTGTCGATCGTACGGCGAAGTCGGGCGAAGGAGCCTCAGACCCGGGTCACGGATGAGACGGGCATCATGCCCACGGGGTCGTAGCGCACGGGGGCGCCCGGGTGCGGGGCGTGGATCACCTGGCCGTTGCCCGCGTAGATGCCGATGTGGTGGGCGTCGGAGCCGTAGGCCACGAGGTCGCCGGGCCGCGCCTGGGACAGCGGGACCTGGCGGCCCGCCACCGCCTGCGCCTGCGAGGTGCGCGGCAGGCCGACGCCCGCCTGCCCGTACGACCACTGCATGAGGCCCGAGCAGTCGAAGCCGGAGGGTCCCGTCGCGCCCCAGACGTACGGCTTGCCGAGCGCCGACTCGGCGGCGGCGAGCGCGGCGGCCGCGCGGGCGGAGGAGGCGGGGCCCGCGCCGGACAGGTCGGGGCGGCTCTGGCCGCGCGAGGCCCGGTCGTAGGCGGCCCGCTCCCCGCTCGGCATCGCGTTGAGCAGCCGCCGCGCCTTGGCCAGCTTCTTCTCGACGCTCTGCTTGTGCTGCCGGACGGCCTTGCGGCCGGCCTCCAGCTCGGCGAGCTCGACGCGCGCCTCGGCCCTGCGCTGGTCCAGATCGCGCTGGGCGCCCCGCAGTTCGACCAGCTCGCCCGCGTTCCGCTCGCCGATCCGGTCGAGCGTGCCGGCCTTGTCGAGGTAGCCGTCGGGGTCGGAGGAGAGCATCAGGGCGAGCGAGGGGTCCATGCCGCCGGACCGGTACTGGGCGCCGGCCACCACGCCGAGCGCACGCCGCATCGCGTTGATCCGCTCCTGACCGCGGGCCACCTGGTCCTGGGTCGCGGCGAGTTCCTTGCGGAGCCTGTCCGTGCGCTCGTCGGCCCGGTTGAACGCCTCGGTGGCCTTCTCGGCCTGCTCGTACAGGCGGTCCACGGCGGCCTTGCCGGAGCCCGGCCGGTCCTGCGGCGCGGCGCCCGCCGGGGCCGCGCCGAGCGCCGCCGCGGCGGAGGCAGCTGCCACGCCGAGCACGGTCGCGCGGGTACTCCGGTCGAGTCCCGGGTGCCGAGAATGCGAGATACGGCGATGAGAACCCACGGGTTGCCGCTCCCCCTTCCGCTGACGGACCCCCGTGATCGGGGGAATGCGCGCCGACAGTAGTCGGGCGACTACCCCCTGGCCAAAGACCGTTCAGGGGGCACGCAGCGCGGCGCCCCGCTTCTGACGCAGGTCATGGGCGGGGCGCGGGGGTCAGCGCGGGGTCGTGGAATTCGCCCGAACGGGCGCGTTTCCAGGGCGCGTTGAGAGGCGGAGGACCGGGGCCCTCCGCCGGGTCAGATGCGGCGGGCGGTCTGGTACGGGCCGACGGTGTCCATCGACTCGTAGCGCACCCCGGCGCCGGGGTGCGGGGCGTGCAGCACCTGGCCGTTGCCCGCGTACAGGCCGACGTGCTGGGTGTTGTTGAAGAAGACCAGGTCGCCGGGCTTGAGCTGGCTCCTGGGCACCTCGGTGCCCTCGCCGATCTGGGTGTACGTGGTGCGGGTTATGGAGACACCGGCCTGGTTGTACGCCCACTGGGTCAGACCCGAGCAGTCGTAGGAGTTGGGGCCGGAACCGCCGGAGACGTACGGCTTGCCGATCTGGGTGGCGGCCGCGGACAGGGCGGCGGAGGCGCGGCCCGAGGCGGGCAGCGCGTCGCCGAGGTCGACGCGGCTGGCGGCGTCGCGGCTGGCCCGCTGCTCCTCGGCGGCCATCTTGGCGCGCTGCTCGGCGGTCAGCGTGTTGAGCAGCTTGCGGGCCTCGGCGAGCTTGTCCTGGACCTGCTCCTTCTTCTTGCCGAGCTCGGCGCGCGTGTCGGCGAGGTCCTTGAGCTTCTGGGAGGCCTCGGCGCGCTCCTGGGCGAGCGTGCGCTGCTTCTCCTGGACCTTCTTGAGCGACTCGAGCTGCTGGGCGCTGAGCGAGTCGAGCGTGGAGGCCTTGTCGAGGTAGCTGTCCGGGTCGGACGAGAGGAAGAGCTGGACCGAGGGGTCGATGCCGCCGCTGCGGTACTGCTGGCCGGCGAGCGAACCGAGGCCGGAGCGCAGGTCGTTGAGGTCCTCCTGGCCGCGCGCGACCTTGTCCTGGAGGTCGCCGATCTCCGACTCGAGCTTCTTCTGCTTCTCCTTGGCCCCGTTGTAGCGGTCGGTCGCGGCACCGGCCTCTTCGTAGAGCTTGTCGACCTTCTCCTTGACTTCGCTCTTGCTGGGCTTGGGTGCGGCGTTGGCGGCCTGAGAGGTGAGGGCCACGGCAGCGGCGGCGGTCGCGGTGAGCACGGTCACGCGGGTGCGGCTCGGCTGCTTGGGTCGACGGTGGGACGCCACGAAGGCGAGCTCCTTCTTCCTCCAGCCGCCTACCGAGAGGCCGGTCGGCGGTGACCCTCCACCGTCACCCCTTATGAGTGATCACCCGAGCGGAGGTTCGAGCCAGACCCTAGTGACCTCTTCGTGATCAGTTCAAATCCCTCAGAGAAAAAACTCCGTCACTCGCTGCATTCTTTGCACTCAACTCACATGCAGTGATGTCCGCTTGACGCTACGTTGCGTGAAGGTTTCGCCAATTCGGGCATACGACACGGATGTTGCGCGTGTGACATAGGTAACTCGGTGCCCCTTTTGGGGGAAGCTCAGCCGTGCGAGAGCCGTTTGAGGAGCACCACGGAGGCGACCGGCCGCGCGCCCGCCTTCGCGACGCCGTCCGCGACCTCCCGGTCGGTCGACACGACGATGACGGGGCGCCCCGACGGCTCGGCGCGCACGAGCTGACGGATCAGCTCGTCCGCCGTGACCCCCGGCTTCGAGAACAGCACCCGCACCCCGCGCGGCGGCGCGAGCAGCACCGGCGCCGCCAGCTCGGCCCCGTCGAAGACGCAGGTCACCTCGGCCCCGGTCTGCGCCGCGAGCTGCGAGAGCGAGCCGAGCAGCCGCAGCCGCTGCTTCTCCAGCGGCATCGTCGGATACCCGGTCTTCGTGACGTTGTAGCCGTCCACCACGAGGTGGGCCTGCGGCAGCGCCAGCAACTGGTCGAGGATCGCCGGGTCGTGCTCGTGCAGGGCGCGCGCCGCGATGTCCTTGGGCGTCATCCGGCCCGGTTCGACGGCGTCCACGGAGTCGGCGGGCCGCGCGGACACCGGCGGCAGCGCGAGCTCCCTGCGCAGCCCCTGGGCCGCGTCGAGGACCGTGTCGAGCAGCAGCCTCACCCGCATGTCCTCGATGCTGCGCCCCTCGCGGGCCGCCCGGCGGGAGGACTCCAGGGCCGACTCCGCCTCACCGAGCCGGGACTTGAGCCGCCGCGTCTCGCGCTCCGCGGCGGACACCTGGGCCTGCCCCTCGGCGCGCACCGCGTCGGTCTCGGCCCGCGCCTTGCGGGCGGCGGCCTCGCCGCGCTTCACGTCGCTGAGCGCGGCCCGCAGCTTGCGCTCCACGGAGCCGGCCTCGCGCTTGGCGGCGTCGAGCTCGGCGCGCAGCCGCTCCGTCTCGGCCTTGGTCTGGGACCTGGCCTCGGCCAGTTCGGCACGCAGCCGCTCCACTTCGGCCCGGGTCTCGTCGTCGGCCCGCTCGGCGTCGGCCCGCTCGGCGTCCTCGCCCGCGGCGGCGACGAGCTTCACCCAGCCGACGGGCCGCAGCACATAGGCGGCCGCCGCCACGTCGAGCGGATCGGCCGCGGGCGGCGGGGAGCCCGACTCCAGGGCGGTCGCCAGCTCGGGCTGCGCGTCCCGGAGGCGCTCGCCGATCCGCTGCCGGAACAGCGCGTCGCTCTCCAGGGCCGCGGCCATGGCGTTGCCGGCGAACTTCATCCGACGGGTCGGGGTGAAGCGGGCATACTGCCGCAATTGCGGCGGCAGTTCACCGACCGTCAGTCCGCCGAAGCCGTCCGACGCGATCTGCACGACGCGCCGCCGTACCCCCTCGGGCAGCGGACGGTCGAGCACCTCGGCGGCGCCGCCCTCCCCGGCCTCCCCGCCTGTGCTCTCCACCATCCGTCACCCCAATGTCGCTGTGGAGCCGCTCCTCAGGAGTCGGCGCCCGGCCTGTCCACCAGTTCCACCTGATCCACCGCGTTGCACCAGCGGCAGCGAACCGACTCGATGGTCTCACTGACCACGTCGCGCTCCTCCACCTTCGGCTCACCGGCCAGGTCCAGGTGCATGTACTCGACGACCTTCGAGGACCGCGTGACGTCGAAACGCGTCAGGTTGCCGCACAGCGTGCAGCGCCAGCGGGTGGTGGCGGTCGGCAGGGGAACCGTCATCGGGTGGTGCCTTCTTCCGGATGCATGCGGGTTGCGTGGTGCTTGCTTTATTGCCCGTAACCCTACGGCCTGCCGCACGCCGCCCGCTCCCCGCCGTGCGTCATGCTCTGTCCATGATCGGCAATGGGCGCTCCGCGATCGACAGGCTGACCGCATTCCTCAGAGGTCACCCGGCTCCGGTCACGTACGGCATCATCGCGGTCTGCTGTGTGGTCTTCGTGCTGTCCCCCGCCTCGGGCCTGAACCCCGGCTACGGCACCGGGGACCGGCTGCTCGCCGCGCAGAGCGCCTACTTCGAGCGCTGGGGCGTGGTCCCCGACGAGCTGTTCGGCGGATCGGGGCGGGCCCTGCTCACCCCGCTCACGGCCCTGTTCGTGCACGGCAGCTGGCTGCATCTGCTGGGCAACATGCTCTTCCTCTATGTGTTCGGGGCCATGGTCGAGGAACACATGGGCCGCCTCTCGTACGCCTTGTTCTATGGGGTCAGCGGCTATCTGGCGCTGCTCGGGTACGCGCTCGCGCACACCGATTCCGACCAGAGCCTGGTGGGCGCGTCGGGGGCGATCTCGGCGGTCCTCGGCGCGTTCCTCTTCTTGTTCCCCGAAGCCCGCGTGACGAGCCTGTTCCCCTTCCTGTTCTTTCTGCCGCTGCGCTTCCCCGCATGGGTGGTGCTGCCGTTCTGGGTGGCGCTGCAGTGGGCGGCGGCGGGACAGGAGACCCAGGGGCCCGGGGTGGCGTATCTGGCGCACCTGGTGGGGTTCTCGGTCGGGTTCCTGTGGGCGTGGGGCAGATATCGGGGCCGGGCTAGAGTTGAGGCGACCCATGCCACGGCCACCGAGGGAGACAGCCAGCCGTGATCACCGCGATCGTGCTCATCAAGACCAGCGTGGACCGGATCCCCGAGATCGCCGAGTCGATCGCGGCCCTGGACAACGTGAGCGAGGTCTTCTCCGTCACCGGTACCTACGACCTGATCGCCATGGTCCGGGTCGCCCGCCACGACGACCTGGCGGACGTCATCCCCGGGAAGATCAGCAAGATCCAGGGCGTCGAGGGCACGGACACGCACGTCGCGTTCCGTACGTACTCGCAGCACGACCTGGAGGCGGCGTTCGCGATCGGCCTGGACGCGTAACGCCCACCGCGGCGGCTCCATGAAGGTTTCTTCACCCGCGGCTCATCATGCCGACCGGGTACGCCGCCGAACGTGGCTGCCATGGCCTTCTCCCACCGCATGGCGGCCCTCGCCGCGGTCGTCGCGATCCCGCTCGGCATCGCGGCGACCAGCTCCGCCCTGACCGACAGCCCGGACCCACCGAAGTCGCCGCCGAAGGTGGAGCTGGAGAGCGGCTCCCCGGCGCCGCGCCCGACGCCCAGTGACGAGACGGTGTCCCCGTCACCGGTGAGCGAGAAGCCCTCAGCCGGTGACAGCACAGCCGGCACGGACGACGACGCCGACGACGGGAACGACGACCGCGGCGGCGCCTCCGACGACGACGGGCCCGGCGACGACGGCTGAGCCCGCGCACCGCTGGGTTCCGCCCGCGTCCGCATCCTGCTGTGGCTGCTCGTCGTGATGACGGCGGCGCTGACCGCGGTCGCCGCCACCACCCGCTCGGTGCTGCTGCGCGATGTGGACCACCGCGTCGACCGGCTGCTCGCCCAGGAGACCGGGGAGTTCGCCAACTTCGTGCGCAAGGGCGTCGACCCGCGCAGCGGCGAACGGTTCACCGACCCGGACCCGCTGCTCAAGCTGCACCTGGAGCGGCAGTACGCCGACCCGGACGAGGAGCTGCTCGGCCTGATCGACCGCGGGGCGAACCGCACGCCCGCCAAGAAGGAGCAGTCGCGGTCCCCCGACGTCGACCACGCGCTCGCCCGCGACCCGGCGGGCCTGCGCGCCGTCTTCGGCTCCCCCGGGGCCAGCGGCGCCCTGCACCGGACCGACGGCGTCGTCCGCTGGTCGAAGGTGGAGATCGGCGCGGGCGAGGGGCGGCCGGCGGCGGCCTTCGTCGTCGCGTTCCACCCGGAGCGCGAGCAGGCCAAGGCGGAGAGCGTCTTCCACATGCTGCTCGCGATCTCCGGGGTCGCGCTGCTGATGACCACGGGTATCGGCTGGGCGGTCGCGGGCCGCATCCTGCGTCCCGTACGCCTGGTGCGCACCACCGCCGCGCAACTCACCGAGCAGGACCTCACCCGGCGCATCCCCGTGCAGGGCCGCGACGACATCGCGGCGCTCGCCGAGACGTTCAACGGAATGCTCGACCGACTGGAGCGGGCGTTCGCCGCGCAGCGCGAGCCGTCGACGACGCCGGGCACGAGCTGCGGACGCCCATCACCATCGTCAGCGGCCATCTGGAGCTGATGGGCGACGATCCGCACGAGCGCGAGGAGACGGTGCGGATCGTGATGGAGGAGCTGGACCGGATGAGCCGCATCGTCGAGGACCTGCTGCTCCTCGCGAAGGCGGAACGCCCGGACTTCGTGACGCCTGAGCCGGTGCAGCTCGCCGAGCTGACCGCCGACGTCTTCGTCAAGGCCAGGGCGCTCGGCGAGCGGGACTGGCAGCTGGCCGAGGTCGCCGACACCGAGGCCGAGTTGGACCCGCAGCGGATCACACAGGCGATGGTCCAGCTCGCCCAGAACGCGGTGCAGCACACCGTCCCCGGGCAGCGCATAGGGATCGGCTCGCGGGTCGTGCGCGACCGGGCGGAGCGCGAGCGCGTCGAGCTGTACGTCGCCGATGCCGGGCCCGGCGTCACCGAGCAGGACGCCGCGGTGATCTTCGAGCGGTTCCGGCGGGGCACCGCGCGACGCGGCTCGCGGAGCACGGGCGCCGGGCTCGGCCTCGCGATCGTCCAGGCCATCGCCCAAAGCCACGGCGGCCGCGCCGAACTGAGCCGCACCGACGGCGGTGGGGCCACCTTCACCCTCGTACTCGACCGGACGGAGCCGAGATGAACCGCATCCTGATCGTGGAGGACGAGGAGCGCATCGCCTCGTTCGTGGAGAAGGGGCTGCGCGCGGGCGGCTTCACGACGACGGTCGTCGGGGACGGCGACAGCGCCCACGACTACGCCCTGACCGGCGGCTTCGACCTGATCGTCCTGGACATCGGGCTGCCGGGCCTGGACGGTTTCACGGTCCTGCGGCAGCTGCGCGAGGCCCGGGTGACGACGCCCGTGATCGTGCTGACCGCGCGCGACTCGGTACGGGACACGGTGGCGGGCCTGGAGGGTGGCGCCGACGACTGGATGACCAAGCCGTTCCGCTTCGAGGAGCTCCTCGCGCGGGTCCGGCTGCGACTGCGGACTGCCTCCGGCACGCCCGAGGTGACGATGCTCGGCGGCGGCGACCTCACGCTTGACCTGCGGACGCGGCGGGCGCGTGCGGAGGGGCGGACGGTTTACCTGACGGCCCGTGAGTTCGTGCTCCTTGAACTGTTTCTGCGTCATCCCGGCCAGGTGCTGTCCCGTGAGCAGATCCTGTCCCATGTGTGGGGGTACGACTTCGATCCCGGGTCGAACATCGTGGATGTGTACGTGCGGGCGCTGCGGAAGAAGCTTGGCGCTCGGCATGTGGAGACGGTGCGGGGGATGGGGTACCGGTTGCGGGAGTGAGGGTTGCGGTCGCGGGGCTCTGCCCCGGACCCCGCGGGCTCTCGTCCAAAGGCGGGGCTTGATGTGGGTGAACTTCCCTTCATGTGTCGCTCATTGGAGGCTCACCGCGCCGCACCACGCTGAACCGCGTGACCCTGAATCTCCGTACCGCCGCGCCCCTGTGCGTCGCCCTCAGCATCTGCGCGCTGCTCGTGGTTCCCGGCAACTTCCCCGGGCTGAACGGCGACGCCCGGATCACGCTCGCCGTGTTCGCACTCGCGACCTGTGCGTGGATCGGGACGTCGATCGACGACACGTACATCGCGCTCGGCGCGGGCCTCGCGCTCACCGCGACGGGCGTGATCAGCAGCGAGACGCTGTTCAGCACGCTGGGCGACGAGACGGTGTGGCTGCTGATCTGCGCGTTCGTGCTCGCCGCCGCCGTGGCCCGCAGCGGGCTCGCGGGGCGGGCGGCGGCGTTCCTGGTCAGCGGGGCGCGCGGCGTACGGCAGTTGACGCATCTGACGACCGCGGCGCTCGTCGTCACCGCCTTCGCGGTCCCGGCCACCTCGGGCCGCGCGGCGCTCGCGCTGCCCGCCTTCCTGGCCCTCGCGAAGGTGCTGGCCGACCGGCGCCGGCTGGTCGTGATGCTGGCGCTGCTCTTCCCGACGGTCATCCTGCTCTCCGCCGTCGCGACGCTGATCGGCGCGGGCGCGCACCTCATCACCGTGTCCGTGTTGTGGGAGGCGACGGGCGAACGGATCGGCTTCACGGAGTGGCTGCTGCTCGGCCTGCCGCTCGCCATCGCCTCCTCCCACCTGGCGGCGGAGGCCGTGCTGTTGACGACGACGCGGCGCGCGGACCGCGAGGGCCCGGTGCGGATCACGCTCGACGAGCTCCAGGAGCACAGCGAGCAGCCGGTCACCGGCCCCTGGGGGCCGGCCGAGACCCGCTGCGCCCTGCTCCTCGCCACGGTCGTCGCCCTGTGGTGCAGTGAACCGCTGCACCAAGTGCCGCCCGCCGTCGTCGCACTGATCGGCGCGGTGGTCGCGGCCTCCCCCGCGCTCGGCACCGTACGGCTGAAGGACGCGCTCGGTACGGTCCCGTGGTCGCTGCTCCTGTTCATGGCGGCGACGATGGCGATGGGCGTCGCGCTCGCCGAGTCCGGCGCCGCGAAGTGGCTGGTGGGCGGGGTCCCCCTGGACGTACTGCCCTGGCTGTTCCTCGCCGTGGTGATCGCGGTGAGCACGGCCGCCCACCTGATCCTCCAGTCCCGCCCGGCCCGCTCCTCCGTGCTCGTGCCACTGGTCATGGCGGCGGCGGTCGGCCTACAGCTCGATCCTGCCCGCCCCGGTGACGCTCGCGGAGGCGCTGGGCCGGGGCGGCGAGTTCCTCACCGACGCCACCGAACGGGCCCTGCGCATGATCCTGCTGGGCAGCCGGCTCGCCCCGCGCGATCAGGCGTTGGTGGTGTCCGGCACGCAGCGACCGTCCTCGGTGCGGTAGCTCCAGCGGGCACCGTCGCGCACGAGCTCCTTCACGGCGGACACGAAGCGCTCCACGTGCTCGTCGGGCGTCCCGGCGCCGAAGCTGACGCGGATGGCGTTGAGCGACTTCTCGCCCGGCGCGGCCTCCGGGGCGCCGCACTCGCCCTGCTGCTGCGGGTCGGAGCCGAGCAGCGTGCGCACCAGCGGGTGGGCGCAGAACAGGCCGTCGCGGACCCCGATCCCGTACTCGGCGGAGAGCGCGGCGGCGAAGTGCGAGGAGTTCCAGCCCTCGACGACGAACGAGAGCACGCCCACACGCGGCGCCTCGTCGCCGAACAGGGAGAGCACCTGCACCTCGGGCACCTCCGCGAGCCCGTCCTGGACCTTGCGGATCAGGTACTGCTCGCGGGCGACGAGGTTGTCGAACCCGGCCTCGGTGAGCGCCTTGCAGGCGGAGGCGATGGAGTACACACCGATGACGTTCGGGGAACCGGCCTCGTGGCGGGCCGCGGTGGTCTGCCACTCGACGTCGACGCCGCCGTCGACGCGCCGCGCCACCTTCTTGGAGGCGCCGCCACCGGCGAGGTACGGCTCGGCGGCCGTCAGCCAGTCGGAGCGGCCCGCGAGCACGCCCGAGCCGAACGGGGCGTACAGCTTGTGCCCGGAGAAGGCGACCCAGTCGACGTCCAGGTCCTGCACGGAGACGGGGTGATGGGGCGCGAGCTGCGCGGCGTCGAGCACGATGCGGGCACCGTGCGCGTGAGCGGCCGCCGCGAGCTCGCGCACCGGCCAGAGCTCACCGGTGACGTTGGAGGCACCGGTGACACAGACGAGGGCGGGGCCGTACGGGTCGCGCTCGGCGAGGGCGCGCTCCAGGGTGTCGACGGCCTCGCCGGGCGTGCGGGGCGCGTTGAGGTACGTGACCCGCGCGTCGCGCCACGGCAGCAGCGAGGCGTGGTGCTCGGTCTCGTAGACGAACACCTGGCAGTCGGCGGGCAGCGCGGCGGCGAGCAGGTTGAGCGAGTCGGTGGTCGAGCGGGTGAAGACGACCTGGTCGTCCTCGCGACAGCCGAGGAACTCGGCGACGGCGACCCGGGAGTTCTCGAACAGGTCGGTGGACAACTGCGAGAGGTACCCGGCGCCGCGGTGCACGCTGCCGTAGTACGGCGCGTAGGCGGCGACGTCGTCCCACACCCGCTGGAGGGCCGGCGCGCTGGCGGCGTAGTCGAGAGCGGCGTACGTGACCTCGCCACCGGTGACGAGCGGCACGGTGACGTCCCGGCCGAGGACGGCGAGCGGGGCCGCGGTCTCAGCGGGGGCCGAGGTACAGGCGGCGGCGTCGACGGAAACAGACATGGGTGAACTCCCTGGCGCGGTAAGCGAATTGACCATGCCGGAGCGCTGAGCGACAGGGCTCGACAGCACGGAAAGAAAGATGGAACGGGTACGCGGAGGCGGGGCCGAAACGCCCTACCGCATTCGCTTGCTCACGAGACTGCTCCCTTGAGGACCAGGACCCCAGGGTTGCGAGGGGTCCGCGCTTGCCACGCGCCTTGCTGCGCACGGCCTGGTCTTCACCCAGGGCACCCCGCCACGGACGGAGGGTTGCCGGACAGCGGGCTGGGGCCTCGATCGCTGTCACTCATGACCTTGGAAAGCATCCTGCCACAGGTCTCACCAACAGCAAGGGCGCAGTCCAAAATCTGGACTGCGCCCTGCGTCACACCATGAACGCGCCTACCGGTTGCTGGCCGCCACCCACCGCTCCAGCGCGGTCTTCGCCGCCCCGGAGTCGATCGACTCGGCGGCCCGGTCCATGCCGGCCCTGATCTGCTCGACGAGCGTGCCCTCGCCGGGCCGCACGGCCACCAGCGCCGCCGCCGAGTTCAGCAGCACCGCGTCGCGCACGGGCCCCCGCTCGCCGTCGAGCAGGCGCCGGGCCACCTCCGCGTTGTACGAGGGGTCGCCGCCGCGCAGCGCCTCGATGGGCACCACGTTGATGCCGACGTCGCGCGGGTCGAAGGACTCCTCGCGCACGGCGCCGTCGCGCACCACCCACACGCGCGAGGTCCCGGTGGTGGTCAGCTCGTCGAGACCGTCGTCGCCGCGGAACACCAGGGAGGAGTTGCCGCGCTCGGCGAAGACCCCGGCCACGATCGGCGCCATCCGGGCATCGGCGACGCCGACGGCCTGCGCCTTCACCTTGGCCGGATTGGTGAGCGGACCAAGCAGGTTGAAGACGGTGCGGATGCCGAGCTGGCCGCGGGCGGCGCCCGCGTAGCGCAGGGCGGGGTGGAACTTGATGGCGAAGCAGAACGTGATGCCCGCTTCCTCGGCGACCTCGGGCACCCGCTTCGGCGACAGGTCGAGATTGACGCCCAGCTTCTCCAGGACGTCGGAGGATCCGGAGGCGGAGGACGCGGCGCGGTTGCCGTGCTTGACGACCTTGGCGCCGGTGCCCGCGACGACGATCGCGGACATCGTGGAGATGTTGACCGTCTTGGCGCCGTCGCCGCCGGTACCGACGATGTCGACGGTCTCGCCGGGCACATCGATCACATTGGCGTGCTCGTACATGCCGCGTACGAGGCCGGAGATCTCCTGCACGGTCTCGCCCTTGGCGCGCAGCGCCACCGCGAACCCGGCGATCTGCGCGTCGGTCGCCTCGCCACGCATGATCCGGTCCATCGCCCACGCGGTGTCGTCTGCGCTCTGGTCGCGGCCTTCCAGCAGGCCGTTCAGGACGGCGGGCCAGGAACGGCCCGCCGCGGTGTCGCCTCCAGCGGGGTTCAAAGCGCTCATGGCCGCTCCTGTGTGCATCTGTGGGTCGAAAGGTGCTGCGGTCCCACCCTATCCAGGTCCAGGGACCGCAAAGAGCCCCCGTCCAGGCAATGGACGAGGGCTCCCGCTGTGGCTTACAGCGACGGATCAGAGATCAGTGGTGGCCGTGGCCGCTGGTGATCTCCTTGTACTCCTCGGCGGTCGGCTTCGGGATCTGGTTGTTCTCCCCGTAGTAACCGCGCGAGAGCTTGCCGCGCAGCTTCTGCAGCCGCGTGACCTTGCGCTCGACACCGTTCTCGTCGACCGTCGGGCCGATCTCGACCGGCGCGTACTGCTCGTGCGCCGTGAGCGTGTGCAGGGCCTCCTGGTCGAGCGGCTCGTGCACCTCGATGAACTCACCGTGCGGCAGGCGCTTGATGATGCCGGACTCGCGTCCGTGCAGCACCTTGTCCTTGTCGCGGCGCTGGAGGCCGAGGCAGATCCGCTTGGTGACGATGAAGGCGATGACCGGTCCGACGAAGAACGCGATCCGGACGAACCAGGTGATCGCATTGATCGACAGGTGGAAGTGCGTGGCCCAGAGGTCGTTTCCACCACCGATGAGCAGCACCAAGTACCAGGTGATCCACGCGACACCGAACGCCGTACGCGTCGGAGCGTTGCGCGGGCGGTCCAGGATGTGGTGCTCGCGCTTGTCGCCGGTGACCCAGGCCTCGATGAACGGGTAGACCGCGATCGCGACCAGGACCAGCGGGAAGATCACGACCAGCGGGATGGCCACGCCCAGGACGAGCGTGTGACCCCAGAAGTCGATCTCCCAGCCCGGCATCACACGGATCAGGCCCTCGGAGAAGCCCATGTACCAGTCCGGCTGGGCGCCCGTGGACACCTGGTCGGGTCGGTACGGACCGATGGCCCAGATCGGGTTGATCGTGGCGATCGCGGCGACCACCGCGATGACACCGAAGACCAGGAAGAAGAAGCCGCCCGCCTTGGCCATGTAGACCGGGAGCAGCGGCATGCCCACGACGTTCTTGTTGGTCTTTCCGGCACCCGCGAACTGCGTGTGCTTGTGGTAGAAGACCAGGATCAGGTGCGCCGCCATCAGGCCGAGCATGATGCCCGGCAACAGCAGGATGTGGATCGAGTAGAACCGCGCGACGAAGTCGCCGCCCGGGAACTCTCCGCCGAACAGGAAGAACGACATGTACGTGCCGACGATCGGCACGGACAGGATCGCGCCCTCCATGAAGCGGACACCGGTACCGGAGAGCAGGTCGTCCGGGAGCGAGTAACCGGTGAAGCCGGTGAACATGCCCAGGACGAACAGCAGGAAGCCGAACAGCCAGTTGACCTCACGCGGCTTGCGGAACGCACCCGTGAAGAACACGCGCATCATGTGCACGAACATGCCCGCGAGGAAGATCAGCGCGGCCCAGTGGTGGATCTGACGGATCAGCAGGCCACCGCGCACATCGAAGGAGATGTGCATCGTCGAGTTGAAGGCCTCCGACATCAGCTGCCCCTGGAGCGGGACGTAGCTGCCGTCGTAGGTGACCTCGTTCATCGACGGGTGGAAGAACAGCGTCAGATACACACCCGTGAGGATGATGATGATGAAGCTGTACATGCAGATCTCGCCGAGCATGAAGGACCAGTGGTCCGGAAAGATCTTGCGCATGTTGGACTTGGCCAGGGAGTAGATCCCCAGACGTCCGTCGGCCCAGTCGGCTACACGCTCGCCGGCCGGTGCCTTCTCGCGCGCAGGCGCGTCGTTCGTCGTCGTAGTACTCATCCGCGCTCCCAGAAGGCAGGACCGACGGGCTCAGCGAATTCGCTCAGCGCCTCGAGGTGACCCTCTTCGTTGACGCCGATGCGCAGCTGCGGCAGCGCGTGACCGGCCGGACCGAAGATCACCCGGGCACCGTCGGAGAGGTCGAAGGTGGACTGGTGGCACGGGCACAGCGCGTGGTGCGTCTGCTGCTCGTACAGGGAGATCGGGCAACCCACGTGGGTGCAGATCTTCGAGTACGCCACGATGCCCTCGTGGGACCACTCGAGTTCCTGCTTGTCCTTGATGTTCTCCGGCTGAATCCGGACGAGCATCAGGGCGTCCTTGGCGATGTTCGTCTGGAAGTCCTCGTCGTGCTCCTCCAGGCCCTCGGGCTTGGCGAAGGTGAGCGAGCCGACCGCGATGTCCGAAGGCAGCAGCGGCTCGTTCGTGTTCATGTTGACGAGGGTCAGGCCCTTCTTCCACGACGTGGTGCGCAGCTTCTTCTCGGGCAGCGGCCCGAGGTCACGAAGCAGCACCACACCGGAGAGGGGCACCAGCGCGAGAGCGCCGAACAGGGTGTTGCGGATCAGCTTGCGCCGGCCGAACTGCGACTCACGGGCGCCGTCGGCGAAGTCCTGGAGGACCTTCGCCTTGACCTCGGGCTCCGCCTCGATCGGGTGCCGCTCCTGGATGACCTCTTCGTCGGACATCAGGGTGCGGGCCCAGTGGACCGCGCCCGCGCCGATGCAGAACAGCGCCACACCGAGGGTCGTACCCAGCGCGAAGTTCAGCGCGCTGATGTGACCCAGCGGGAAGATGTAGACGCTCGTATCGACGTCGATGGTGACGTACGAGGCGATGAACCCGACGGTCGCCAGCATGGACACCATGAACAGGAAGGCAACGACGCGCTCGGACCGCTTGGCGGCCCGCTCGTCGATGTCCTGGATCCGGTGCTCGTGGGGCGGCAGACCCGGGTCGGTGAAGGGCTCGTCCTTCACCGCGACCGAGCCGTGCTCCTCGGCTTCCTGCTCAGTGGGCAGGTTCTCTTCTGGAATGTCTTGGCTACTCATGACTTCTTGGCCTTTGCGGTCCGAGCGGCAACCCAGATGGCGACGGCGATCAGACCGCCAAGACCGAAGATCCAGGCGAACAGGCCCTCACTGACCGGGCCGAGCCCGCCCAGCTTGAGTCCACCGGGGCTCTCGGTCTTGTCACCATTGACCGCGTCGAGGTACGCGATGATGTCCTTCTTGTTCTGCTTGGTCATCGTCGTGTCCGGGAACGACGGCATGTTCTGCGGGCCGGTCTGCATGGCCTCGTAGATGTGCTTCGGGGCCACACCCTCAAGGCTCGGTGCGAACTTGCCGTGTGTCAGCGCGCCACCCTCACCGGTGAAGTTGTGGCACTGGGCGCAGTTGGTGCGGAACAGCTCGCCACCCTTGGCGATGTCCGCGCCGTTGGCGCTGTAGTCCTTGTCGGTCGGCGCGACCGGACCGGCACCGAGCGACGCGACGTACGCCGCGAGCTGGTCGATCTCGGCCTGCGAGTAGATGACCTTCTTCTTCGGGACCTGCGCGCCCGGCTGCTGGGCCGGCATACGGCCGGTGCCGACCTGGAAGTCGACGGCGGCGGAGCCGACGCCCACGAGGCTCGGCCCGTCGGAGGTGCCCTGACCGCCGGTTCCGTGGCAGCTGGCGCAGCCGACGGAATAGAGCTTCTTGCCCTCGTCGATGGCGAGGGACTGGGCGGTTTCATCGGCCTGCGCCTTGTCCGCGGGTGCGAACGCGGCGTACAGCCCCCCGGTGGCCGCCAGCGCGAGGAGTAGGACGACGACCGCCGCCAGCGGATGGCGTCGTCGTGCGGAGAGCTTTTTCACGGATTACCCCGGTGTCAGGATCTTCTGCGTCGGTGCTGCGGAAATGTGTCGGGTTCTTCGCCCGATGCTGTGATCGTCGAACTACTTGATCAGGTAGATCGTGGCGAAGAGGCCGATCCAGACGACGTCGACGAAGTGCCAGTAATAGGACACGACGATGGCGGCCGTCGCCTGATGGTGGGTGAACCTCCGGGCCGCGTACGTCCTGCCGAGGACGAACAGGAAGGCGATGAGGCCACCTGTCACGTGCATGCCGTGGAAGCCGGTGGTCAGGTAGAACACCGAGCCGTACGGGTCGGAGGAGAGCGAGAGCCCATCCTTCTTGACCAGCTCGGTGTACTCGTAGACCTGACCGCCGATGAAGATCGCACCCATGATGAAGGTGACGATGAACCACGACCGGAGCTTCTTCACGTCGCCGCGCTCAGCGGCGAACACGCCCATCTGGCACGTGAGTGAGGAGAGCACCAGGATCGTGGTGTTCGTCGCGGAGAACGGAAGGTTCAGCGCATGCGCCATTTCCTTCCAGTGATCCGGTCCGGTCACCGATCGCAGGGTGAAGTACATCGCGAAGAGGGCCGCGAAGAACATCAGCTCGGAACTCAGCCAGATGATGGTTCCGACGCTGGTGAGGTTCGGTCGATTGACCGACGGGTGCGCGTGCCCGGTTTCTACTGTCGTTGCTGTCGCCACGACCGACATTATGTCGGTCGCTTATCTCGCCCTCACTCCGGGGGGTGCCGTTCGGAGTGTCTGGGGGGTGTGTCCAGCCCATATGGCCCATCGGAGCCGTGTGCGAACCGGTGTTGACGGGGTGTCGGGAGGAGTAGGCTCCGCGGCACGGATCACCGTACAGACGCCCTTGGACGCCGAAGTCTTCGGAGGAACGATGCAGTCGACCGCGACGGTTCTGGTCTACAGCGACGACGCCAACACCCGAGAGCAGGTGCGCCTCGCGACCGGCCGACGGCCCGCGTCCGACGTCCCAGAGGTGCAGTTCATCGAATGCGCGACGCCTGCGGCCGTCCTGAAGGAGCTGGACCGGGGCGGGATCGACGTCTGCGTCCTGGACGGCGAGGCCGTTCCCGCGGGCGGCATGGGCGTGTGCCGGCAGATCAAGGACGAGATCTTCCACTGCCCGCCGGTGCTGCTCCTGATCGGCCGCCCGCAGGACGCGTGGCTGGCGACGTGGAGCCGCGCTGAGGCGGCTGTGACGCTCCCTGTGGAGCCCGTGGAGTTCGCCGAGGCCCTGGCCTCCCTGCTGCGCTCCCGGCTCGCCGTGGGCGCCTGACAGGCCCCGCACGCGCCGACTCCCGTACGCCGGCGGCGTACGGGAGTCGGAAGTCACACCGTTGATCCTGCCGGGCGGTCTCAGACCTCGGGGCTGAGCCGTGCCTGCTGGGCCGGGTCGGGCTTGTCGGCCTTCTTCGTCAAGGCGCTGCCCGCCTTCCACTTCTTCCAGCTGACGTTCCAGTCCCCGAACCCGTTTCCGAACGGGTCCATCTCCGCGCCGTAGCTGTTGACGACCTTCACGATGTCGCCCTGGCGCACGGTGTCGTAGAACCAGGCGGCGTTGTTGGTGCTCATGCCCGTGCAGCCGTGGCTGACGTTCGCGGAGCCCTGCGAGCCGACGGACCAGGGCGCGGCGTGCACGTACTCGCCGCTCCAGGTGACGCGGGTCGCGTAGTACACCGGCAGGTCGTACGAGTCCGAGGAGCCCTCGGAGATGCCGATCGTCTCGCCGCGCATCCGTACGTAGTACTCCTTGCCGAGCACCACCTTGACGCCGTTGCGGGTCTCGAAGCCGGCCTTGCCGGTCGTGACCGGCATGGAGTTGATCTCCTTGCCGTTGCGGTAGACCGTCATGGAGTGCGCGGAGGCGTCCGTGACGGCCACGATGCGGTCACCCGTACTGATGGTCAGCGGCTTGGAGCTGCCGCCCCACAGCCCGTCCCGGATCTTCACCCCGTCCAGCCTGCTGGTGGCGGTGATCTTCGCCTGGGTGGGCCAGTACCCCTTCGGGCGGTAGTGCAGTTCGGTGCTGTCGACCCAGTACCAGGAGCCGTCCACGGCGGGCTTGGAGTCGACCTTCAGGGAACGCTCCACCAGCGCGCGGGACTTCTCGTCCCGGACGGGCTTGTTGAGTTCCGCTGTGATCGGCTGTCCGACGCCGTACGTGCCCTTCTGCGGGCCGAACGTGACCTTGAGGGCCTTCTCCTTGGTGGGGCGGCCCGTGTCGAAGTCGAGGACCTTGCGGCCGGGCCCGCCGTCCTCGTCCTCCGTGCTCACCCGCACCGTGTAGCGGGTGTTCGCCGTCAGCGGGGCGGTGGTGTGCCACCTCGTGCCGTCGGCGGAGAGTTCGCCCGCCACATAGCGGCCCAGGGCGTCCTGGGCGGTGACGTCGGTGATCCGGGACTCGTCGCCCTGGGCGGTGACCTCGAGCGGCTTGTCCGGGTCGGCCTTCTTGGTGCCGCCCGCGGGGCCGTTGAAGGAGATCTGGCTCGCCGCGTCGTACGGCTTGGCGGAGAGCGGATGGCTGGAGTTGCCGCATGCCGCTGTGCTCGCACCGAGTGCGGCCACCAGCACGGTGCAGCCCAGAACCGTACGGATACGCGGTGAGTGGTTCATGAACTCACCGTAAGAAGGAACGCCCGGTCCAGCGCGGCGAGTGAGCCGCACGGGGCATGCGAAGGGCCCGGACGCCCCGTCAGGAGTGTCCGGGCCCTTCGCGTTACGGAAGTTCCGTACCGGTCAGCCGGGGCTCACTGGTTCTGGTTCTCACCGCGGTAGTACTCGAAGACCCAGCCCCACAGGCCGAACATGATGATCGGGGCCGAGAAGTACAGCAGCCACCAGCCGATGGCCACGGCCAGGAAGGCGAGCGCGCCGCCGACACCCAGCGCGAGCGGCTGCCAGGAGTGCGGGCTGAAGAAGCCCACCTCGCCGGCGTCGTCCGCGACGTCGGCCTCCTTGTTGTCCTGGGCGCCGGTGTCGACACGCCGGGCCGTGAAGGCCAGGTAGTAGCCGACCATGATGCACAGGCCGAACGCCAGGAAGAGCGCCGTCGTACCGGCCGGCTCCTTCGACCACACGCCGTAGACACCGGCCATGATCAGGACGAAGAGGCTCAGCCAGATGAACATCTTGCCTTGGACCTTCACTTGCCGGCCTCCTTAGCAAGCGCCTTGTCGCCGTGCCCGGCGTTCTCCAGCTGGTCCAGCGCGGCGATCTCCGGGTGGTGGAGGTCGAACGCCGGGGATTCCGAACGGATGCGCGGCAGCGTGAGGAAGTTGTGCCGCGGGGGCGGGCACGAGGTGGCCCACTCCAGGGAGCGGCCGTAACCCCACGGGTCGTCGACCTCGACCTTCTTGCCGTACTTGGCGGTCTTCCAGACGTTGTAGAAGAACGGCAGGATCGACAGGCCGAGCAGGAACGAGGAGATCGTCGAGATCGTGTTCAGCGCGGTGAAGCCGTCGGCCGCGAGGTAGTCCGCGTAACGACGCGGCATGCCCTCGACGCCCAGCCAGTGCTGCACCAGGAACGTGCCGTGGAAGCCGATGAACAGCGTCCAGAAGGTGATCTTGCCAAGGCGCTCGTCGAGCATCTTGCCGGTCATCTTCGGCCACCAGAAGTGGAAGCCGGCGAACATCGCGAAGACCACGGTGCCGAACACCACGTAGTGGAAGTGCGCCACCACGAAGTACGAGTCCGAGACGTGGAAGTCGAGCGGCGGGGCCGCCAGGATGACGCCCGTCAGACCACCGAAGGTGAAGGTGATCAGGAAGCCGATCGTCCAGAGCATCGGTGTCTCGAAGGACAGCGAGCCCTTCCACATCGTTCCGATCCAGTTGAAGAACTTCACGCCCGTTGGCACGGCGATGAGGAACGTCATGAAGGAGAAGAACGGAAGCAGCACGCCACCGGTGACGTACATGTGGTGCGCCCACACCGTCACGGAGAGGCCGGCGATCGCGATCGTCGCGCCGATGAGGCCGGAGTAACCGAACATCGGCTTGCGCGAGAACACTGGGATGACTTCGGAAATGATTCCGAAGAATGGCAGGGCGATGATGTACACCTCTGGGTGTCCGAAGAACCAGAAGAGGTGTTGCCAGAGCAATGCTCCGCCATTACTGGCATTGAATACCTGGGCACCGAACTTGCGGTCCGCCTCCAGGGCGAACAGCGCGGCGGCGAGCACCGGGAAGGCCAGCAGGACCAGCACACCGGTCAGCAGCACGTTCCACACGAAGATCGGCATCCGGAACATCGTCATGCCGGGAGCGCGCATGCAGATGATCGTGGTGATGAAGTTGACCGAGCCGAGGATGGTGCCGAAGCCGGAGAAGGCCAGACCCATGATCCACATGTCGGCGCCGATGCCCGGCGAGCGGACCGCGTCCGACAGCGGGCTGTAGGCGAACCAGCCGAAGTCGGCGGCGCCCTGCGGCGTGAGGAAGCCACCCACCGCGATGAGCGAGCCGAACAGGTACAGCCAGTAGGCGAACATGTTCAGCCGCGGGAACGCGACGTCGGGGGCACCGATCTGGAGCGGCATGATCCAGTTCGCGAAGCCGGAGAACAGCGGCGTCGCGAACATCAGCAGCATGATCGTGCCGTGCATCGTGAACGCCTGGTTGAACTGCTCGTTCGACATGATCTGCGTGCCGGGACGGGCCAGTTCGGCGCGCATGAAGAGCGCCATGACTCCGCCGATGCAGAAGAACGCGAACGACGTGACCAGGTAAAGCGTGCCGATCGTCTTGTGGTCAGTGGTCGTCAGCCACTTGATCACCGTTGCGCCGGGGTGCTTGGGCCGGACCGGCAGCTCGTTCTCGTACGAGTCGCTTGCTGCCGCGGCACCCTGGGGTTCGTTGAGGATGCTCACAGGTTCTTCGTCTCCCGGTCCTTCTCGTGGTCCGTCTGGGCGATGCCAGCCGGGACGTAACCGGTCTGCCCCTTCTTCGCGAGGTCCTTCAGGTGCTGCTGGTAGCGCTCAGGAGAGACGACCTTCACGTTGAACAGCATCCGGGAGTGGTCGACGCCGCAGAGCTCGGCGCACTTGCCCAGGAAGGTCCCCTCCTTGTTGGGGGTCACCTCGAAGGAGTTGGTGTGGCCCGGAACGACGTCCTGCTTCATCAGGAACGGAACCACCCAGAAGGAGTGGATGACGTCGCGCGAAGTCAGAACGAAGCGGACCTTCTCGCCCTTGGGGAGCCAGAGGGTCGGACCGGGGTTGTTGGTCTGCGGGTTCCGCTCGCCAGGAGTACCGACCTCGTAGACACCACCGGCGTTCGCCGGGAAGTCCTCCTTGAAGCGCTTCGGAATCGCCGAGAGCTCCTTGGAGGTCTTGGCGTCACCGTCGACACCCGGCACGTTCTCGACGTAGTTGAAGCCCCAGCTCCACTGGTAGCCGACCACGTTGACGGTGTGCGCGGGCTTGTCTTCGAGCTTCAGAAGCTTCGACTCGTCGCGCGCGGTGAAGTAGAAGAGGACCGACACGATGATGAGCGGAACCACCGTGTAGAGGGCCTCGAGCGGCATGTTGTACCGCGTCTGCGTCGGAACCTCGATCTTGGTGCGGCTGCGCCGGTGGAAGATGACACTCCACAGGATCAGACCCCACACCAGCACGCCCGTGGCGAGCGCTGCCGCCCACGAGCCCTGCCAGAGGGAGAGGATCCTAGGGGCCTCTTCCGTAACCGGGGTGGGCATACCAAGACGAGGGAAGTCCTTGTATGTGCAACCTGTTGCGGTAACCAGGATCAGGCCCGCAGTCAGCACCTGCGGCAGCTTCCGCCGCATCGGGCGCCGCGACGAGCGGTCGGAGCCGTTGGGACTCACGTAGCGCCTTCCCGAGAGTCTCGCCCGCGCTCTTTGGTTGGCTACGGCCGCCATCTCGCTGGTCGCTCGCCGCCCTGGCACACGGGCAGGGGTTTGGATGTTTATGCGGACCAAACCCTACTGGACGCTATTTGGGGTTGCGCGGGGAGGGTGCCTAACGCGCCGCGGGTCACTCCGAAGGGTGGGATCGGGCCGTGTTTGGGGGTTTCTGACGGTGGGTCGGGGGGCGCCTTTTTTGGGGGGACGGGGGCTGGTTGGCGGCGGGGTGTGGTCGGGCGTGGTGGGCGTGCTCGGTTCCTCGCGCCCCTGGGGAGACGGGGGCCGCCACCCCGGAGGGCGCGGTCGGGCGTGGTTGGGCGCGCAGTTCCCCGCGCCCCTGGGGAGGCGGGGCCAGGCCGCCCCGGCAGGTAGTGGGTGGGCGTGGTTGGCGTGCGCGGTTTCCGCGCCCATAGGAAAGGGGGGTAAGCCACCCCGGAGGGTGGAGGCGTTTCGTGGCGGAGTCGCTGATGGTGTCGGGGTGCGCCCCTGGAGGTGTCGCTTCCCCGTCGAGCCGTAGCGTTGACGCGTGTCGTACTTCGATGTGGCCTCGGCCGCTCCTCTGCATTCCGTTGCCCGGCAGGCGTTGCAGGCCTCGCTCGACGAGGGGTGGGCCGATCCGTCGCGTTTGTACCGCGAGGGGCGGCGGGCGCGGTTGTTGCTCGATGCCGCGCGGGAGGCCGCCGCCGAGGCCGTGGGGTGCCGGCCCGACGAGCTGGTGTTCGCGTCGTCCGGGACCCGCGCGGTGCACGACGGCGTGGCGGGGGCGCTCGCGGGGCGACGGCGCGCCGGAAAGCACCTGGTCGTGTCAGCCGTCGAACACTCTTCCGTGCTCCATTCGGCCGCGGCGCACGAAGGTCTCGGCGGGTCGGTGACGCAGGTCGGCGTGGGGCGCGAAGGGCGCGTCGACGTCGAGGCGTTCCGGGACGCGCTGCGGGAGGGCACCGCGCTGGCCTGTCTGCAGTCCGCCAACCATGAGGTGGGGACGGAGCAGCCCGTCGCCGAGGTGGCCGAGGCGTGTCGGGCCGCCGGGGTGCCGTTGTTCGTGGATGCTGCGCAGTCGTTGGCGTGGGGGCCGGTGGCGGGCGAGTGGTCGTTGCTCGCCGGGAGTGCTCATAAATGGGGCGGGCCGGCGGGAGTCGGGCTGCTCGTCGTAAAGAAGGGGACCCGGTTCGCGCCCCAAGGGCCCGCCGACGAGCGGGAGTCGGGGCGGGCCTCCGGGTTCGAGAACATTCCGGGCATCGTGGCCGCGGCCGCCTCACTGCGGGCCGTACGGGCCGAGGCCGCCGGAGAGGCGGCGCGGCTGCGCGAGTTGACGGAGCGGATCAGGGCGCGGGTGCCGGAGCTGGTGCCGGAGGTGGAGGTCGTCGGGGATCCGGTGCGACGACTGCCGCACGTGGTGACGTTCTCCTGTCTGTACGTCGACGGGGAGAGCCTGCTGCACGGGCTCGACCGCGCCGGTTTCTCCGTTTCGTCCGGGTCGTCCTGTACCAGCAGCACGCTGACGCCCAGCCATGTGCTGCGCGCGATGGGCGTCGTGAGCGAGGGGAACGTACGGGTGTCGCTGCCGCTGGGCGCGGAGGCCACCGAGGTCGAGCGGTTCCTCGACGTGCTGCCGGGCGTGGTGGGCGAGGTGCGGGAGAAGCTGGGCGCACCGGTGGCCGGGGCGGAGGGCACGGCCGAGGCCGTGACGGTGGATGCGCTGGGCATGACCTGCCCGCAGCCGGTCATCGAACTGGGCCGCGCGATCGGCCGGGTACGGGTGGGCGGCACGGTGACCGTCCTCGCCGACGACGAGGTGGCAGCCGTCGACATCCCCGCATGGTGCTTCACCCAGGGCCACGAGTACGTGGGAGCGGAGCAGCGTGAATCGGGCGGCGCCCTTTATACGGTGCGGCGGGGCATTTAGGGGCGCGGGGCTGTATCGATGTGCGGCTCCGCCGCGTGGGCGCAAACGCGACCACAGAAGAAACCGCGGCCGCGCTGCTCGACGAAAGAACAGCAACGGCCGCGGCCCCGCCGAAGGCGTCAGCCCAGGTGCGCCTCGACCTCGACAGCGGCGGCGTCCCCGTAGGCCTTGCGGAACCGGTCCATGAACGGCGCGCGCCGCAGCTCGTACTCCTGCGTGCCGAGCGTCTCGATGACCAGCGTCGCGAGCATGCAGCCGACCTGCGCCGCCCGCTCGTGCCCGACGCCCCACGCCAGACCCGACAGGAAGCCCGCGCGGAACGCGTCGCCGACGCCCGTCGGGTCGACCTTGGCGTCCTCCTCCGGGACACCGACCTCGACCGGGTCCTCGCCGGCCTTCTCGATGCGCACACCGCGCGCGCCGAGCGTGGTGACGCGGTGGCCGACCTTGCCGAGGATCTCCTCGTCGGTCCAGCCGGTCTTGGACTCGATGAGGCCCTTCTCGTACTCGTTGGAGAAGAGGTACGTGGCGCCTTCGAGGAGCGTCCGGATCTCCTCGCCGTCCATGCGCGCGATCTGCTGCGAGAAGTCGGCGGCGAACGGGATGGAGCGCGAGCGGCACTCCTCGGTGTGCCGGAGCATCGCCTCCGGGTCGTCCGCGCCGATGAGGACCAGGTCGAGGCCGTCCACGCGGTCCGCGACGGTCTTCAGCTCGATGAGCCGGGCCTCGCTCATGGCACCCGTGTAGAAGGAGCCGATCTGGTTGTGGTCGGCGTCCGTGGTGCACACGAAGCGGGCCGTCTGCAGGGTCTCGGAGATCCGGACGGACTCCGTGTCCACGCCGTGGCGGTCGAGCCACGCGCGGTACTCGTCGAAGTCCGAACCGGCGGCGCCCACCAGGATCGGGCTCGTGCCGAGCTGCCCCATGCCGAAGGCGATGTTGGGGCCGACGCCGCCGCGTCGTACGTCGAGGGCGTCGACGAGGAAGGAGAGGGAGACCGTGTGCAGCTGGTCCGCGACCAGCTGGTCGGCGAAACGGCCGGGGAAGGTCATCAGGTGGTCGGTGGCGATGGAGCCGGTGACTGCGATTCGCACGGCGTGAGATCGCTTCCTGCGAGGGGAGGGATTGACGCTTCACGCTACCCGTTGGGAACGCGTGCGTTGAAGTAGGGGAAATGCCTGATAGCGGGTCTTTCTTCGGATGTCACCCCAGGGCTACCGTGCCGTCATGACCTACGACGTGTCAGGCATGGTCCAGGACGATCTCGCGGCGCTGCGCTGCGACTGTGTCCGGATGCTTCCGCACTGGGTGACACCGCCGGCGCCGTGGGAGGTCGAGCGGCCCGGCGCGGCGCACCGGCCCGCCGGGATTCACGGGGTCGTGGTGCCCGAGTCGTCGGCGCGACTGATCGACTCCATGGCCGGTTTCGGCGACTGACGGCTTCCGGAAGGGAACCGCCCGCACGCACGCCCCGTCCCATCGGTGTCCCCGGCGCGAAGGAGCGATGCGGTGAGCAGCGAAGAGCGGACGCGGGAGCGTCTCGGGCGACGGCGCACGGCGGCTGTCGTGTCGGTCGCGGCGGCCGTCCTGCTGGCCGGTGGCGGCGGCGCGTATCTGGCGACGAACGCGATGGGCGGCTCCGACGACGAGGGCCCGGCCCGGCCCGGCGGCACCGGCACTCCCCCGCCGCTCGCCCTGGACGGCTATTCCGGCGCCGCCCCCTCGTCCGGTACGGCGCCGCCGCCCGGCATCGCGCCCGGCGAACCCGACCCGAACGGCACCCGCTACCAGGCGACCGGCGATCTCCCGGCGGGCCCCGGGAAGGCGCCCGTCTACCGGGCGCACGGCGAGGTGACCGCCGCCGAGGCCACCGCACTCGCCGAGGCCCTCGACATCGAAGGGAAGCCCGAGCGGGCCGGTGACGCCTGGAAGGTGGGCCCCGCGAAGGACGGTTCGGGGCCCTCGTTGCAGGTGAGCCGGGAGGCGCCGGGGAGCTGGACGTACTCCCGGTACGCGCCGTCCGCCGACGGCAAGTGCGGGGGCGTGGCGAAGTGCGGCGATCCCGAGGGCGGGCGGGCGGTGAGCGAGGCCGCCGCGAAGCGGGCCGCCGCGCCGGTCCTGAAGGCCCTCGGGCAGGACGACGCGAAGCTGGACGCGAAGCAGCTCATGGGCGCCACCCGTGTGGTGAACGCCGACCCGACGGTCGGCGGGCTGCCGACGTACGGCTGGTCGACCGGCATCCAGGTCGGTTCGGACGGTCAAGTGGTGGGCGGCAGCGGCCGGTTGAAGGCGCCGGACAAGGGCGCCACGTATCCGACGGTGGGAGCGCGCCAGGCCCTTGAGCGGATGAACGGGGCGGCCGGCGGGGGCCGGGTGTCCATCGGCGGGTGCGCGAGTCCGGTGCCGCTGGACGGGGGCAAGGACGCGGACTGTGCCTCCGCGCCCCCGAAACCGTCGACGGTCGATGTCACCGGCGCGACGTTCGGGCTGGCCGCGCACACCGTCGGGGGCCGGCAGGCACTGGTGCCGGCGTGGCTGTTCGAGGTGCGGCCCGACGGGGCCGACACCGGCTTCACGGTGACGTATCCGGCGGTGGAGCCCCGGTACCTCGCGGCGCCGAAGAGTGCGCGGCCGTCCCCTTCGGAGCCCTCCGGCAAGGCGGGCGGCGGCGACGACACCCGCACCGTGCGCGTCCAGGGATACATCGCCAAGGGCAGGACCGTGACCCTGCACTTCACCGGCGGGGTGTGCTCGAAGTACGCGGCCTCGGCGGACGAGTCCGGGGGCCGGGTGAGCGTACAGGTCACCGAGACGCGGAAGAAGGGCACCGTCTGCGTACAGATGGCGAAGTTCTATACGTTGCCGGTGACACTGGACGCTCCGCTCGGCGAGCGCAAGGTGGTGACTGCCGACGGGTCGGCCGTGCCGAACGCGCAGAAGAACGCGCCGGGCGGGGTCGAGCCGGCGCCGCGCGACTGAGCGCCCGCAGCAATGCCGAAGGGGCGGCCCCAGTGGGGCCGCCCCTTCGCGCCTTACCGCTGTACGGCTTAGCTGAACGAGTCGCCACAGGCGCAGGAGCCCGTCGCGTTCGGGTTGTCGATCGTGAAGCCCTGCTTCTCGATGGTGTCGACGAAGTCGATGGAGGCGCCGCCCAGGTACGGGGCGGACATGCGGTCGGTGACGACCTTCACGCCACCGAAGTCCTTGACGACGTCACCGTCGAGCGAGCGCTCGTCGAAGAAGAGCTGGTAGCGCAGGCCGGAGCAGCCACCGGGCTGAACAGCCACACGCAGGGCCAGGTCGTCACGGCCTTCCTGGTCGAGCAGAGCCTTGACCTTGGCGGCGGCTTCGTCGCTGAGGATGATGCCGTCGCTGACGGTGGTGGTCTCGTCCGATACGGACATCTACATCTCTCCCGGGTTGTTCGGAGACTGCTTGCCGACCATTGCAACCGGCAAAGGCCCGGATCCATTCCGGGTTACGCACTTCTTCTCTTCATGCTCGCACACCGGGTGCGCGCGGGGCACGGGGCGGCGGCGGCCGGATGCGTCACATCGACGACATTGCCATCGTCAAACTGACGTGAAGCACGTATGATAGATAGCGTCATTTCGACGAAAAGTCGAGCAGAGCGAAGAAAGGGTGCGTGACGTGACCACGGCCCAGTCCCCCCAGGCCCCCGTTGACCTGGATGTTTCCCCCACGCCTCTGGCGCTCCTGCTGCTCGGCCGCGAGGCCGACCCCAAGAGCGAGCGCGGTGTGGAGTGCCCCGGCGACCTGCCCTCGCCGTCCGACCCGGATCTGGTGGAGCGGGCGCGCGCGGCCAAGGAAAGGCTCGGAGACAAGGTGTTCGTGCTCGGACACCACTACCAGCGCGACGAGGTCATCCAGTTCGCCGACGTCACCGGGGACTCCTTCAAGCTGGCGCGGGACGCGGCGGCCCGGCCCGAGGCCGAGTACATCGTGTTCTGCGGTGTGCACTTCATGGCCGAGTCGGCCGACATCCTCACCGGGGACGACCAGAAGGTCGTGCTCCCGGACCTCGCCGCCGGCTGCTCCATGGCGGACATGGCGACGGCCGAGCAGGTCGCCGAGTGCTGGGACGCGCTGACCGGGGCCGGCATCGCCGAGTCCGTGGTCCCCGTCTCGTACATGAACTCCTCCGCGGACATCAAGGCGTTCACGGGCAGGCACGGCGGCACGATCTGTACGTCCAGCAACGCCGAGCGGGCGTTGAACTGGGCGTTCGAGCAGGGCGAGAAGGTGCTCTTCCTGCCGGACCAGCACCTGGGGCGCAACACCGCGGTGCGCGACCTCGGCATGTCGCTCGACGACTGCGTCGTCTACAACCCGCACAAGCCGAACGGCGGGCTGAGCGTCGAGGAGCTGCGGGCCGCGAAGATGATCCTGTGGCGCGGGCACTGCTCCGTGCACGGGCGGTTCTCGCTGGACTCGGTGAACGACGTGCGGGAGCGGATACCGGGCGTGAACGTGCTGGTCCACCCCGAGTGCAAGAACGAGGTCGTCGCCGCGGCGGACTACGTCGGGTCGACGGAGTACATCATCAAGGCGCTGGAGGCCGCGCCGGCCGGGTCGAAGTGGGCCATCGGCACGGAGCTGAACCTCGTGCGGCGGCTCGCGAACCGGTTCGCCTCCGAGGACAAGGAGATCGTCTTCCTCGACAAGACGGTCTGCTTCTGCTCGACCATGAACCGGATCGATCTGCCGCACCTGGTATGGACCCTGGAGTCCCTGGCGGACGGCCAGTTGGTCAACCGGATCGAGGTCGACCGCGAGACCGAGCAGTTCGCGAAGCTGGCTCTTGAGCGCATGCTGGCGCTGCCCTGATCAAGCCCCTGCGGCGATTGAGCAGCGGGGTCCGGGGCAGAGCCCCGAAACCGGAGGCGGGGCGAGCGCCACATGTACGCTCGCCCCGCCTCCGGGGTGCCGCCCAAGGCGGCGGGGATCGTGATTACACGTTCGCCGGCTCCGGGTCGGTGGCCGGGGACTGGGGTGGGACCCCGGAGCCGCCACCGTCACCCCGCTTCGCGGCCCGCTTCGCCGCCCGCCGCTCCTTGCGAAGCTCCAGCATCGCGTAGAGCGTCGGCACGAGAAGCAGCGTCAGCAGGGTCGACGAGATCAGACCACCGATCACGACCACGGCCAGCGGCTGCGCGATGAAGCCGCCCTCGCCGGTGACGCCGAGCGCCATCGGGAGCAGGGCGAAGATCGTCGCCAGGGCCGTCATCAGGATCGGACGGAGACGGTGCCGCCCGCCCTCGACCACGGCCTCCACCACACCCAGGCCCTGGGCCCGGTACTGATTGATCAGGTCGATCAGGACGATCGCGTTCGTCACCACGATGCCGATGAGCATCAGCATGCCGATCATCGCGGGCACGCCCATCGCCGTACCGGTGGCGACCAGCAGGCCGATCGCGCCCGTGGCCGCGAACGGGATCGAGACCAGCAGGATCAGCGGCTGGGCCAGCGAACGGAACGTCGCCACAAGGAGCATGAAGACGATCGCGATCGCCGCGAGCATCGCCAGGCCCAGGTTCTTGAACGCGTCGTCCTGGTCCTCGCTGACGCCGCCGATGGTCGCCGTGGCGCCCTTCGGCAGGTCCAGCTTGGCGAGCTTCGACTGGAGGTCTGCGCTGACCGCGCCCGTGTTGTCGCCGTCCGGCTTCGCCGTGACCGTCGCCGCGCGGGCGCCGTCGATCCGGGTCATCGAGACCGGTCCGTCGACCGTCTTCACGGTCGCGATGTCTCCGAGCGTGACGCCGCCCGGCCCCATCGGCAGCTTCTTCAGCTCGGCCATCGTGGTGGCCGGCTTCGCCGACTTCACGACGATGTCTCGCTCGGTGTCGTCGATCGTCGCCTTGCCGCTGGTGGTGCCGCGCACCGCCTGGGTGACGGCGGCGCCGAGCGTCGTGTCGTTGAACCCGGCGGCGGCCGCCTTGGAGTTGGCCTTCACCGAGATCCGCGGGACGGACTGCGACAGGTCGCTCGTCACGTCGGTGACGTCGTCGAGATCGGCGACCGCGTCGCGGACCTGCTCGGACGCCTTCTCCAGCACGTCGCCGTCGGCGGCCTTCACGACCACGGACAGGTCCTGGCTGCCGAAGCCGTCACCGGCCGCGATCGTCGTCGTACCGACGCCGGAGAGCTGGCCGAGCTCGCGCTCGATCCGCTTCTGCGTGGCCTCGTACGTCGAGCTGTCCTTCAACTTCACCTGGTACGACGCCTGGTTGGTGTCGGTGCCGCCGCCGAAGGCGGCCATGAAGCCGGAGGAGCCGATGGTGACCTGGTAGTCCTCGATCTCGTCGATGCCCGAGAGCATCTTCTCGATCTTCTTCGCGGAGGCGTCGGTCGCCGACAGGCTGGTACCGGGGGCCAACTCCTGCTTGATGGAGAGGACTTCCTGGTCACCCTGGTCGAAGAAGTTCGTCTTGAGCAGCGGCGCCATGCCGAACGTGCCGACGAGCACGACCACCGCGATCAGCAGGCTGGTGAAGCGGCGACGCGTCGCGAAGCGCAGCACGGGAACGTAGATCCGCTGCAGCCAGGAGCGCGCCTCCTTCTCCTCGGCCTTGCGCCGGGCCTCCTCCGGGTCGACGCCGCGGGCCGCCTTGGGCGGGCGCAGGAACCAGTAGGACAGGACGGGCACGACCGTCAGCGAGACGAGCAGGGACGCGAGGAGCGCCGCCGTCACCGTGATGGAGAACGAGCCGAACAGCTCGCCCACCATGCCGCCGACCAGGCCGATCGGAAGGAAGACCGCGACGGTCGTGAGGGTCGAGGACGTGACGGCCCCGGCCACCTCGCGCACGGCCTTGAGGATCGCTTCCCTGCGTTCCTCGCCGTAGCCGAGATGGCGCTTGATGTTCTCCAGGACGACGATCGAGTCGTCGACGACACGGCCGATCGCGATGGTCAGCGCGCCGAGCGTGAGCATGTTGAGCGACAGGTCGCCGGTCCACAGCACGATCAGCGCGAGGACCACGGACAGCGGAATGGAGACCGCCGTCACGAGGGTCGAGCGCAGCGACGCCAGGAAGATCAGGATGATGACGACGGCGAAGAGCAGGCCGAGCGCGCCCTCCGTGGTCAGGCCCGAGATGGACTTCGAGACGGCCGGGCCCTGGTCGCTGACGACCGTGACCTCGGCGCCGGAACCGAGGTCGTCCTTCAGCTGCGGCAGCTTGTCCTTGACGGCCTTGGAGATGGAGACGGCCGAGCCGTCCTTGTCCATGGTGACCGCGAGCGACAGGCTGGGCTCGCCGTCGGTGCGGGTGATCGAGTCGGCCGTGGAGGGCTGCTGCTTCACCGTGGCGATGTCACCGAGGCGTACGGGCTTCTTGACGCCCTCACCCGTGATCATCAGGTCCTGGATCTGCTTCAGTGACGTGAAGCCGCCGCCGACCTGGACCGTGCGGTTCCTGCCCGCCTCGTCGAGCGAGCCCGCGGGCAGGGTGGCGCCGCCGGCCTTCAGGGACTCGGCGAGGGCCCCCGGGTTGATCCCGGCCGCGGCCATCTTCCGGTCGCTGGGCGTGATGTCGACCTGAAGGTCGCGGACGCCGTCGACCGTCACCTGCGAGACGCCGTCGATGTCCTTCAGCGTCGGCACGACGGCCTTGTCGAGCTGGTCGGCGAGCGCCTGCTGGTCCTTGTCGGAGGTGACGGCGAGGACGACGGTCGGGATGTCGTCGGTCGAACCGGCGACGACCTGCGGGTCGACGTCCTCGGGCAGCTGGGCGCGGGCCCGGTTGACGGCCTGCTGGACATCGGCGACGAGCTGCTTGGTGCCCTCCGTGCCGTAGTCGAACTGGGCCATCACCAGGGCGTTGCCCTCGCTGGCCGTGGAGGTGACGCCGGTGATTCCGTCGACCGCGTCGATGGAATTCTCGAGAGGCTCGACGACCTGCTTCTCCACCACGTCCGGGGACGCGCCCTGGTAGGGGGCGATGACGGAGACCATGGGCAGTTCGATCGAGGGCAGCAGCTGCTGCTTGAGCTGAGGGATCGCGATCGCGCCGAAGACGATCGCGATGATCGAAATCAGTCCGATGAGGGCGCGTTGGGCGAGGCTGAATCTCGACAGCCAGGACATGGATCGAGTCTCCGTGGGACGTGAGCGGAAGATGAAGGCCCGTGGCATGACAAGTCGTGCGGTGTGAGGCTCGGGCCCACGGTCCACCCTCGGTCATGCGTGCGACCCGATTCGTCGCTCCCAGGTCCCGTTCTTGTCCGCCGCCTACTGCGCCCGGAGTACACGTCCCGTAAGGGTCACTCCACCCTTGGGCGTACCAGGCCCGATTCGTACGCGATGACGACGAGTTGGGCGCGGTCCCGGGCGCCCAGTTTGGCCATGGCGCGGTTGACGTGGGTCTTCACGGTGAGCGGGCTGACCGCCAGGCGCTCGGCGATCTCGTCGTTGGAGTGGCCGCCCGCGACCTGGACGAGGACCTCGCGCTCGCGTCCGGTGAGCGCGGCGAGCCGCTCGGCGCGGCCGTCCGTGAGGCGCTCCCCCTCCTCGTAACCGTCCCCCTGCGCGAGGAACTTGGCGATCAGCCCTTTGGTCGCGACGGGCGAGAGCAGGGCGTCGCCCGCGGCCGCGATCCGCACGGCGCCGAGCAGTTCCTCGGGCTCGGCGCCCTTGCCGAGGAAGCCGGAGGCGCCGGCCCGCAGGGACTGCACCACGTACTCGTCGACCTCGAAGGTCGTCAGCATCACGACGTGCACGTGGCACAGGTCCGGGTCCGCGCTGATCTCACGGGTGGCGGCGAGGCCGTCGGTGCCGGGCATCCGGATGTCCATGAGCACGACGTCGGGGCGCTCGGAGCGGGCGAGGCGGACGGCCTCGGCGCCGTCGGAGGCCTCCCCCACCACCTCCATGTCGGGTTCGGAGTCGACGAGCACCCGGAAGGCGCTGCGCAGCAGGGCCTGGTCGTCGGCGAGGAGGACCCTGATCGTCGCGCTGGTCATGTGGTGGCGTCCTCGGGGGTGTCGGTGCCTTCGACGGGGGCGGCGCCGCCGGTGCGGGCCTTGGTCGGAAGGATCGCATGGACGCGGAAACCGCCGCCGTAGCGCGGTCCCGCGGTGAGGGCGCCGCCGAGCGCGGTGACGCGTTCGCGCATGCCGAGGAGGCCGTGGCCGCCGTTCGCGTCGGGTTCGTCGGGGTCGTGGGGGTAGTCGCCGTGCGCGGCGGCGGCGCCGGGGCCGTTGTCGAGAATGGTGATCTCCACGTTGGGTCCCACGCGTACGACGCTGACCTCGGCCCTGGCGTCGGAGCCCGCGTGCTTCTGCACGTTCGTCAGCGCTTCCTGTACGACGCGGAAGGCGGCGAGGTCGACGGCGGCGGGCAGGGCGGGGGCGTCCTTCGCGCGGGCCACCTCGACGGGCAGGCCCGCGTGCCGGAAGGTGTCGACGAGGTCGTCGAGCCGGTCGAGTCCCGGGGCGGGCTCGGTGGGGGCCTCCGGGTCGCCGGTCTGCCGCAACAGGCCGACCGTGGCGCGGAGTTCGTTGAGCGCGGAGCGGCTGGCCTCCCGGACGTGACCGAGGGCCTCCTTCGCCTGGTCGGGCCGCCGGTCCATGACGTGTGCCGCGACGCCGGCCTGCACGTTGACCAGCGCGATGTGGTGGGCGACGACGTCGTGCAGATCGCGGGCGATTCGCAGCCGCTCCTCGGCGACGCGGCGCCGGGCCTCCTCCTCGCGGGTGCGTTCGGCGCGTTCGGCGCGCTCCCGGATCGCGGTGACGAAGGCGCGGCGGGAGCGGACCGCGTCGCCCGCGGCGGCGGCCATCCCGGTCCACGCGAAGATCCCCAGGTTCTCCTGGGAGTACCAGGGCAGCGGTCCCGCGAACATGGCCACGCAGGTCAGCACCGCCATCGTCGCCAGGCCCACGCGCCAGGTCGTCGGGCGGTCCGTGGTGGCGGCGACCGTGAAGAGGGCGACGACCGCGGACATCACGACGGGGGCGCGGGGGTCGCCGGTGACCAGTTCGACGACGGAGACGATGGCGGTCGCCGCGAGTACGCACAGGGGGGCGCGGCGGCGGAACACGAGGGCGACGGCGCCGAGCAGCATCAGGACGAGGCTGGGCACGTTCGGGGTTCTGGCACCCCAGGCGTACGTTCCCTCCGGGCCGTGCGGGTCGACGAAGGAGCCGGCGACCATGCACAGGAGGACGCCGAGGGCGAGGGTGGCGTCCAGGGCCAGCGGATGCGTCCTGGCCCATCGTACGAAGGGGTTCACCGGGTTCACGGTAGCGCCCCGCAGCCCCCCGTCCGCCGGGAGCCGCTACCCGGGGATCAGGCCGTCGTCGCTGAGCATGTCGCGGACCTCCGCCAACGTCGCGTCCGCCGCGGGCAGGATCAGCTCGGACGGTTCGAGCGCATCGTCCGGCAGCGGAGCGCCCAGCCGCCGGACCGCGTCCAGCAGCGCCGTGAGCGTACGCCGGAAGCCGACCTCGTCACCGCTCTCCATCTCGGCGAGCAGCTCGTCGTCGAGCTTGTTGAGTTCGGTGAAGTGGTCGTCCGCCAACTCCACCTGGCCCTCCCCCATGATGCGGACGATCATGTCGGCCTCCAGCCTGCGGCGTACGCGCCGCTGCTACTGCTTGTCGAAGCGCGGGGTGTCCTGGGGCTGCTGCGACGACGGGGCCTGTCCCTGCTCCTGGCCACCCTCGAGCGCCTGCTGCGACGAGGACGAGCCACCGGACAGCTCCGCCTTCATGCGCTGCAGCTCCAGCTCTACATCCGTACCACCGGAGAGCCGGTCCAGCTCGCTCTGGATGTCGTCCTTGGCGAGCCCGGACGAGTCGTCGAGCGCGCCCGAGGCGAGCAGTTCGTCGATCGCGCCGGCTCGCGCCTGCAACTGCGCCGTCTTGTCCTCGGCGCGCTGGATCGCCATGCCGACGTCGCCCATCT
This sequence comes from Streptomyces sp. NPDC051684, assembly GCF_044453445.1. Classification (NCBI taxonomy): domain Bacteria; kingdom Bacillati; phylum Actinomycetota; class Actinomycetes; order Kitasatosporales; family Streptomycetaceae; genus Streptomyces; species Streptomyces sp. NPDC051684. Next base: position 26,913 of record NZ_JBITCS010000042.1, on the reverse strand, counting down.
CCTCGGAGATGCCGGAGAACGCCTCGCCGATCCGGGTCTGCGCCTGCGCCGCCGTGTACGTCGCCTTGATCGTTTCCTTCTTGGTGCGGAAGGCGTCGACCTTCGCCTGCAGCCGCTGGGCCGCGAGGGTGAGCTTCTCCTCCTCGCCCTGCAACGTCTGGTGCTGCGTCTCCAGGTCCGTGACCTGCTGCTGGAGTGCGGCACGGCGGGACAGCGCCTCGCGGGCGAGGTCCTCCCGGCCGAGCGCGAGCGCCTTGCGTCCCTGGTCCTCGAGCTTGGACGACTGGGACTGGAGCTGTCCGAGCTGCAGCTCCAGGCGCTTGCGGGACGTCGCGACGTCCGCGACCCCCCTGCGTACCTTCTGGAGCAGCTCCAGCTGCTTCTGGTACGAGTAATCGAGGGTCTCGCGCGGGTCCTCGGCCCGGTCAAGGGCCTTGTTCGCCTTCGCGCGGAAGATCATCCCCATACGCTTCATGACACCGCTCATGGGCTTCGCGCGCCCCCTTCTGACAGATCCAGCCTTGGTCCAGCTCCAGCACTGCGACAGAAACCACAGTACGGGTCCTGCCTCCATTACCGCACTGTTCAGGTACGGATGCGCTCATCCCCGAGGACGACTGCTCGTCGCCCCGATCCGGCGCAAGGAGTAGATGACCCCTGACGGAGGGACGCAGGGTGTTGCCGGATCGTTCCCCATGGCCCTGTGGTCGATGCATGACCACCACGTACCCTGGCGATTGTGTTCCGTAGCCGATCCAAGGACGACAAGGCCCAGGCCGCGCAGGCCAAGGTGACCATGTCCAAAGAGCCCCGAGACCCCCAGGCGCCCAAGGGCCGCCCCACGCCGAAGCGCAGCGAGGCCCAGACGCAGCGCCGCAGCGTGGCCAACACCAAGATGTCACCGAAGGAGGCCCGCACCCGCTCGCGCGACGAGCGCCGCACCGCGATGCAGCGCCAGCGCGAGGCGCTGGCCAACGGCGACGAGCGTTACCTGCCGGCCCGTGACAAGGGTCCGGTGCGCAAGTACGCGCGCGACTTCGTCGACTCGCGCTTCGCGATCGCCGAATACTTCCTGCCGATGGCGGTGGTCATCCTCGTCCTGAGCATGATCCGTGTCGGTTCGCTGCAGAACATCGCGCTGCTGCTGTGGCTGTTCGTGATCGTCGCGATCGTGGTCGACTCGGCCGTCACCGGCTTCCGCCTGAAGAAGATCCTCGCGGAGAAGTTCCCGAACGAGCGCCGCAAGGGCGCCGTCGCGTACGCGCTCATGCGCACGCTCCAGATGAAGCGACTGCGCCTGCCGAAGCCGCAGGTCAAGCGCGGAGAGCGGCCCTGAGCACGGACAGCACACTCAGCCCTGGCGACGTGGGCGGCACGGGTGGCACGGACGCTTTCGCCGGCGACGCCGTGCACTCCTGGCTGGACAAGCTCGGGGGGCTGCGCAACATCGTGCGCCAGGAGCTCGTGGCCAGGCAGCTCGACGAGCAGCTGGCCGCGCGGTTCCCCGTCGGCCAGCGGCTGCGGGTGCTCGACGTGGGGATGGGCCAGGGCACGCAGGCGCTGCGCCTCGCCCGCGCCGGGCACAAGGTGACCGGCGTGGAGCAGGACCCGGAGATGGTCGCCGTGGCGGGCCGGACGCTCGCCGCGGAGCCCGCGGGGGTGCGCGACCGGGTCCGGCTCGTGCAGGGCAACGGCATGGACACCGGTGTCCACTTCCTGCCGGGCAGCTTCGACGTCGTGCTCTGTCACGGCGTGCTGATGTACGTCGAGGATCCCGACGCGCTGCTCGCGGGCCTGGCCCGGATGCTGGCGCCCGGCGGGCTGCTCTCCCTCGTCGTGCGCAACGGGGACGCGCTCGCGATGCGGCCGGGGCTCGCCGGGGACTGGATCGGCGCGCTCGGCGCCTTCGAGACGACGAAGTACACGAACCGGCTCGGGCTCGACGTCAGGGCCGACCGGCTCGACCCGCTGACGGAGACCCTCGCGGGGATCGGTGCGCCGCTGCACTCCTGGTACGGGGTGCGGGTCTTCACCGATCAGGCCGCGGACGACGTGGTGGCGCCGGAGCACGGGGAGCTTCAGACGCTGCTCGCCGCGGAGGAGAAGGCGGGCCGCTCGGACCCGTACCGCCGGGTGGCGGCGCTCCTCCATTTGTGCGGAGTCCGCGGGTAACCGTTCACTCCGCCGCGGCGCCGGTGTGGTTGTTTCAAGCCCCTGCGGCGATTGAGCAGCGAGGTCCGGGGCAGAGCCCCGGGACCTCAGCAACGGCGCCGGTGTTGCGGTCCCGGGGCTCTGCCCCGGGCCCCGCGCCTCAATCGCCGGCGGGGCTTGATGAGTCCTCCGCGTGGAGGCTCATCGGCCCGTAGATGACCTTGTCGTCCTCGCGGAGCGTGACCTGGTCCGCTCCCCCGTCCGCGAGCTGCTTCCAGTACTCGCCGACCCAGGACTCGGCGTCCCCCTGCGTGGTGAACTCCTCGGGCTGTACCGCGGGAGCCACCTCCGTCCCGTCGGACTTCTCGAACCGCCACGTCCACGCCGCCATGTCAGCCTCCCGGTCTCGGACGTCCGCTGTACCGCTGTCCCCGGAAGCCTATCCGGGCGCGCGTCGATCAAGGAGGCGCGGGAGGATCTTCCTGTGGAACTGACACTGCTCGGCACCGGCGGCCCCGACGGGCTGCCCCGCCCCGACTGCCCTTGCGCCGCCTGCGCGACCGCGCTCAGCCGCGACGCCCGTGCCGCGACGGCGGTCCTGATCGACGGAACGCTGCTGCTCGACCTGACGCCGGGGGCCGCGTTCGCGGCGGCCCGTTCGGGGCACAGCCTCGGCGGCGTACGACAGGTGCTGCTCTCGCATCCGCACGACGGGCCCCCGGTCGAGGTGCCCGCGGGGCTTCCGCAGCCCGGCCGGGTGCCGGACGGCCGGGAGCTGGCGCTCATGAGCGGGCACCGGGTGCGGGCCCTCGCCCTGGACGCGCCGGGCACCGGCTACGAGGTGACAGGGCCCGAGGGCGAGCGGCTGCTGTACCTTCCGCCGGGCACCGCGCCCGCGGGCTTCGACGAGCCACGGGCGCCGTACGAGATGGTCCTCACGGATGTCGTCGGCCGCCCCGACGCGCTCGCGCGGCTGCGCTCCGTGGGCGCGATCGGACCGACCACCGATGTCCTCGCCGTCCATCTGGACCATGACGTGCCGCCCGGTCCCGAGCTGGTGCGACGGCTCGCGGCCGCGGGCGCGCGGGCCGTGCCCGACGGCACGACCCTGGACGTCGGTGTGTACGAGGACGTGCCCGACGTACCGCGCAGGACGCTGGTGCTCGGCGGGGCGCGGTCCGGGAAGTCGGTGGAGGCGGAGCGGCGCCTGGAGGCGTTCCCGGACGTGCTGTACGTGGCGACCGGCGGGACGCGCGGCGGGGACACGGAGTGGGCGCAGCGGGTGGCCGCGCACCGGGAGCGACGGCCCGGCTCGTGGCGGACGGCGGAGACCTGCGATCTCGTACCGCTCCTGACCGACACCGAGGACACCGCTCCGCTGCTGGTCGACTGTCTGTCGCTGTGGCTGACGTACGCGATGGACGAGGTGGGGGCCTGGGACGACGCCGAGTGGGCGGGCGGCGGCGAGAAGGCGCTGCGGGAGCGGGTGGCCGAGCTCGTCGACGCCGTCCGGCGCACGCGGCGCACCGTCGTCGCCGTCTCGAACGAGGTGGGTTCGGGGATCGTGCCCGCGACCGCGTCGGGGCGCCGCTACCGGGACGAACTGGGGCGGCTGAACGCGGCGTTCGCGGCCGAGTGCGAGCACGTGCTGCTCGTCGTCGCGGGTCAGCCGCTCGCGCTGCGCGGCTGACCCGAGGGCTCACGCGTCCGGGTCGCGGCGCGCGATCACCCGGTACGCGTTGGAGAAGCGGCTGCGGCGGGCCAGCGGGGCGACGAGCCGGTCGGCCGCGCAGGCGGCGAGGAACGCGGGCGCGACGGCGTACACGAGGACCTTGCGCAGGATGCGCTGGGCCTCGCCGGGGGCCTTGGTGCGCCACGGGTCGTCGGCGTCGGGCAGGTGCCGGCCCGCGAACAGGGCGAGTCCTGCCGCGAGATCCAGTGGGACGTGGGCCTCGCGGCGGTCGACGGCGACGACCGTGTAGCCGAGGGCGCGCAGTTCGGCGCGGAGGTTGGCGAGCGGGATCAGGTGCAGGTGCTGCGGCTGGAAGTACGAGATCCACCATTTGCCGAGGAGCTTCGCGAAGCGGCTCTCGGGGTCGGGCAGCTCGATCATCAGATGCCCGCCGGGGCGCAGCACGCGGCGGGCGGCCTTCAGTTCCTCGCGCGGGTCACGGGAGCGGTCCAGGTGGTGGAACATGCTCAGCGCGTCGTAGCCGCCCTCCAGTTCGGGGGCGAGGTCGGTGAGCAGGCCCCGGTGGGCCCGCTCGACGCGGCCCGCCCTGCGGGCCTCCTCGACGCCGTCGGCGCTGTCGAGGCCGTCGAAGGCGGTGTACGGCAGGACCTCGTGAGCGGCCGCGGGGAAGTGGCCCTGGCCCGTGCCGACGTCGAGCCAGCTCTCGGGTTCGAGGAACGCGGCGAGGGCGCGGGTGCGGGACCGGTCCCGGTGGGCGGAGGTGCGTGCGCGGAGGATCCACTCGGCCTGGTCGGCGTAGCGGCCCTCGCAGAAGTCCCGGTAGTAGAAGTCCAGGCCCTCTGGGGTGAGGCGGGGGTTCTGGAAGGAGTGGGCGCAGGAACCGCACTGGACGAGGGTGAAGCTGCCGGGCTTGTGCTGGAGGAGGTCGGTGGTGCGCAGGCGGGTGCGCAGCCGGGTGCTGCCGCACCAGGGGCAGTCGGGGCGGCGCGGCTCGTGGAAGCGTTCGGTGCCCTGGGCGAGTTCGGTGAGATACGCGGGGCGGCGCTCGGCGACGGCCTGAGGGGTGGCGGGGGCGGTCAAGGGTGCGGCCTCCAGTCATGGTCAGCTCATGGTCTGCGTTGTCGCAACAAGCGCGCGAGGCAGGACAATTCGACGCAAACATGAACGCAACCGATCATCTACGAGCAGTTCATGACACCCCGTGGGCGACTCACCGCCCGCCGCCAGGGTCCGCCGGAAGGACGCACCCATCGGGGTCCCGTGACGGACGGTGCAACTGAGGCCAGACCCGTGCGGCGGCCGGTACTGTTCGGCGAATGAGCTCGCTGAACCTCGACGACTTCTCCGATCTGATCGAGCGCCCCGACGGCGGCACCCGCCGCGACGCCGAGGAGCGCAGGGCCCGCTTCGCCGTGCCGCCGGGCGCCCTCGGCCGCCTCGACGAACTGGGCGAGTGGCTGAGCGCCGCCCAGGGCGCGGTGCCGGTGCGGCCCGTCGCGCGGCCGCGCGTGGTCCTCTTCGCGGGCGACCACGGCGTGGCCGGACTCGATGTGTCGAAGCGGGCCGCCGGCAGCGCGGCCGGACTCGTGCGGGAGGTCGTCGAGGGCGCCTCCACGGGCGCGGTGCTCGCGCGCCGGCTCGGCATCGGCGTACGCGTCGTCGACCTCTCCCTGGACTGCGAGCCCGACGAGCTGCCGGGGTCCGTCGACGACCGGCGCGTGCGGCGCGGCTCGGGGCGCATCGACACCGAGGACGCGCTCACCCTCGAAGAGGCGGAGGCCGCGTTCCGCGCGGGCATGGCGGTCGCCGACGAGGAGGCCGACTCCGGTACGGATCTCGTCGTCCTCGGAGACATCAGCGTCGGCGGCACGACGGCCGCGGCGACGCTCATCGCGGCGCTGTGCGGCACGGACGCGTCCGTCGTCACCGGGCGCGGCGGCGACCCCATCGACGACCTCGCATGGATGCGCAAGTGCGCGGCGATCCGCGACGCGCTGCGCCGGGCCCGGCCCGTCCTCGGCGACCAGCTCCAGCTCCTCGCCACGGTGGGCGGCGCCGACCTCGCGGCGGCGACCGGCTTCCTGCTCCAGTGCGCGGTGCGGCGCACGCCCGTGCTGCTCGACGGCGTGGTCTCCGCGGCCTGCGCGCTCGTCGGCCAGCGGGTCGCGTTCCGCGCCCCCGACTGGTGGCTGGCCGCGCATGCCTCCGGCGAACCGGCCCAGGCGAAGGCGCTCGACCGGATGGCCATGGACGTGCTCCTCGACCAGGACGTCCGGGTGGGCGGCGGTACGGGGGGCCTCCTGGCGCTTCCCCTGGTGCAGGCGGCGGCCGCGTTGGCGGCGGAGCTGCCGGAGGCGAAGCCGGCCGACCAGTAGGTGTGCGGCGGGGCCGCCCCCACGCCACGGGGCTCCGCCCCGGACCCCGCGCCGCAATCGCCGGCGGGGCTTGATGGGCAGGTAGCCTCCCCCGGTGTCCGAAACCACCTCCCCCGCCTCCCTGCCGGACGGCATACGTTTCGCCTTTGGGACGCTCACCGTTCTGCGCGTGAAGATCACCCGCTGGGACCGTGCGGCCGCCCGGGTCGGGATGCTGTGCGCGCCGCTCGCCGGGCTGGTCGTCGGGCTCGCGGCGGCCGCGGTCGGTGTGGCCCTGACGTTCCTCGGGGCGAACGCGCTGCTCGCCGCCGTCGCCGCCGTCGCGGTGCCGGCGGCACTGACCCGCGGACTGCACCTCGACGGGCTCGCGGACGTCGCGGACGGCCTGGGCAGCGGGAAGCCCGCCGACGACGCGCTGCGGATCATGAAGCAGTCGGACATCGGCCCCTTCGGCGTCGTCACGCTCGTCCTGGCCCTGTTCGCCCAAGTCGCGGTCCTGGCCGACCAGTTCGGGCAGTCCTGGTGGCGCGGCGCCCTCGCCGCGACCGTCTCCGCGGTGACCGCGCGACTGGCCCTGACCTTCGCCTCCCGCACCGGCGTCCCGGCCGCCCGCCCGGAGGGCCTGGGCGCGGCGGTCGCGGAGACGGTGTCGCGGCGTGCGGCGCTGATCGTGGGGGCGGTGGTGGTCGCGGCGACCGCGGCACTCTCGGTCCAGGCCGCCCTGGCCGTCGTCCTGGGCTGCGCGGCGGCCGAGCTCCTGTCCCGCCGCTGTGTCTCCCGCTTCGGCGGCGTCACCGGCGACGTCTTCGGCGCCCTCGCCGAGACAGCGGCCACGACGTCCCTGGTGATCCTCACGCTCGGGTGAACCCTTCAAGCCCTGCGGCGATTGAGCAGCGGGGTCTGGGGCAGCGCCCCAGCGGTGGGCCGCACCTGGACGAAGCACCCCAAGAACGACGGGCGTAGGCTCAGCCCCGGGCGGGCCAACTACCCCCGGCCCCGGCAAAGAAGCCGATCCACCCGATGAAAGAGGGACCTCACCACCGTGACTGCTCTGACTCTCAGCACCGCCGCGGCGACCGGCCTCCGCGCCGACGCGATCGTCGTCGGCGTCGTCAAGGGCGACAAGGGCCCGGTCGTCGCCCACGGCGCGGAAGCCGTGGACGAGGCGTACGACGGAAAGCTCGGTTCCGTCCTGGAGACCCTCGGCGCCAGTGGCGGCGAGGGCGAGGTGACCAAGCTCCCCGCCCCCTCCGGCCTCAAGGCGCCGATCGTGCTGGCGGTCGGTCTCGGCGGCGAGCCCGAGAAGTCCGCAACCGGCACAGCGTACGACGGCGAGGCGCTGCGCCGCGCCGCCGGTGTCGCGGCCCGCGCCCTGGCCGGTTCGAAGAAGGCCGCGTTCGCGCTGCCGGTCGACGACGCCGAGGACGCCGGCGCGATCGCGGAGGGCGCCCTGCTCGGCGCCTACGCGTTCGACGCCTACAAGGAGTCCCCCAAGGACCCGAAGAAGAACGGCAGGGCGCCGCTCGCCGAGGTCGCGATCCTCGGCGGCAAGCCCCGTGACAAGGCGTACAAGGCGGCCGTCGAGCGCGCCCTCGCCCTCACGGAGGAGCTCAACCGCGCCCGCGACCTGATCAACACCCCGCCGAACGACCTGAACCCGGAGTCCTTCGCCGCCGTCGCCCAGGCCGCGGCCAAGGAGCACGGCATCAAGGTGCAGGTGCTCGACGACAAGGCGCTCGTCAAGGGCGGCTTCGGCGGCATCCTCGGCGTCGGCGCCGGTTCCGCCTCGACGCCGCGCCTGGTGAAGCTCTCGTACAAGAGCACGAAGGCGAAGAAGCACCTCGCGTTCGTCGGCAAGGGCATCACCTACGACTCGGGCGGCATCTCGCTGAAGCCGGCCGGGCACAACGAGACGATGAAGTGCGACATGGCCGGCGCCGCCGCCGTGTTCGCCGCCGTCGTCACCGCGGCCCGCCTCGGCCTCGAGGTCAACGTCACCGGCTGGCTGGCGCTCGCCGAGAACATGCCCTCGGGCTCGGCCACCCGCCCCGGCGACGTGCTGCGCATGTACTCGGGCAAGACGGTGGAGGTGCTCAACACCGACGCCGAAGGCCGTCTCGTACTCGCCGACGCCATCGCCAAGGCCTCCGAGGAGACCCCGGACGCGATCGTCGACGTCGCGACGCTGACCGGCGCGATGATGCTGGCGCTCGGCTCCCGCACCTTCGGCATCATGGCCAACGACGACGCCTTCCGCGGCTCGATCCACGAGGCCGCCGAGGAGTCCGGCGAGCCGGCCTGGCCGATGCCGCTGCCGACGCACCTGCGCAAGGGCATGGACTCGTCGACCGCCGACATCGCCAACATGGGCGAGCGGATGGGCGGCGGCCTGGTCGCCGGTCTGTTCCTCCAGGAGTTCGTCGGCGAGGGCATCACGTGGGCCCACCTCGACATCGCGGGCCCGGCCTTCAACGAGTCGGCCCCGTTCGGTTACACGCCCAAGGGCGGCACGGGTTCCGCGGTCCGGACGCTGGTCCGCCTCGCGGAGCGGACGGCGGCGGGCGACCTCGGCTGACCCTCGCCCCTCCGGCAAAGCCACTGTTCAGCCCCCGGTGCCCGGCACCGGGGGCTGTTCGCTTTCGACGAAATCCGCATGTTTGTCCCCGCCCGTCACAGCTGTTTCCGGTGTAACAGCCGTCTCACCCCGGAGCCCGACGTCCCGACTCCCGCCGACAAGTGCGAGGATGGGGTACGGCAGGACAGGGCCCTCACCCAGGGCCGAAGAACGAGCGGCCGAACACCCCGCCGCCCGGTCGTCGGAGACCGGCGTACGGCGCACATGCATGGAGGACGTGACGTGGCGAACGACGCCAGCACCGTTTTCGACCTAGTGATCCTCGGCGGTGGCAGTGGCGGTTACGCCGCGGCCCTGCGCGGAGCGCAGCTGGGCCTGGACGTCGCCCTGATCGAGAAGAACAAGGTCGGCGGCACCTGCCTGCACGTTGGTTGCATCCCCACCAAGGCGTTGCTGCACGCCGGTGAGATCGCCGACCAGGCTCGCGAGTCCGAGCAGTTCGGCGTGAAGGCCACCTTCGAGGGCATCGACATGCCCGCCGTCCAGAAGTACAAGGACGAGGTCGTCACCGGTCTGTACAAGGGCCTGCAGGGGCTGATCGCCTCCCGCAAGGTGACGTACATCGAGGGTGAGGGCAAGCTCTCCTCCCCGACGTCCGTGGACGTCAACGGCCAGCGTGTCCAGGGCCGCCACGTCCTCCTCGCGACCGGCTCCGTGCCGAAGTCGCTGCCGGGCCTGGAGATCGACGGCAACCGGATCATCTCCTCGGACCACGCGCTGAAGATGGACCGCGTCCCGAAGTCCGCGATCGTCCTGGGCGGCGGCGTCATCGGCGTCGAGTTCGCCTCGGCGTGGAAGTCCTTCGGCACCGACGTCACGATCGTCGAGGGCCTCAAGCACCTCGTCCCGGTCGAGGACGAGAACAGCTCCAAGCTCCTGGAGCGCGCGTTCCGCAAGCGCGGCATCAAGTTCAACCTCGGCACCTTCTTCGAGAAGGCCGAGTACACGCAGGACGGCGTCCGCGTGACCCTCGCCGACGGCAAGACCTTCGAGGCCGAGGTCCTCCTGGTCGCCATCGGCCGCGGCCCGGTCTCCCAGGGCCTCGGCTACGAGGAGCAGGGCGTGGCCATGGACCGTGGCTTCGTCCTCGCCGACGAGTACATGCAGACCAACGTGCCGACCATCTCGGCCGTCGGTGACCTGGTCCCGACCCTCCAGCTCGCGCACGTCGGCTTCGCCGAGGGCATCCTGGTGGCGGAGCGCCTGGCCGGCCTGAACCCGGTTCCGGTCGACTACGACGGCGTGCCGCGCGTGACCTACTGCCACCCGGAGGTCGCCTCCGTCGGTATCACCGAGGCCAAGGCCAAGGAGATCTACGGTGCGGACAAGGTCGTCGCTCTGAAGTACAACCTTGCGGGCAACGGCAAGTCCAAGATCCTGAAGACCACGGGCGAGATCAAGCTCGTGCAGGTCAAGGACGGTGCCGTGGTCGGCGTCCACATGGTCGGCGACCGCATGGGCGAGCAGGTCGGCGAGGCCCAGCTGATCTACAACTGGGAAGCGCTGCCCGCCGAGGTCGCCCAGCTCGTGCACGCCCACCCGACGCAGAACGAGGCGCTCGGCGAGGCCCACCTGGCCCTCGCGGGCAAGCCGCTGCACGCGCACGACTAGCAGCCACGCCCCGTCCGTCGCAGTTGGGCGCGACGACCCACACCACAGACTTCCGCACTGCGTTGCCGCGCATTGCACATCGTTAAGGAGCAACAGAAACCATGGCGGTTTCCGTATCCCTTCCGGCGCTCGGTGAGAGCGTCACCGAAGGCACTGTCACCCGCTGGCTGAAGGCCGAGGGCGAGCGCGTCGAGGTCGACGAGCCGCTGCTCGAGGTCTCCACCGACAAGGTCGACACCGAGATCCCCTCCCCCGCCGCCGGCGTGCTGGCCTCCATCAAGGTCGCCGAGGACGAGACGGTCGAGGTCGGCGCCGAGCTGGCCGTCATCGACGACGGCTCCGGCGCCCCCGCGGCCGAGTCCGCCCCGGCCGCCGCCGAGGCCCCGGCCGCCGAGCCCGCCCCGGCCCAGGAGGCCCCGGCCCCCGCCGAGCCGGCCCCCGCCGCCGCCCCCGCCGCGCCTGCTTCTTCTGGTGGCAGCGCCTCCGGCACCGACGTCGTGCTGCCCGCACTGGGCGAGTCGGTCACCGAGGGCACCGTCACCCGCTGGCTCAAGGAGGTCGGTGAGGAGGTCGGCGAGGACGAGCCGCTGCTCGAGGTCTCCACCGACAAGGTCGACACCGAGATCCCGTCGCCGGTCGCCGGTGTTCTCCTCGAGATCACCGTGGGCGAGGACGAGACCGCCGAGGTCGGCGCCAAGCTCGCCGTCATCGGTGCCCCGGGTGCCGCCCCGGCCCCCGCCGAGGCCCCGGCTCCGGCCGCCCCGGCCGCCGAGCCCGCCCCGGCCCCGGCCGCCGCCCCCGCGGCTCCGGCTGCCCCGGCCGCGCCCGCCGCCCCGGCCCCCGCGCCGGCTCCGGTCGCCCCGGCCTCGCCGGCCACCCCCGCCGCGCCGGTCACCCCGGCCGACGAGGGCGCGTACGTGACCCCGCTGGTGCGCAAGCTCGCCTCCGAGCACGGCGTCGACCTGTCCACGGTCAAGGGCACCGGCGTCGGTGGCCGCATCCGCAAGCAGGACGTCACCGCCGCCGCCGAGGCCGCCAAGGCGCAGGCTCCGGCCGCCCCGGCCGCCGCCGCGCCGAAGGCCCCGACCCTGGAGGCCTCGCCGCTGCGTGGCCAGACGGTCAAGCTGCCGCGCATCCGCAAGGCCATCGCGGACAACATGCACAGGGCGCTGCAGGAGCAGGCTCAGCTGTCCTCGGTCATCGAGGTCGACATCACCAAGCTGATGAAGCTCCGCAACAAGGCCAAGAACGGCTTCGCCGCCCGCGAGGGCGTCAAGCTGTCCCCGATGCCGTTCTTCGTCAAGGCCGCCGTCCAGGCGCTGAAGGCCCACCCGGTCATCAACGCCCGCCTGAACTACGACGAGGGCACCATCACCTACTTCGACTCCGAGAACGTCGGCATCGCCGTCGACTCGGAGAAGGGTCTGATGACCCCGGTCATCAAGGGCGCGGGTGACCTCAACATCGCGGGCATCGCCAAGAAGACCGCCGAGCTGGCCGACAAGGTCCGCACGAACAAGATCGCCCCGGACGACCTGTCCGGCGCGACCTTCACGATCTCCAACACGGGATCGCGCGGCGCCCTCTTCGACACCGTCATCGTCCCGCCGAACCAGGTCGCCATCCTGGGCATCGGCGCCACGGTCAAGCGCCCGGTCGTCATCTCCGACCCGGAGCTCGGCGACACCATCGCCGTCCGTGACATGACGTACGTGACGCTCTCCTACGACCACCGTCTGGTGGACGGCGCGGACGCCGCCCGCTACCTGACGACGGTCAAGCAGATCCTCGAGGCCGGCGAGTTCACCGCCGAGCTCGGTCTGTAAAGACAGCAGGTGCGCGACGGCGCCCCCGACCGGAACCCTCCGGTCGGGGGCGCCGTCGTACGCGCGCGTGCGTAGCCGCACGCCCGGGTGGGCACCCCCTTGTGTAGCCCGCCCCCGACAAACGCTCTCTGTAACCGGCATCACCCGCCCCATGCGCGGCCGTACCCCGTCTGGCCAGGGCTGCGGCCGTATTGTCTAAGGGTCCCCGCCGACCCACCGGGTCCACCCTGCCAAGGAGCCCCCCATGACCGCGCCCGTCGTCCACTCGCTTCGCGATCAGATCCGCGAGCACATCGTCGAGGGGATCGTCAGCGGCCGCTGGAAGCCGGGCGAGCGCATCGTGGAGCGCCGGATCGCGACCGAGCTGGAGGTCTCGCAGACCCCGGTGCGGGAGGCGCTGCGGGAGCTGGAGTCGCTGCGGCTCATCGAGTCGGCGCCCAACAAGGGCGTGCGCGTGCGGAACCTGTCCGCGGCGGACCTGGAGGAGTCCTACCCCGTCAGGGCGGGCCTGGAGGCCATCGCGGCCGAGCTGGCGGCCGAGCACCTCGCCGAGGACTGCTCGGCCCTTGAGCCCCACGTGGAGGCCCTCTACAGGGCCGACCAGGAGGCGGACGGGACCGCGCAGGTGCGGCACACGGTCGCCTTCCACCGGGCGCTGGTGCGGGCGGCGGACAATTCGGTGCTGCTGCACACCTGGGAGGGGCTCGGCATCGAGGTCTTCACCGCGCTGTCCATCCGCTGGCTGGGCACGGTGCAGCAGTCGTACGCGGAGGAGCACGCCGACCTCGTCGCCGCGTTCCGGCGGCGTGACCCGGAGATCGCGGCCCTCGTGAAGGCCCACGTCCTGGGGTGTGCGCCGCGCGCATGAGGCGTCACGTTCCGCAGCTCTGACCAGGCACTGCGTGCCAAGTATGGGCCCCCAGCACAGACACCCTGTGCCGACTTTCTTGATCTGAAGAGGTTTTGGGGGTGAATCCTTTGATCGATCATCGATCAGGGAGTTACAGTCGCCGACGGGTCCCCACCGGGACCTCGCCCTGTCCTGCCAAAGACAACGGGCACCCCCACCCAACCCCTTTCGACTCAGGAAGGCGTGCGGCGACTATGACCGACCCCATGCGCATCCAGCCGAGCGAGCTCGACCAGCTCCCGGACCGCGACCCCGAGGAGACCGCCGAATGGCAGGCCTCCCTGGACGCCGTTACTCAGGCGGCCGGGCCGCACCGCGCCGCATACCTCATGCGGCGGACGCTGGAAGGCGCCGAAGCGGGCGGCCTGGCGCTGCCGAAGCTTCTTGAGACGGACTACCTGAACTCCATCCCCACCCCCGCCGAGCCGGAGTACCCGGGCGACGAGGAGATGGAAGCCAAGATCACCGCGTACAACCGCTGGAACGCGGCCGCGATGGTGACCCGCGGCTCGAAGCACGGCGTCGGCGGCCACATCGCCACCTTCGCCTCCGCCGCGTGGCTGTACGAGACGGGCTTCAACCACTTCTTCCGCGGCAAGGAGGGCGACGGCTCGGGCGACCAGCTCTACATCCAGGGCCACGCCTCGCCGGGCATCTACGCCCGCGCCTTCCTCGACGGCCGCCTCTCCGAGCAGCAGCTCGACAACTTCCGCCGCGAGGCGGGTGGCAACGGCCTGCCGTCGTACCCGCACCCGCGCCGGCTGCCCTGGCTGTGGGAGTTCCCGACCGTGTCCATGGGCCTCGGCCCGCTGTCCGCCGTCTACCAGGCGCGGTTCAACCGCTACCTGACCGCGCGGAACATCAAGGACACGTCGAACTCGCACGTCTGGGCGTTCCTCGGCGACGGCGAGATGGACGAGCCCGAGTCGACCTCGGCGCTCACGCTCGCCGCCCGCGAGGGTCTGGACAACCTGACCTTCGTCATCAACTGCAACCTGCAGCGCCTGGACGGCCCGGTCCGCCCGAACTTCCGCGTGGTGCAGGAGCTGGAGGCCCAGTTCCGCGGCTCCGGCTGGAACGTCATCAAGTCCATGTGGGGCAACGCCTGGGACGAGCTCTTCCAGCTCGACACCACCGGCGCCCTCCTGCGCCGCCTGCGCGAGGTCCCGGACGCCCAGTTCCAGACGTACCAGACCCGCGACGTGGCCTACATCCGCGAGAACTTCTTCGGCACCGACCCGGCGCTCATCGAGCTCGCCAAGGTCCTGTCCGACGACAAGATCTCCGAGTGCTTCCACACCTCGCGCGGTGGCCACGAGCCCCGCAAGGTGTACGCGGCGTACAAGGCGGCCGTCGAGCACAAGGGCAAGCCGACCGTCATCCTGACGCAGACGGTGAAGGGCTTCACGCTCGGCAAGGGCTTCGAGTCCAAGAACGCCAACCACCAGATGAAGAAGCTGACGATCGACGAGTTCAAGGGCATGCGTGACCTCCTTGACCTGCCGATCCCGGACAGCCGCTTCGAGGACGGCGTCGTCCCGTACGCCCGTCCCGCGGAGGACTCCCCCGAGCTGCGCTACCTCGCCGAGCGTCGCGCCGCCCTCGGTGGCCCGGCCCCGGCCCGTCGTACGCAGCCGCTGGCGCCGCTGCCCGCGCCCGCCGACAAGGCGTTCGCGTCCTTCGACAAGGGCTCCGGCTCCCAGTCCGTGGCCTCGACGATGGCGCTCGTACGCCTCCTGAAGGACCTCGTACGGGACAAGACGTCCGGCAAGCGCTGGGTGCCGATCATTCCCGACGAGGCGCGCACCTTCGGCATGGAGTCGCTGTTCCCGTCGCTCGGTCTGTACTCGCCCAAGGGCCAGACGTACGACCCGGTCGACCGCGACCAGCTCATGTACTACAAGGAGTCCGAGTCCGGCCAGATCCTCAACGAGGGGATCAACGAGGCCGGTTCGCTCGCCGACTTCATCGCCGCCGCCACGTCGTACTCGACGCACGGCGAGCAGATGATCCCGCTGTACATCTTCTACTCGATGTTCGGCTGGCAGCGCACGGGCGACCAGTTCTGGCAGCTCGCCGACCAGATGGGCCGCGGCTTCGTCGTCGGCGCCACCGCCGGTCGTACGACGCTGACCGGTGAGGGCCTCCAGCACGCGGACGGCCACTCGCCGATGATCGCGGCCACCAACCCGGCGGCCCTCTCCTACGACCCGGCCTTCGCCTACGAGATCGCGGTCATCATGAAGGAGGGCCTGCGCCGCATGTACGGTGAGGCCAAGCCGGGCGAGGACCAGGACGTCTTCTACTACCTGACGGTCTACAACGAGCCGATGCCGCAGCCGGCCAAGCCGGCCGTGGACGGTCTCGACGAGGCCATCGTCAAGGGCCTGTACCGCTTCAACACGGCGGAGACCGCCGGTGTGGACGTGGCGGCGGCGAACGCCCCGCGCACCAACCTCATCGGTTCCGGTACGGCGATCCACTGGGCGCTCAAGGCGCAGCAGCTGCTCGCCGAGGACTGGGGCGTGGCCGCCGACGTGTGGTCCGCGACGTCCTGGACCGAGCTGCGCCGCGACGCCCTGGAGGCCGACGAGGCGCTCCTGGAGGGCGAGGAGCGCGTGCCGTTCGTCCGCCAGGCGCTCGCCGGCGCCGAGGGCCCGGTCCTCGCCGTCTCCGACTACATGCGCCAGGTCCCCGACCAGATCGCGCAGTGGGTCGACCAGGACTACACCTCGCTCGGTGCCGACGGCTTCGGCCTCTCGGACACCCGTGAGGACGCCCGCCGCCACTTCGGCATCGACGCCGAGTCGATCGTCGTCGCGGCCCTCGCCCAGCTCGCCCGCCGCGGCGAGGTCAAGGCGACGGCCGTGAAGGAGGCGCGCGAGCGCTACGGCCTGTAAGGGCTGCTGAGCAGTAAACGAGGTACGTGTGCGTGCCCCGTCCCGATTGCCGGGGCGGGGCACGCGTGCGTGAATGGACGCGTCCGCTCCGGGGACCCGTTCGCGTCCGTTCGCTGTCTTGGGAGGCGTACCTCCAGATGAAGATCTCCAAGACCCCCTCCGCGCCCTGCTGGGCCGAGCTGTCGACCACCGAACCGGAGGCGGCCAGGTACTTCTACGAGGCCCTGTTCGGCTGGCGCACGCGGTCGAGCGACGACCCCACGGTGGGCGGGCACGGCAGGTTCTCGCTCGACAGCCCGGACGGGCCGAAGGTCGCCGGGGTCGGCCCGGTCATGCGCCCCGGGCAGCCCGCCGCCTGGCTGCCGTACTTCCAGTCCAGCGGCATCGACGCGGTCACCGCGCGCGTGCGCGGCAACGACGGCCGGGTGGTGTCGGGCCCGATCGGTGTGCTCGACGAGGGCAGGCTCGCGGTCTGCCAGGACCCGGCGGGCGCGGCGTTCGGCCTGTGGGAGCCGCAGGAACACGCCGGGTTCGAGGTGGTGAACGTGCCGAGCAGCTTCTGCTGGTTCGAGCTGCTGACGCGGGACGGGGCGGGCGCGGTGGACTTCTACCAGTCGGTGCTCGGCTGGGGCGCCCAGCGGCACGAGGGCTACACGGAGTGGAGCGTCGCCGACGAGCCCTTCGGCGGCATGGTCGACATGTCGACCGGCCAGTTCCCGCCCGAGGTGCCCTCGCACTGGAATCTGTACGTCGCGGTGGACGATCCGGACGCGGTGGCCGAGCGCTGCACGGAGCTGTCCGGGCAGGTCCTGGTGGCGCCCACGGACATCGAGCCCGGCCGGTTCGCGATGCTCGCGGATCCGCAGGGCGCGGCGTTCTCGGTGATGCGCTTCGCGGCCTGAGCCGCCGGCACCCTTCGTGCTGTTCGTGCTGTTCGAGCGGGTCCCGTTGTCAGTGGGGCGGTTCATGATGGCCGTATGCGTGCTGCCCGCCTGATCAAGATGGTGCTGTTGCTCCAGTCCCGGCCGTCCATGACCGCGGCCGAGCTGGCGCGCGAGCTCGAGGTCTCCGAGCGGACGGTGACGCGGGACGCGCAGGCGTTGTCGGAGGCCGGGGTTCCGGTGTACGCGGACCGGGGGCGGGCCGGCGGGTTCCGGCTGATCGGCGGATACCGCACGCGGCTCACGGGGCTCGCGCGCGGCGAGGCGGAGGCGCTGTTCCTCTCGGGGGTGCCGGGGGCGCTGCGCGAGATGGGCCTGGAGGACGCGGCGTCGGCGGCGCATCTGAAGGTGTCGGCGGCGCTGCTCCCCTCGTTGCGGGACGCGCCGCGGACGGCGGCGCAGCGCTTCCATCTGGACGCGCCGGGCTGGTTCAAGGAGCAGGAGACGCCCGCGCTGCTGCCCGCGATCGCGGAGGCGGTGTGGGAGGACCGGGTGGTCCGGGTGGCGTACCGCCGCCAGGACACCGATGTGGAGCGGGAGTTGGAGCCGTACGGGCTCGTGCTCAAGGCGGGTGTCTGGTATCTGGCGGCCGCGGTGCGCGGGGCGGACACGTTCCGGGTGTACCGGGTCGACCGGTTCACGGCAGTGACGCCGGCCGACGAGCGGTTCGAGCGGGCCGAGGGGGCGGACGCGTTCGACCTGCCGGCGTTCTGGGAGGAGCGGGCGGCGCAGTTCGCGCGGGCACTGCTGCGGTCGGAGGTCGTCGTGCGGCTCACGCCGTCGGGCGTCCGTCAACTGCCGTACGCGACGGATCAGGCGTCCGCGCGTGAGGCGCTGGAGTCGGCGGGGGAGGCGGACGCGGAGGGGCGGGTGACGGTGACGCTGCCGGTCGAGTCGGAGGACGTGGCGTACACGCAGCTCATGGCGCTCGGCCCGGAGGCGGAGGTGGTGGCTCCTGAGTCGCTGCGGGAGCGGTTCGCGCTGGCCGCGCGGCGGATGCGGAGGTGGTACGGCTGACGGGTCGTGCCCTCGGCATGTGCATGCATAACGAAGTGGAGCAGCTCCGGCGCTCGGCGTGCGCCCCATCGGTACAGGGCCGATGCTGGTCCCGTGATGGACGAGACCGAGTTCTGGGAGATCGTGGACAGTACGCGTGAGGCCGCGGGCGGCGACCCCGAGGATCATGCCGAGCTGCTCGTCGAGCGGCTGCTGCGGTCCGATCCGGACTTCGTGCTCGACTTCGCCCGGCACTTCGAGTCCCGGTACAACCGGGCGTACCGGTGGGACCTTTGGGGCGCGGCGTGGGTGCTGCTCGACGGAGCGAGCGACGACGCCTTCGACTACTTCCGGTGCTGGCTGATCGGCCAGGGCCGGGAGGTGTTCGAGGGGGCGCTGCACGACCCCGACTCGCTGGCCGAACTCCTCGACGACTTCGACGACGAGGCCGACGGGGACGGCGAGGAGATCGGGTATGCGGCGGACGAGGCGTACGAGCAGTTGACGGGTGTGGTCGCCCCGGACCTGGGCCTGGCCCCCGCGCCACCGGAGCCCGAGGGCACGCCTCTGGACTTCGAGGACGACGGGGTGATGGCCCGCACGTATCCCCGCCTGACGGCCCGGTTCGGCTAGGGCCTGATCCAAACGACAGGCCCTAGGCGCCGGGGCTCCGCCCCGGACCCCGCTCCTCAATCGCCGGAGGAGCTTGATCGTGCAGCCCGGATGGCCTGATCCACTCCCGGGTGGGCGAACTCGAACCCCGACTCCAGCAACCGCGTAGGCACCGCACGCGTCGACCCGAGAACGTCCCCCGCCATCTCACCGAGCACCGCCCGCAGGGCGAAGGACGGCACGGGCAGCACCGCAGGCCTCCGCAGGACCCGCCCCATCGCCTCCGTCACCTCCCGGTTCGTCGCGGGCTGCGGCGCCGTCAGGTTCACGGGGCCCGCCAGGTCCCCCGTGTCCAAGAGGTGCCGCAGCGCCGCCACATGATCGGCGAGCGCGATGTACGACCAGTACTGCCGGCCGTCCCCCAGCCGCCCGCCGAGCCCCGCCTTGAACAGCGGGAAGAGCTTGCCCCAGGCGCCGCCGCCGCGGGCCACGACGAGCCCCGTCCGCGCGAACACCGTGCGGATCCCCGCCTGGTGCGCGGGCGCCGCCGCGGCCTCCCACTCGACGCACACCGACGGCAGGAACCCGTCCCCGGCCGGCGCCGTCTCGTCGACGGTGCGGGCCCCCGTGTCGCCGTAGTAGCCGACCGCGCTGCCGTTGAGGAAGACGCGCGGCGGCGTGTCCAGGGAGGCCGCCGCCCGCGCGAGCGTCTGCGTGCCGAGGACCCGGCTGTCGCGGATCTCCCGCTTGTACGCGGCCGTCCACCGGTGGTCGCCGACCCCCGCCCCCGCGAGGTTGACGATCCCCGCGCAGCCGACGAGCCGCGACGTGTCGACGTACCCCTCCTTCGGGTCCCAACGGGCCTCGTCCGCCGCCCGTGGGGCGCGCCTCACCAGGCGCACCACGTCGTGCCCGTCGTCCGTCAGGGACCGGACCAGGGCCGAGCCGATGAGTCCTGAGGCGCCCGCCACCGCAAAACGTGTCATGGGCCCATCCTGCCCCTCGTACAGTCGGCCGCATGTCAGCCCCCGAAGGCTCCGAGGCCCACATACGTTTCGCCGTCCCCGAGGACGCGGCGGCGCTCGACCGTCTCGACCGCGAGACCTGGTCGTATCTCCACGCTGTGACGGCGCCCGCCCCGGGCCCTTCGCCGTTCTTCAACGAGCGTTTCGGTCCGCGCGACCACCTGGTCGCCGAGCTCGACGGCCGGGTCGTGGGGTACATCCGCCTCGGCCTCCCCACGCCCCTGGAGACGAACGCGCACGTGCGGCAGATCATGGGGCTCGCGGTCGACGACGCGGCCCGCGGGCGCGGCACGGGCCGGGCCCTGGTGCGGGGCGCGATCGAGCTGGCGCGGCGGCAGGGCGCACGCCGGATCACGCTGCGCGTCCTCGGCCACAACACTCCGGCCCGGAAGCTGTACGCGTCGGAGGGCTTCGTCGTCGAGGGCGTGCTGCCCGAGGAGTTCCTGCTCGACGGGGCGTACGTGGACGACGTGCTGATGGGACGGGCGCTCCCGGCCCGTCGCGCCCCGGTCACGGCGTGCGACGGGCCGCGAGTCGTTGCAGGGTGAGATGACACCTCCGGCGCGAAGGGAGCCGTAGCCCGCATGAGCTGGCCCGTGGCGCGCCGCAGGGACGAGTCCCAGCATGCCTGGCTGCGCGGGGCGCCGCCGCCGAGCTGGGTGCGCTGGCTCCCTTTCGTACTGCTCGTGGCCCTGTACGCGCTCCAGGCGATCACGCGCCACCGCTTCGAGCTGGCGTTCCTCCTCGGGGCCATCCCACCGCTCGCCGCCCTGACGTGGGGTCCCGCGGTCACGGCGCTGTTCGGCGGCTGTGTCGTCCTGCTCCTGAATCTGCCCCGCATCGGCTTCGGGCGCCCGGGCAACAGCGACGTGCTGACCGTGGCGTTCGTCGCCGTGCTCAGCGTGATCATCGCCTGGGTGCGCAGCCGCAGGGACGAGCAGCTGGTGACGGTGCGCACGGTCGCGGAGGCCGCCCAGTTCGCGGTGCTTCCGCCGCTGCCCGAACGGGTCGGCGCCGTGCGCTGCGCGGGCCTGTACCGGGCCGCGCACCGCGGCGCCCTGGTCGGCGGCGACCTCTTCGACGTGCGCAAGGGCCCGGCCGGTGTGCGGGCGGTCGTCGGCGACGTACAGGGACACGGTCTGTCGGCGGTGGGCACGGTCGCGGG
Source organism: Streptomyces sp. NPDC051684 (assembly GCF_044453445.1). Lineage (NCBI taxonomy): Bacteria > Bacillati > Actinomycetota > Actinomycetes > Kitasatosporales > Streptomycetaceae > Streptomyces > Streptomyces sp. NPDC051684. The sequence goes on along the minus strand of NZ_JBITCS010000042.1, from coordinate 6,073 downwards.
GCTGCTCGGCGCGTTCCGGGAGGCGGTGCTCGACCAGCCGGACCTGGAGGGCGTGGCGGCGCGACTCGACCGGCGGCTCGTGGTGGACACGTCGGAGGACGAGCACGCGGAGCTGTTCGCGACGGCGGTGCTGCTCGAATTTCCCGACCCTGCCCCCGGTGAGGCCCCCGTCGTGCACCTCATCAGCTGCGGCCACCCGCACCCGCTGCTGCTGCGGGACGGGCGGGTGACCGAGCTGGACGTGCCCTCGGGCGCGCCGCTCGGCCTCGGGCTCGCGGAGCTCGCGCCGCCCAAGCGGCTCACGGTCGAACTGCGGCCCGACGACCGGCTGATCGCGCCGTCGGACGGGGTGACGGAGGCCCGGAACCGGGACGGCGAGTTCTATCCGCTCGCCGACCGGCTTCCGCAGTTCGCTGGCGAGGACCCGGCGGCCCTCACGGACGCGGTGTGGCGGGACGTCATCCGGTTCGCGGGGGCCGTCAGGGACGACCTGACGCTGCTCGTCTTCGCCCCTCTCGTGTCCGCCGCGGACGCCACGCGGACCCCGGACGTGCCTCACGAGGCGTGAGGTGTGAACGTAGGCGCATGAAGAACCCGGGACTCCCGCGCCGCCAGGGACACCGCCGAGCCGCGGCCACCGCCTCCGCACTGCTGCTGCCGCTCGCCCTCTCCTCGTTGTCCGCCTGTTCCGACGACGACGGCGCGACCAATCCGCCGCCCACGGCCTCGCCCGCCGCGACGGCGAGCGGTGCCCGCTGTGCGACGGACCGGTCCCCCGACGACCACGGCCCGGACGCGAAGCCCCGCGCGACGTCCGCGTACACGGTCGACGACAAGTCCGTGAAGTCGAAGGCCCAGAAGGAGTTCAAGACGACGAAGCCGGACGAGTCCGCGCTGCTCGTGTCCGGTTCCGGGAAGCTGACGACGCGCGACGGGAAGTTCATCAAGCACGGCGGCACGTCGTCCGTCACCGCGTCCGACGGGCACGGTCTCAACGCTGCCGCGCTCGCCCGCGACGGCGGCACACTCACGATGTCCGGCGGCCGAATGTCCACCCGGGACAAGGGCGCGATCGCCGTCTTCGCCTCGGGCGAGGGCTCGAAGGCCACGATCAGCTCGGCCGGCATCCGTACCCACGGCGCCTCCTCGCACGGCGTGGCGGCCGCGCACGGGGGCGAGCTCGACCTGACGTACGTGGAGATCGACACGGCGGCCGCGCAGGCGGCGCCGGTGGCCGTAGGGCCCGGCGGCGGGAAGGTCACGGTGTCCGGCGGCACCATGACCTCGGCGGGCTGCGGCTCGCCGGGCGTGCAGACGGCGGGCGACGTGTCCTTGGCGCAGACGCTGTTCGACCTGGCCAACTCGGAGGCGTTCACCGTGGAGGCCGGGGGTTCGCTGACCTTGAAGGACGTCCGGGCGTCCGCGGCGGCGGGCGGTGTCGTGCTGCGGGGCGACGGCAAGGCCGCGTACCGGATGTCCGGCGGGGCGGTCCAGGCATCCGACGGCGACATCTTCTCGGTCCAGCAGGCCGACGCCGACATCACGCTGGACGGCGACGCCGATGTGCAGACGAAGGACGGCAAGCTGCTGCGGATCACGGACAAGGGCACGGCGGCGTTCACGGCGAACGGCGAGAAGCTGAAGGGCAGCGTGGCCGTGGGCGAGGGCTCCTCCGCCACCCTCGACCTCAAGGGCTCCACCGACCTGGACGGAAAGATCGTGGGCGCGGCGTCGCTGACGCTCGGCCCGAAGACCCAGTGGTCCGTGTCCGGTGACTCGCGGCTGAAGGGCATCGAGCTGGCCGGCGGGGCGAAGGTCTCCGACGTGATCGTGGGCAACGGTCACACGGTGACGTACGACAGGGCGTCGAGCCCGGACCTGCACGGCAAGAAGTACCAGCTGGAGGGCGGCGGCACGCTCAAGCCCGCGTAGGGCGGGGCGCTACCGGCGGTGCTGAAGCGCCGCGGCCCGCTCCCTGATCTCGGGCAGCTTCCCCATCAGGGCGAGGCCGGGGCAGAACGTCTCGTAGCCGTCTCGGTGCCCGGAGACCGCGAAGAACTTGTGGGCCGTGCCCGTGCGGTAGCGGGCCAGGTCGTTGCTGGACACCAGGCGCACCCGGGAGCGCGGGTCGATCCCGGACAGGCCCAGCTTCCAGGCGGAGACGGCGGCGATCGCGTCGGTCATCGCCTTCGGCACCGGGGTGCCCTCGGTGAACGTGCCGAGCGCGGCGATCCCCGCGGTGTTCCGGTTGAAGCCCTGGGTGTGGGCGCCGACCACAGGCTTGGCGGCGCCGCCCGCGCGCCCCTCGTAGACCGTTCCGCAGCGGTCGACCAGGAAGTTGTAGCCGATGTCGTCCCACTCCTTGCCGCCCGAGGCGCCGCCGCCCGCCTGCCCCGCGTACAGGTAGCGGATGATGCGCGGCGCGTCCGCGCAGTCGTAGTCGTTCGGCGAGTCGGTGTGATGCAGGAAGACGGCCTGGACGCGGTCGCCGTAGCGGACCGGGTCGCGGTGGTACGTCTTCGCGCCCGCGAGCCACCGTGAGCGCGGCACGATCCGGGGGCGCGCCGCCGGTACCCGGCCGCCCACGGTCGCGACCCGCTGCGCCGGCACCGCGGAGGCCGGCAGCTCGCCGCGGGCCGTGGCCGCGAAGCGCTCGGGTCCCGGCCGGTCGACCGTCGCGGCACACAGCACAAGGAGCCCGACGGCCAGGGCTCCGGGCAGCCAGCGCAACTTTCTCCGTACGACACGCACGCCTCCCACCCTGGGCCCGACACACCCTGTGCGGTCAGCCACAGTGGGCCAGGTGGCGGAACCATCGGGGGCAGTTGGGCGTTTCTTACCGGTATGGACCTCCACATACTCGACGTGCTGCTGCTCGTGGTGGCCCTCGCCTACGCCGTGTCCGGCTACCGGCGCGGACTGCTCGCGGGCTGCGTCTCGCTGGCCGGGTTCGTGGGCGGTGCGGCCGTCGGCGTCTGGCTGCTGCCGTACCTGATGGAGACGGTGACGCCGGGCACCACATCGGCCACGGTCGTCGCCGTGCTCACGGTGCTCGTGCCGGCGGTCGCGGGGCACGGGCTCGCCGGGCTGCTCGCGGCGCGGGTGCGCGGCGGCATGTCGCACGCGCCGGGGCCGCTGCGCGTGGCCGACGGGGTGGGCGGCGGCGCGGCGAGCGCGGTGGCCGTCCTGGTGGTGGCGTGGGTGGCGGGCAGCGTCCTGGTCGCCTCCTCCTCCACGGTCCTCAACCAGGCGATCCGCAATTCGACCGTGCTCGGGACCGTGCAGGACACCATGCCGTCGACGACCCCGTCCTGGTTCTCGCAGGCCACGGGCGCGCTCACGTCGGCGGGCTTCCCGCAGGTCTTCGACCCGTTCGCGAGTGAGCCGCCCGCCAAGGTGGCCAAGCCCTCCGGGGACAACGTGACGGCGAAGGCGACCGCCGCGGCGCAGCGCAGCAGCGTCAAGGTCCAGGGCGCGTCCGGCACCCAGGGCCGCGAGGGCAGCGGTTTCGTCTACAGCCCCGAGCACGTCATGACCAACGCGCACGTGGTGGCGGGCATCGACGACCCGACGGTACGGGTGGGCGGCACGGGCGAGGCGTACGAGGCGAAGACCGTCCTCTTCGACCCCGACAAGGACGTGGCGGTGCTGTACGTGCCCGGGCTCGACGCCCCGTCGCTGCGCTTCGACGACTCGGCCGGGCGCGGCGACGCCGCCGTGGTCGCGGGCTATCCGCAGAACGGCGGCCTCGACCTCCAGGCCGCCACCGTCGACGACACGATCAAGGCGGCGGGCCAGGACATCTACGGCTCCGGGAACGTCACGCGCGACATCTACTCGATCCGCTCCACGGTCCTGCCCGGCAACTCCGGCGGCCCGCTCCTCGACACGGACGGCGAGGTGTACGGCGTGGTGTTCGCCCGCTCCACGACGGACGACGGGACGGGCTACGTCCTGACGACGGACGAGGTGTCCCCCGACGCGCAGCGGGCTGCTTCGGCCACGACGCCGGTGGACACGGGACGGCTCGTGCAGTCGTAGGACCTAGGGCTTGTGGGGGGGGGGGGGGGGGGCCCGGGCGCAGCCCAAAAACCACCCCCACCCCGCGGGGCGGGCCGCGGCCCCCCCCCCCCCCCCCCCCCCCCCCGGGGGGGCCCCGCCCCCCCCC
>NZ_JBITCS010000042.1:0-1895 GCF_044453445.1 Streptomyces sp. NPDC051684 | reverse complement strand
CCGGGGGGGGGTGGCGGCGGCCCGGGGGGGTGGGCTGGGGGGGCGCGGGGTCTGTTGGTTCGCGGGGGGGGTGGGGGGGGGGCGGGGGCCCCCCCGCCCCCCCCCCACCGACAAGCCCTAGGCGAGGGCGGCGCCCGTCGGCACGACCACCCCGTACAGGTCGGTGATCGTCGCCATCGCCCCGAAGTGGACCTGCTCGGCGGGCAGTTCGACGCCGCCGACCGAGGTCAGGGGGCGCGTGGCGCAGGCGTCGGCGACCACGGTGGGCCGGTTGCCGCGCAGGAACGCGCCCTGCGCGGTGAACTGCACGCACATGTGCGACATGAACCCGATGACGACGACGTCCTGGTGGCCCGCGGCGTCGACGATCTTGCCCAGGTCGGTGCCGACGAAGGCGTCCGGGGCGGGCTTGACCACGACGGCCTCGCCCTCGACCGGCGCGACGTCGGGGTGGATCTCCCCGATCTCGGCACGGACGTCGTACGCGGAGCCCTCGCCGCCGTCGTGCTGGACGTGGACAACCGTCGAGCCCGCCGCGCGGGCGCGGGCGAGGAGTTCGGCGGCGTTGTCGAGGGCCCCGCGCCAGCCCTCCAACTCCATCACGCCGCGGGTGTACGTGTTCTGGTAGTCGACCAGGATCAGCGTCGCGCCGGCGAGCGGGGCGGGCGTCTCGTCGAGGCCGTTGAGGGTGCGCAGAGTCGTTGTAGGCATGCCTGAAACGCTACGAGCGAGGCCGTCGTGTCGGCAATGACGGCTAACATGCAGATTCAGACATCGATTCGGACATCACTGGGGCGGAGCCACCGTGAGCAGCGCGAGCACCACCGGACGACTCGTCGTCATCGTGCTCTTCGAAGGCGTCGACACGCTCGACGTCACGGGCCCGCCCGAGGTCTTCGCGCTGGTCGGGCGCGAGACGCAGGACCCCGACGCCAGGTACCGGGTGCTGCTCGCCGCCGAGACCACGGCCCCCGTCACCACGTCGGCGGGCGTACGCGTCCTGCCGGACGTCACCTTCGACGACGCGGCCCGCCTGTCCATCGACACGCTCCTGGTGCCGGGTTCGGTCGAGCCCGACGCGGAGCGCGGGGTGCGCGCCCTGGCGGAGCCCGCCGTCGTCGACCGGGTGCGGACGCTCGCCGGGCGGGCGCGCCGGGTCGCGTCGGTCTGCGTCGGGGCGCATCTGCTCGCGGCGGCCGGGCTGCTCGACGGCAGGCGCGCCACCACGCACTGGTCGACCGCGCGCCAACTGGCGGACGAGCACCCGGAGATCGATGTCGACCCCGACCCGATCTTCATCCGCGAGGGAGACATCTGGACCGGGGCCGGCATCAGCTCCTGCCTGGACCTGTCGCTCGCCCTGGTGGCGGACGACCTCGGCGAGCCGACGGCGCTGCGGGTGGCGCGGCAACTGGTGATGTACCTGAAGCGGCCGAGCGGCCAGAGCCAGTTCAGCGTGCCGCTGGCGCAGGCCTCCACGACCCGGCGCGTGGAGGACCTCCGCCAGCACATCACCCGGAGTCTCGGCGACCCGCTCACCGTCGCGGACCTCGCGGCGCACGCCCATGTCAGCGAGCGCCAGCTCACCCGGATCTTCAAGTCCGAACTGGGCACGACACCGAGCGCGTACGTCGAGTCGGCGCGCGTCGAGCGGGCCCGCCAGCGGCTCGAGTCCTCCGACGACACTCTGGACCGGATCGCCTCCACCTGCGGTTTCGGCACGACGGACACCCTGGTGCGGGCCTTTCGCCGCCGGCTCGACACGACGCCGACGGCGTACCGGCACCGCTTCAGGGTGACCGTCTAGGGCTTGTCGTTTGGATCAGGCCGGATCAGGGAGCGGGGCCTGGTGCGTGCGATCGCAAGGCGGAGGAGGGAGGCGACGCGGAGCGTCG
>NZ_JBITCS010000041.1:0-65511 GCF_044453445.1 Streptomyces sp. NPDC051684 | reverse complement strand
CTCAACGACCACCCAGGCCTGATCAGTCAGCTCATGACGACGCACCACGAAAACACCAACGCGCCAACCACTTTGCGGACACGACCTAGGGCCTGCCGTCAAACTCCCGTCGTCGCCCGAAGGGCGGCCCGGCGGCGCTTGGTGCGTGCGATCGCAAGGCGCCGGGAAGTCCTAGTAGCGGAGCTACTCGGGCTTTTCGGCAACGCCGCGAGCGTGCGTGCCAAGCGCCGCCCGGCAGGCGGGAGTTTGACGGCAGGCCCTAGCCGGCGACGCCCAGGCCCTCGACCACGACGGCGCCCGGGAGTTCGGACAGGGCCTTGCCCGGCACGATCAGCTTTCCGCGGCGCGTGCCGCTGCCGATGAGGACGTGCGGGAGGTCGACGACGGCCGCGTCCACGAGGACCGGCCAGTCGGCGGGCAGGCCGATCGGGGTGATGCCGCCGTACTCCATGCCGGACTCGCCGGTCGCGGTGTCCATCGGGGCGAACGAGGCCTTGCGGGCGCCGAGTTGGCGGCGTACCGCGCCGTTCACGTCGAGCTTCGTCGCGGAAAGGACGACACAGGCCGCGAGGGTGGTCTCGCCGCCGCGCTTGCCCGCGACGACGACACAGTTCGCGGAGGTGCCGAGCAGGTCGGGGCCGTAGTGCTCGACGAACGTCGCGGTGTCGGCCCACTCGGGGTCGGTGTCGACGTGGATCAGGTCCTGCGCGGGCACGGTGCCGCGCCAGTCGCGGACGGCGTCGGCGACGGGCCGGGTGAGCAGGTGGAGGGCCTCGGGGGCGGCGAGTACGTGGTCGAAGGTGCCGATGGGTGCGCGCATGGCGGCACGCTAACAGCCGCCGCGCGGGCGTCGACCGGCTGTCTCAGCGTACGAAAGGCACCGACACGGCCATGACCATCTCCACGTCCTCGGTCCCGTCGTTGCGGTACGTGTGCGGGGTGCTCGCCTCGAACGAGACGCTCGCGCCCTCGGGCACCGCGTGCGCGGCCCCGTCCACGACGAGGGTCAGCTCGCCGGCCGTGACATGGATCAGCTCGATGGTGCCCTGCGGGTGCGGGTCGGAGTCACTGCCCTCGCCGGGCACGAGCCGCCAGTCCCACATCTCCAACGGGCCCTCGGACTCGGTTCCGGCGAGCAGCCGGTTGTAGCTGCCGGCCTCCGTGTGCCACAGGCGTACGGCCTGATCCTCGGTCACGATGCGGACGTTGGGGCCCTGTTCGTAGTCGAGCAGCGTGGTGATGCTGACGCCGAGGGCGTCGCCGATCTTGACGACGGTGCCGATGCTGGGGTTCGTGCGGGCCTGCTCGATCTGGATGAGCATGCCGCGGCTGACGGCCGCGCGGGCGGCGAGCGCGTCGAGGGTGAAGCCGCGCTCGGAGCGCCAGTGCTTGACGTTGCGCGCGAGCGCCTGGTTCAGGAGATCGAGGTCCGCCACGTTCCGTCCATCGTTCCGTCGTTGGGTCAATATTTTGGATGACAGAGTTCAGTGCATTGAACTACGGTGTGGTGCACCACAGCGTCCAGCAAACTGTACTGCGGGGTTCGGCATGACAGCACTCTTCGCCCTGACCACGAGCCTCATGTGGGGCCTGGCCGACTTCGGCGGCGGACTGCTGACGCGACGGACCCCCGCGCTCACCGTCGTGGTCGTCTCGCAGACGATCGCCGTGGTCGTGCTCGGCGCGATCGTCGTCGCGACGGGCGGATTCTCGGAGGCGGGACCGCGGTTGTGGTACGCCGTCGCCGCGGGGCTCATCGGGCCCGTCGCCATGCTCGCCTTCTACAAGGCCCTCGCGCTCGGGCCGATGGGGGTCGTCTCGCCGCTCGGCGCGCTCGGGGTCGCGGTGCCGGTCGGGGTCGGGCTCGTGCTCGGGGAGCGGCCGGGGTTGCTCCAGTTCGCGGGGATCCTGGTCGCCGTCGTGGGGGTGGTGCTCGCGGGTGGGCCGCAGTTCAAGGGGGCGCCCGTGCAGCGGCAGGCGGTGCTGCTCACGTTGCTCGCCGCGTTCGGGTTCGGCGCGGTGATGGCGTTGATCGCGGAGGCGTCGACGACGCTGACGGGGCTCTTCCTCGCGCTGTTCGTGCAGCGGGTGACGAATGTCGTGGCGGGTGGGGCCGCGTTGTACGCGTCCGCGAAGCGGGGTGGGCGGGTGCTGCCGGAGGAGGGCGGGTGGCGGGTCGTCCGTGCGTCGCTGCCGGCGTTGGCGTTCGTGGGGCTGGCGGATGTGGCGGCCAACGGAACGTATGCGCTGGCCGCGCGGGAGGGGCCGGTCACCGTGGCGGCGGTGCTGGCGTCGTTGTATCCGATTGTTACGGCGCTTGCGGCGCGTGGGGTGCTCAGTGAGAGGTTGCGGGGGGTGCAGGCGGCGGGGGCGGGTCTTGCGCTCGTCGGAACGCTTCTGCTGGCCACGGGTTGACGCCCCGGCGGACGTCCTCCGCCCACGGGGACTCGATGCGCCCACCCACTGCAGGCACGGCTCCCACCCGTTGTGGTCGGCCACACCCGCCTCGGGCAACCTCCCACAGACACGGCTCCCACCCATTGCGGTCGGCCGCACTCGACTTGGGCAATCTGCCGCCTGGGGCGGCAGGGTGGGCAAGGCGGCCCCCGGTGCCGCGTGCACAGGACGTCGGCGTCGACCCCGGCCAGGCGCCCAAGCCACGCCCCGGCACAGACGAGACGCGCGGGTCAGATGCGGTAGCGGCGCAGGGCCGGTGCCGCCGCGGCAAGGACCAGCATCGCCAGCACCACCAGGAGCCCGCCCCCGGCGACCGCCGGACGCGCGCCGAAGGCCGAGCCCGCCGAACCGTGCAGAACATCCGCAAGCCGCGGACCACCCGCGACGACCACCGTGAACACGCCCTGCATCCGGCCACGCATCTCGTCCGTCGCCGCCGACAACAGAATCGCGCCGCGGAAGACCATGGACACCATGTCCGCGACCCCCGCCACCGCGAGGAAGACGACCGCCCACCACAAGCTCCCGCTCAACCCGAACCCCGTGATCGCGAGGCCCCACGCCACGATCGCCCCGATCACCATCCACCCGTGCCGCTTCGTCCGCGAGAACGTCCCGGAGAACAGCCCCCCGACCACCGCCCCGATCGGAATCGCCGCGAACAGCAGCCCGAGCGCGAGCCCCTCCCCGTACGGCGCGTACGTCTCCGCCGCGAGCTGCGGGAACAGCGCGCGCGGCATCCCGAACACCATCGCGATGATGTCCGCGAGGAAGGACAGCAGCAGCACCTTGTGCGTGGACATGTAACGGAAACCGTCGACGATCTCCCGCACGCCCGCCCGCTTCTTCGCCGCCGCGACCAGCGGCGGCAGGGACGGCAGCCGGTACACCGCCCACACGGTCACGCACAGCGCGACGGCGTCGATCAGATACAGCTCCGGCAGCCCGATCACCGGAATGAGGACGCCCGCCAGCAGCGGGCCGACGACCTGACCGGTCTGCATGACCGTCGAGCCGAGCGCGTTGGCCGCGGCCAGTTGGCTCTCGGGCACGAGCCGCGCGATGGACGCGTTGCGGGCCGGCGCGTTGAGGCCCCAGAACGCCTGCTGCATCGCGAGCAGCACCATCAGCACGGCCACCGAGTCGAGCCCGGATATCGCCTGCAGCCAGAACAGGACCGAGGTCACGGCGATGCCGGAGTTCGTGATCAGGAGCAGCTTGCGCCGGTCCATGTGGTCGGCGATCGCGCCGCCCCACAGCGCGAACACCACGAGCGGCACGAGCCCCGCCATGCTCGCGGCCCCGACCCAGGCCGAGGACCCGGTGATGTCGAAGATCTGCTTGGGCACGGCGACGGCGGTGAGCTGGCTGCCGACGGCCGTGACGATGGTCGAGGACCACAGCCGGCGGTAGGCGGGAATGCGCAGGGGCCGGGTGTCCATGGCCCAACGGCGCCAGCCACGCGGCCCGGCCTCGGCCTCGGCCTCCGCCGCACCGTCGGCCGCCGCGTCGTCGGCGGCCCTGCTGTCGTCGCTCGTCTCGCTCGCGTCCACGGCTTCCCTGATTGCTCGCTACATCTATCTTGTCCGGGGTTCAGTGTCCCAGGCGTCGTCGTCGAGTTCGGACAGGGCGAGCAGTTGGTCCGGCGTGACCCCCTCGGGGATCGCCCGCGGCGCCGGCGTCCTGAGCGGCGGCTGCCAGCCGGCCTCCGCGTCCCAGCTCCGTACGACGCGGGCGGGCGCACCCGCGACCACCGCGTGGTCGGGTACGTCGCCGCGCACCACGGCCCCGGCCGCCACCACCACGTTCCTTCCGATACGGGCGCCCGGCAGGATCACCGCGCCGGTGCCGATCCAGCAACCGGGGCCGATCTCGACCGGTTCCATCCGCGGCCACTGCTTGCCGATGGGCTCGTGCGGGTCGTCGTACGAATGGTTCGTGGACGTGATGTAGACGTACGGGCCCATGTAGACGTCGCTGCCGATCCGCACCGTCGTATCGGCGATGACATGGCTGCCGCGGCCGATCACGACGCCGTCGCCGAGGGTCAGGATCGGGTCGGTGCCGAGGTCCAGGTCGGGCATCAGGCCCGCGGTCAGGGTCACTTGCTCGCCGATGATGCAGTGCGCGCCGAGCCGGATCCACGGTTCGCCGAACACCGTGCCCTGGGGGAACGCGAGCTTCGTGCCGTGCCCGATCGCGCCGAACCGGTGCCCGCCGGGCTGCCGTGCGGTGACCGCGCCCTTGCGCTGCACCCAGCGCCATCCGGCCTGTACGAGCCGGTGTCCGGGCCCACCCTTGTCGTTCCGCTGCTTCGGCACGGCGTCACGTTACCTACGGGTATCGTCCACCCCCACCTCGGCGACCTGTGATCTTCGCCCCACAGGTACCTTGCCCTTGGCGCGACGCATGCATGACACGAACGACACGTAGGGAGCACAGACCTCATGTCCCACGAGGCACTCGTCACCGGCATCGGCGACAAGGAACCGAAGGTGGACCCGGAGGCGTTCGTCGCCCCGACGTCCGTGGTGATCGGCGACGTCACGCTGCACGCGGGGGCGAGCGTCTGGTACGGCGCGGTGCTGCGATCCGAGGTCGAGCCGATCACGCTCGGCGCCGACAGCAACATCCAGGACAACTGCACGGTCCACGTCGACCTCGGGTTCCCGGCGACGATCGGCGAGCGGGTCTCGGTCGGCCACAACGCGGTGCTGCACGGCTGCACCGTGGAGGACGACTGCCTCATCGGGATGGGGGCGACCGTGCTCAACGGCGCGGTGATCGGGGCGGGTTCGCTGGTCGCGGCGCAGGCGCTGGTGCCGCAGGGGATGGTGGTTCCGCCGGGGTCACTGGTCGCCGGGGTGCCGGCGAAGGTGCGGCGTGAGCTGTCCGCGGAGGAGCGGGAGATGGTGACGCTCAACGGGACGCACTATGTGGGGCTGGCGAAGGTGCATCGGGGGGTGCACGAGTAGGCGCTCACCGGCGGCGGCGTCGCGGTCTCGGGGCTCTGCCCCGGACCCCGCGCCTCAATCGCCGGCGGGGCTTTGTATGACCCAGTTCGCCGGCAGGGCTCGATATGGCTCAGTTCGCCGGCTCGGGCTCCGGCTCCGCCGCCTCGTGTTCCGCCACCATCTTTGCCGCCCGGCGCTTCACGATCAGCATGGAGCCGAGGCCGATCAGGATCGCCACGCCCAGGCCGACGTACGAGAACCTCTTGAGCCAGTCCTCCGCGACCACGCCCACGGAGTAGATGACGGCGGTCGTGCCGCCGGCCCAGACGATGCCGCCCAGGACGTTCGCGATGAGGAACTTCCAGTACGGCATGTGCAGGACGCCCGCGAGCGGTCCGGCGAAGATGCGGAGCAGGGCGATGAAGCGGCCGAAGAAGACGGCCCACATGCCCCACTTCTCGAAGGACCGCTCGGCAGCTGCGACATGTCCCGGACCGAAGTGCTTGGGGAACTTGCGGCCCATTTTGGCCAGCAGTGGGCGCCCGCCCTTGCGGCCGATCGCGTACCCGATGGAGTCACCGATGACGGCGCCCGCGCTGGCGCAGGCGCCGAGGACGAACGGGTTGACGTCGCCGTGCTGCGAGGAGAGCAGCGCCGCGGAGATGAGGACGATCTCGCCGGGCAGCGGGATGCCGAGGCTCTCGAGGCCGATCACCCCGGCCACCAGGGCGTAGACGGCGACCGCCGGAATCGTGTCGAGCCATGCCTGGACGTGCATCGACGTCGCCTCCCGTACCCACCAGTGTTGCCTGTGCCCGGCGCGCGCTCCCCTCCGGTACGCGCACGCCGGGCAGCCTACCTGCTCCCTATGACGCCGCTGCGTCCCACAAGGTGCAGTGATGCTCGCGATGAACGTCCGTGGAGAGCGTGATCCCGCCCACACCGGACGTCTTGAGGGACAGCACCTGTCCGGGTGCCCGCCGTTGATCCGGCATGGCGGGGGCGCCGTCGGCCCTCGGGGCGCCGCCCCTGATGAAGGAGCCCCAGTACCGCACCATCCGGTCGGCGAGCGCCCGCTGCGCGGTGTCGAGCGGGGAGTCGAGACCGAAGTGCTTGAAGAGGTACTGCACCTCGTTGACGTGCGTGGCCCCGAAGTCGAACGTCTTGCCCGCCTCTCTGATCGACGCGAACGGCGGTGAGGTGCGGTCCGCGAACTCGTACGCGTAGACGGGTGGCCCGCTCGCCGCGAGCCGCTCGTCGAGCCGGAGCGCGGGGCAGGCCATCAGCTGGTCGCCCTGGGCGGCGGCGTAGGCGTAGGTGGGCGAGGCGTGGCCGGAGAGAGGGTACGCGCGCAGGGCCCGCTCCCCCGTCGCCTTCCCGTACGTGTCCGTGAGCGCCTTGGGGTAGGCCTCGGCCGTGAGCGGTGTGCCCTGGCGGTCGTAGGCGCCGTAGGCGAAGAGGCGGCCCTCGTCCTTGTTGGCGCCGTTGAGGACGGGCACGGGTGCCGAGCGGCCGGCGGCGATCGCGGCGGCCGGCTGTTCGGGCAGGAAGCCGCCGCCGGTCACCGGCGCCCAGTCGAATCCGGCCTGTGCGTCCAGGATCTCCTTGGCCGTTTTGCCACGCAGGCACGCGACCGTGTCCGCCGCGGCGCCGCATCCGGCCTTCTCCGCGAACCGCGCGCCCTCGGCGACGGCCGCACGGTGGGTGCGGGCCGCGCAGTCCCCGTACGCCCCGGACTGGATGATCCCCGCCCGGAACAGGCCGCGCCCGCCCGGCGACGCGAGCTGGGTGCACACCGAGCGGCCGCCCGCGGACTCGCCCGCGATGGTCACGCGGTCCCGGTCGCCGCCGAAGGCTCCGATGTTGGCGCGCACCCAGCGCAGCGCCTGCTGCTGGTCCTGGAGGCCGAAGTTGCCGGAGACCCCGTCGGACGCCTGCTTGTCGAGGCCCGCCGCCGCGAGGAAACCCATCGCTCCGAGGCGGTAGTTGACGGTGACGACGACCGTGCCGGTCCTGCGGGCGAAGGTGTCGGGGACGATGTCGGCCCCAGCGCCCGCGGTGAGGCCGCCGCCGTGCAGCCACACCATGACGGGCCGGCCCGCCGAGCCGTCCGGCGCGTACACGTTCAGGTCGAGGCAGTCCTCCGTGTAGGTCGGACTCTCGTATCCCGGGTCCCAACTCGACGTCTGTACGCACCTGTTGGAGAAGGCGGTGGCGTCGCGCACGCCGCGCCAGGGCTGCGCCGGGCGCGGTTCCCGCCAGCGCAGCCTGCCGACGGGCTGCTCGGCATACGGGATGGCGAGGTACTGCCGCCCCTCGCCTGTGTGCTGGCCGCGCACCCAGCCGGACGCGGTGTGCACCACCGGGCCGTCGGACCGTTCGGCGGCGTGCGCCGGGACGAGGGCCGACGCGGCCAACGCCACCACGGCCGCGAGCACCACACGTAGTCGACCGCGTCTCATGTCACTCCCCCTCTTGCGCCCGAAACCGAAGCGGAAACTATGACTGGAGGTGACTCGTGTCAACGAGTTGGACAAGAAACGAGGAAGGCTCCGCCCCACCGGCAGGGCCTTCCTCGCCGCACGCGGCCCGCTCAGCTATTGGGACGCAGCGTCCACAGAACGGTCATCTCGCCGGTCACGGCCCCGTCCTCGCGCGTGATCGCGATGCTCACCGGGAACTCGGGGCGCTCGCCCGCGTCCAGCTCGGCGACGACGTCGGCGACCGGGCGGCCGAGCGTCGCGGTGGCGGTGACCGGACCCATCGCCAGCTTCTTGTACGCGATGTCGGCGCTCACGGCGAGCGGCACCGCGCGGGAGAGCTGGTCCCCGAAGGCGGCGAGCACGATGGCGCCGCTCGCGGACTCGCCGAGCGTGAACATCGCTCCGGCGTGCGGTCCGCCGACGTGGTTGTGGTAGTCGGCCTGGTCGGGCAGCGAGAGGACCGCCTTCTCGGGCGTGGTCTCGTGGAACTCAAGGTTCAGGGTGCGGGCCATCGGCACCGTGGCGGCGAGCATCTCGCCGATGGACATCTGATCTGCGCTCATGCCCGAATGTTACCCATGGGTAGCAAGCTTGACCATCCCTTCGCGCGCACCCGAACAACCGGGAGATATCAGGCATCGCCCGACCAATCACCCGGTGTCCGGGGAAACGGTTTGTCGATTCAGCGCCATGGCGGCGATAGTCCCTCCGTGACCTCTGCCGCCGCCCCCGAACCGAAGCGTCCACGCCTGCGCCCCGCGTGGGCCGGACGGAACTACACGCTGCTCTCCGTCTCGGCGGTCGTCACGACACTGGGGGCGCACGGCGCGCTGATCGCCTCGGCGTTCGCCGTGCTCGACGCGGGCGGCGACGGCGGCGACGTGGGCCTGGTGGCCGCGGCCCGCACGCTGTTCCTGGTGGTCTTCCTGCTGGTGGGCGGCGCGGTCGCCGACCGGCTGCCGCGGCACCACGTGATGGTCGCGGCGAACGCCCTCAACTTCCTGTCCCAGGGCGCGTTCGCGCTGCTCGTCCTCCAGGGCGATCCGAAGCTGTGGCAGATGATGGCGCTCAGCGCGCTCGGCGGCACGGGGCAGGCGTTCTTCAACCCGGCGGCCGAGGGCATGCTGATGGCCTCCGTCTCCGGCGAGCAGGCCAGCCGTGCCTTCGCCCTGTTCCGGATGGGGATGTCCGGGGCGGGGGTGGGCGGCGCCGCGCTCGGCGGGGCGATGGTCGCGGCGTTCGGGCCCGGCTGGGTGCTCGCCGTGGACGCGGTGGCGTTCCTGGTCGCGGGCGCGCTGCGGATGTTCCTCCAGGTGCGCGACATACCGCCGCGGGAGCCGGGCGGCGGGCTGCTCGCCGACATGCGGGACGGGTGGCGGGAGGTCATCGGCCGGCCGTGGCTGTGGACGATCGTCGCCCAGTTCGCGGTGGTGGTCGCGGTGGTGGGTGCGGCCGAGTCGGTGTTCGGGCCGCTGGTGGCGCGCGACGAACTGGGCGGTGCGGGGCCGTGGGGCATCGCGCTCGGCGCGTTCGGCGTGGGCACCATCCTCGGCGGGCTGCTGATGATGCGGTGGAAGCCGCGGCGGCTGCTGTTCGCGGCGACGCTGTCCGTCTTCTCGCTCGCCCTGCCGTCGGCGGCGCTCGCGGTCCCCGTGCCGCTCGGCTGGCTGATCGCCGTGATGTTCGTCAGCGGCGTCACCATCGAGATATTCGGCGTCTCCTGGATCACCGCCCTGCACCAGGAGATACCGGAGGAGAAGCTCTCCCGCGTCTCGGCCTACGACTGGTTCGGCTCGGTGGCGATGGTGCCGCTGGCCACCGCGCTCGCAGGACCGGCGGAGACGGCCTTCGGGCGGACCGCCTCGCTGTGGGGGTGCTCGGCGCTCGTCGTCGTGGCGACGGCGGCGGTGCTGCTGTTCGTGCCGGACGTACGGCACCTGCGGCGGCGCGAGACGAGCGACAAGGTCGCCGAGGGCGGTACAACATCGCAGGCCGAGGTCACCCCACGCTGAACGACCCGCCCGGCGGCTCCGGAGACGGCACCGCGTCCGCGTCCGCCACCGGCTTCGCGTCGCCGACGAACCGGCGCAGCGCCGCGCCGTGTTCCACCCGCGCGGGGAACGCGTCGCGTGCGGTGCGCCGGGCCAGCTCCGCCACCTCCAGCTCCTCGTGCGCGGCGAGCAGCACCGCGTTGCCGAACCGCCGCCCCCGCAGCACCGCCGGCTCGGCGACGAGCGCGACGTGCGTGAACACGGCGGCGAACGTGGCCAGTTGGGACCGCAGGAAGGCGAAGGGCGCGCCGTCCGCGAGATTCGCCGCGTACGTGCCGCCGGGCCGCAGCACCCGCGCCGCCTGACGCGCGTACGCCAGGGTCGTCAGGTGTGCGGGCACCCGGGAGCCGCCGAACACGTCCCCCACGAGCACGTCCGCCGAGGCGTCGGGCGCCGCCTCCAGCCAGGCCCGCGCGTCGCCGCCGTGCACCGCGATGCCCGCGTCGTGCGGCACCGGCAGATGCTCGGCGACCAGCGCGAGCAGCCCCCGGTCGGCCTCGACGACGTCCTGCCGCGATCCGGGCCGGGTGGCGGCGACGTACCGGGGCAGGGTCAGCGCGCCACCGCCCAGGTGCAGCACGTCGAGCGGGGCGCCCCCGTCGCCAAGGCAGTCGAGGACGTGGCCGAGCCGGCGCGCGTACTCGAACTCCAGATGGGCGGGGTCGTCCAGGTCGACGTACGACTGGGGCGAGCCGTCCACCGTCAGCAGCCAGGCCCGCCGCCGGTCGACGTCGGGCAGCAGCTTGGCGGTGCCGTGGTCGACGTCGCGGGTGACGGGTATCGGCTCGGGTTCGGACGAGGATGCGTTCACGTGCACATTGTGCCGCTACCACTCAAGCCCCTGCGGCGATTGAGCAGCGGGGTCCGGGGCAGCGCCCCGGCCTTTCGGCCCGGCCCCGGCCCCCGCTCACTCTCACAGCACCGCTGAAACCGTCCCCGCCCCCACGGTCCGCCCGCCTTCACGGATCGCGAACCCGAGGCCGGCCTCCAGCGGCACGTCCCGCCCCAGCTCGACCGTCATTCCGACGGTGTCGCCGGGCCGCGCGACGGCCACCTCACCGAGGTCGACGTCCCCGACGACGTCCGCCGTACGCAGGTAGAACTGCGGCCGGTACCCGGTGGCGACGGGCGTGGAACGGCCGCCCTCCGCCGCCGACAACACGTACACCTGCGCGGTGAAGCGCCGGGCCGGCTTGACCGTGCCGGGCTCGGCGACGACGTGCCCGCGTCGCACCGCGTCACGCGGGACACCGCGGAGCAGCAGCGCCACGTTGTCCCCCGCCTGCGCCTCCTCCATCGGCTTGCCGAAGGTCTCGACGCCGGTGACGACGGTCTCGAGGTCGTCGGCGGTGCCGTACACGCGCACCCGGTCCCCTACCCGGATCCGGCCGCGCTCGACGGCGCCCGTGACCACCGTGCCGCGCCCGCTGATCGTCATGACGTTCTCGACGGACAGCAGGAACGGCGCGTCCACGTACCGCTCCGGCATCGGAACGTACGTGTCCACCGCGTCGAGCAGCGCCTCGATGGACGCCGTCCAACGCGGGTCCCCCTCAAGGGCCTTGAGCCCCGAGACCCGCACGACGGGCACGGAGTCGCCGCCGTACCCGTGCGCGGACAGCAGCTCGCGGACCTCCAGCTCGACGAGGTCGGTCAGCTCCTCGTCCCCCGCGTCCGCCTTGTTGATCGCGACAACGATGTGGTCGACGCCCACCTGCCGCGCGAGCAGCACGTGCTCGGCGGTCTGCGGCATGATCCCGTCGAGCGCCGAGACGACAAGGATCGCCCCGTCGAGCTGGGCGGCACCCGTGACCATGTTCTTGACGTAGTCGGCGTGGCCCGGCATGTCCACGTGCGCGTAGTGCCGGGTGTCGGTCTCGTACTCGACGTGCGCGATGTTGATGGTGATGCCGCGCTGCGCCTCCTCGGGCGCCTTGTCGATGCGGTCGAAGGGGACGAAAGTGCCGGCGCCGCGCTCGGCGAGGACCTTGGTGATGGCGGCGGTGAGGGTGGTCTTGCCGTGGTCGACGTGACCCATGGTGCCGATGTTGAGGTGCGGCTTGGTGCGCACGTATGCCGTCTTGGGCATGGCAGGCCGTGTTCCTTTCCGGAACAAGAAAAGTGAAGCCTCCTGGTACCGAGGCGGGGACCCCTGAGCCGGACCGACCCTCCCCGTGCGGGGTCCGCCGGAATGTCCGGAGAGGGTCAGCTTCGCGCGCCGTCTGCCGCGGCCGCGGTCAGGAGAGCGGCAGCCCGAGCAGCGTCCGCGACTGCGGACGTAGCTGCGTGGAAGGCGTGCCGGAACATGTGGCAGATCTTCTCCGACGCGGGCCCCCGCGTCGAACGATTTTCCGTACCCCGGGCGGGAGTTACCCGCCCACGTTCTTCAGTGCCTCGCGCACCGACAGCGGTGCGAGGCTCCCCCGATGGGCGGCGACGAAGGCACGTACGGCGTCGGCGTCGGTCTTGGCGTACTCCCGCAGGGCCCAGCCGATGGCCTTGCGGACGAAGAAGTCCGGGTGTCCTGACTGCCGCAGGCAGTACGCGAAGAGCCGGTCGGTGTCGGTGGCGTCCTTGTGGCGGAGCTGGTGGAGCAGCGCGGTCCTGGCCACCCAGAGGTTCTCGTCCTCGATCCACGCGTCCATGTCGGCGCGCAGCTTCGGGTCGACGGCGACGAGGCCGCCGACGATGTGCGCCGCCAGGTGGTCGACCGTGTCCCACCACGGCACGGTCGTGATCAGCTCGCGGGCGACGGGCAGGAAGCCGGACGTGAGGCGGCGCACATGGCGGCGCAGATAGTCGATGGCGAAGTAGGCGTACTCGCGCTCGGGCAGCGCCCAGCAGCACAGCGCGACGGCGGTGAGGTCACGCTCGTCGGGGCGCGGCGTCCCGGCGAGCACGGCCTTGCTCAGTTCCCGGCGCACGGGGGACGTGAGGCCGAGGAAAGGGGCCACGTCCTTCATGTACGCGCGCATCTGCGCGGCCCGCTCGGGGTCGGCGGCGGCCCCGTACACCTCGGGCAGCCGGGCGAGCAGCGTGTCGGCGAGGGCGCTGGGCCGGGGCGCGGCGACGGTCATGTGACGCTCCTCGCAAGTAGGGCAAGAGCCGGGAAAGTGAGACACAACCTACGGCGATCTTATGTGGGGGTCGGTTAGTCTCCCCGGATGTTCGAGACCGTCCCCGCCCGTCCCGCCGGGTTCGCGGCCCGCTTCGGCCAGGCGCTGCTGTCGCCCTGGTCGCGGCTTTCGCTGCTGGTGCTGCTGTTGGCCGCGGGCGCGACGTGCGTGCTGCTCTTCGAGCCGCAGCAGCTGATCACGCAGGGCTGGCCGCCCCAGGTGAACGGGGCGGCGGCGGTCGTCCTGTTCGCGGTGGCGTACGGGGTGTGCACGGTCGCGTTCGTCCCGAGACCCCTGCTCAATCTGGCGGCGGGCGCCCTGTTCGGTTCCCAGCTGGGGCTGCTCGGCGCGCTCGGCGGGACGGTGCTGGGCGCCGGGCTCGCCTTTCTGCTCGGCCGGCTGCTCGGCCAGGACGCGCTGCGTCCGCTGCTGCGCGGGCGCTGGCTGAAGGCGGCGGACGGCCAGCTCAGCGAGCACGCGTTCCGGTCGATGCTGGCGGCGCGGCTCTTCCCCGGCGTCCCGTTCTGGGCGGCGAACTACTGCGCGTCGATCTCGAAGATGAGCATCGTGCCGTTCCTGCTGGCCACGGCGCTCGGCTCGATCCCGAACACGGCGGCGTACGTGGTGGCGGGCGCCCGCGCCTCGACGCCCACGTCACCGATCTTCCTGATCGCGATGGGCTTCATCGTCGTCACGGGGTGCGCGGGCGCGGTCGTGGCGTGGTGCAAGCGGCATCAGCTGCGGAAGCGGGCGCCGGACTGACCGGGTCCCCCTTGAGGCCCCTGCCGAGGCGCAGCGTCACCGCGACAGAGGCCGCGGCGAACACCGTCATCGCGGTGGCGGGCGAGGTCGCCTGGGCCAGCGCGCCCGCGAGCACCGCGCCCACTCCCTGCATGGTCAGCATGCCCGCCGTGTGCAGGCCGAGCGCGTGCCCGCTCAGGTTCTCCGGAGTCAGCGCCATCAGCCGTTCCTGGAGCAGCAGGCTCGCGGAGAAGCCGACCGAGGCGAGGACGACGGCGGCGGCGGCGACCGGCAGGGCCGGGCGCAGCGCGAACACCAGATACGGGACGGCGAGCAGCAGCCGCAGCGGCGCGGCGAGCCGGGCCCGCCACCGGGGCGGCAGGAAGCGGCCGGTGACGACGTCCCCGGCGAGCATGCCGAGGGCGGCGCTCGCGAGCAGCACGCCCGCGTGCCCGGTGTCGTAGGGGACGAACAGCGCCTCGCAGCCGACGATCAGCCCGTTGGGCACCCACAGCGCGAGATAGACGTACCGGCGCGGGACCGAGGACCACAGGGCGGCGTTGCCGCGCATCGTCTCGCGCGCGGACGGGCGTCCGGCGGCGCGGGCCGGGTGCCGGGACAGGCCGCACCGCGCGACCACCGCGGCGAGGGCGTAGAGCCCCGCGGCGACGAGGAGCGTGCCGCGGGCCGACAGGACGGCGACGAGCAGGCCGCCCAGGGCGTACCCGAGGATCTGGCAGACACCCGCGCTCATGTTCATGACGGAGCGGCCGAGCAGATAGCCGTCGCGGGCGAGGATGTCGGTGAGCATGCCGTAGCGGACCCCGCCGCCGAGCGCGGCGGGCACGCCCTGGACCAGGACGAGCGCGAGAGCGGCCGCCGTCGGCAGACCGGGCGTCGCCTGCGCCGCCGTGGCCAGGCCGAGGAAGAGCGCGAGCCCGGCGAGGGCCGCGCGCGGCGGCACCCGGTCCGCGGCGGACAGCAGCGTGAGCGCGCCCACGACCTGGGCGAGCGCGGACCCGAACATGGCGAGCGCGGACAGCAGCGGCGAGCCCGTCGAGGCGTAGACGAGCGAGCCGAGCGCGAGGCCGCCGACCGTCTGCCCAGCGACCTGGAGCGAGACGGTGGCGAAGAGGGAGGGGTATTCGGGCGTGCGGAACAGGTCCCGGTAGGTGTCCATGCGGGGAGGCTGCGGGGCGCGGCGGGACGCACGTTAATCTTTCGCGCACCGGCGAAACGACAGTCGGGCCGCCGCGGCAGGCGTGGCCGTGGGGCGGACCGGCCGGACGCCGACGCACACGGAAACGTCTCGGGCTCAAGGGCCGGTCTGTGCCGCGGACTCGCGGACCGGCAAGCGCCGCGGACTCGACGGCCGGCGGGCGCGTCGGCGAGCATCGCGGGCTCGCGGGGCGAGATGCCCAGCAGGCTCGCGGACCGGCGGGGCTCGCGGGCGCGCCGACCGGTGCGGCTCCGGCGATACGTGAAGGGGGGCGGAGCCGTGGGCATCTGGCAGGTCGACGCGGACACGCTCGCGGGCAGTCGGTTCGTCGTGTCGCGGCTCGCCGAGGCGACCGCGAGCCTGAAGAAGCTGGCGGCCCCCGTCGCGGCGCATCCCGGCGAACGGCGCTGGCTGGACACCCATCTGCCCGCCTACCGCGCGCGGCTGGCCACCGAGCCGGCGACGGCGCTGCTGCTGGACGCCGCGTTCGGGGCGCGCTGGACCGCCGACTTCATGACGCCCACGCCGGACGGCGTCCACGAGGACGATCTGGCGGACGGCCTCGCACGGATCCGCGCCACGCCGCCGGCGGAGGTCCGCGCGGACCTCGCGGTCTCGTCGCCGGGCCCGCTGCCCGACGCGCTCGCCCGCGCCGACGACCTGGCCCAACGCGCGGCGGCGCTGCTCGCGTGGGTGTGGCGGGAGACGGTGCTGCCCGAGTGGCCGCGCCGCCGCCGGATCATCGAGGCCGATGTCCTCGCCAGGACGCGGGAGTTGACGCGGGGCGGCTGGGCGGCGGCCTTCGGCGGGATGCGCCCCACGATGGGCTGGCTCGGCGAGGGGCGGCTGCGGATCAACGCGCACGACTACCCGCCACGGAACATCGCGGGCACCCGGCTCCTGTTCGTCCCGGTCACTCCGAAACAGGGCTGGGTGTCCTGGCCGGACGGGGCCCCGGCCGACCGGTACGCGGTGATCTACCCGTGCGCGGGCGCCCTCGCCGACGCGGACAGGACGGCGCCGCCGGGCGGGCTCGCGGCGCTCCTCGGCACGGCCCGCGCCCAGGTCCTCGTCCTCCTCGAACAGCCGCTGACGACGAGCCAGCTGGTGGCCCTCACCGGCCAGGGCCTCGGCTCGGTGGGCCGGCACCTTAAGGTGCTGCACGGGGCCGGCCTCGTACAGCGGCGCAGGGCCGGACGCTCGGTGCTCTACGTCCGAACACCGACGGGAGACGCGCTGTGGGAGGCGCAGCGGCCGGGCCGGTAAACCTTGCGCTCACTCCCCTGTAGTGCTCCCTTCACCTTCGAACGCTACTCTGCCCCACGCGAACACCCGGGCGTGCTGCGACGGTTGTGCGCACCGCCCCGCCCGGCCCGCCTTCGCGGCCGGCTCCGCCGAGCACCTGGATCGCGTACCCACCTCATGTCCTGGTTCGAATCTTTCATTCTCGGGCTCGTCCAGGGCCTCACGGAGTTCCTGCCGATCTCGTCGAGCGCCCATCTGCGTCTCACGGCCGCGTTCGCGGGCTGGCACGATCCCGGCGCCGCCTTCACGGCGATCACCCAGCTCGGCACCGAGACGGCGGTCGTCATCTACTTCCGCAAGGACATCGCGCGGATCATCTCCGCGTGGTTCAGGTCCCTCACCGACAAGACGATGCGGGGCGACCACGACGCGCAGATGGGCTGGCTGGTGATCGTCGGCTCGATCCCGATCGGCGTCCTGGGCGTGACGTTCAAGGACCAGATCGAGGGCCCGTTCCGCGATCTGCGGCTGACGGCGACGACGCTGATCGTGATGGGTGTCGTCCTCGGCATCGCCGACCGGCTCGCGGCCCGCGACGAGGCGGTCGGCCGGCACCGGGCGGCGCAGCCGCGCAAGGAGCTCAAGGACCTGTCGGTCAAGGACGGCCTGATCTACGGCCTGTGCCAGGCGCTGGCCCTGGTCCCCGGCGTCTCCCGGTCGGGCGCCACGATCAGCGGCGGCCTCTTCCTCGGCTACACCCGCGAGTCCGCGGCCCGCTACTCCTTCCTCCTGGCGATCCCCGCGGTCCTCGCCTCCGGGGTCTTCGAGCTGAAGGACGCGAGCGAGGGCGGCCATGTCTCCTGGGGGCCAACGGTGTTCGCCACACTGATCGCCTTCGGCGTCGGCTACGCGGTGATCGCATGGCTCATGAAATTCATCTCGACGCGCAGCTTCATGCCGTTCGTCTACTACCGCATCGCCCTCGGCATCGCCCTGTTCGTGCTGGTGAGCGTGGGCGTACTGAGCCCGCACGCGGCGCAGTCGGCGGGCTGACGGGGCGCGCCGGGAAGAGACCGGTCGGCCCAAGTGTTGCGGCCCACATCCGAGTTGATCCGACGGGACGGGCGGGCGTGCGATGCGAGCGGTGCGGTTTCACGAGTACGGCGGGGTCGATGTGCTGCGGGTCGAGGACGTGCCGCGGCCCGTACCGGCGGCCGACCAGGTGCTGGTGGAGGTGCGGGCGGCCGGGATCCAGCCCGGTGAGGTGAGCATTCGGACGGGGTTCCTGCACGAGCGGTGGCCCGCCGCGTTCCCGTCCGGGCAGGGCAGCGACCTGGCCGGGGTCGTCGTCGAAGTCGGCTCGCACGTAAGGGACTTCGGGATCGGTGACGAGGTCGCCGGGTTCACGCACCGCAGGGCCAGCCACGCCGAGTACGTCGCCGTCGACGACGTGAACCTCGTGCACCGGCCCGCCGGGCTGCCCTGGGACGTGGCCGGCGCGCTGTACGTCGCGGGGGCCACCGCGTACGCCTGTGTGTGGGCCGTGGACCCGCGCCCGGGCGACACGGTGGTGGTGTCAGGCGCCGCGGGCGGCGTCGGCTCGTTCGCCGTCCAGCTCGCGCGGCTCAAGGGCGCCACCGTCATCGGTCTCGCGAGCGAGCCCAACCACGGCTGGCTGAAGGAGAAGGGCGTGCTCCCCCTCGCGTACGGGGACGGGGTGCGGGAGCGGATCCTGCAAGCCGCGGGCGAGCGCGGCGTCGACGCGTTCATCGACACGTACGGCACCGGATACGTCGAGCTCGCCGTGGAGTTGGGGGTGCGACCCGAGCGCATCAACACCATCCGCGACTGGGCGGTCGCGGGCCGGGTCGGCGCCCGGACGTACGGGGAGGGCGCGGCGGCCAGCGCGGTCGTGCTCGGCGAGCTGGCCCGGCTGGCCGCGCGCGGAGAGCTGGAGGTGCCGATCGCCCGCGGCTACCCGCTGGAGCAGGTGCGCGACGCGTTCCGTGAGCTGGAGGAGCGGCACACGCACGGCAAGATCGTGCTGCGGCCGCAGGACAGGCCCTAGGCGATCACCAGGGCAGCGGTCCCTCGGCGGAGACGTACGTGCCGGTCGGCCCGTCCGCGCCGATCCGCGCCATCCGGACGATGATCTCGGCGCCCTGCTCGACGGTCTGGACACCCGTGTTGCCGTTCAGGTCGGTCCTGGTGAAGCCGGGCTCGACCGCGTTGATCCGGAGCTCCGGAAACGCCTTCGCGTACTGCACCGTCAGCATGTTCACGGCGGTCTTGGAGGCCGGGTAGGCGAGGCCGGGGTAGGCGGCCGCCGGGTTCCCCGGGTCGGTGGCCCCGGCGAGCGAGGCCAGGCCGCTGCTGACGTTGACGACGACGGGGGCGGCGGAGCGGCGCAGCAGCGGCAGGAAGGCGTGCGTGACGCGGACGGTACCGAACACGTTCGTCTCGAACAGCGGACGCAGGGTGTCCACGGTCTCGTCGGCAGGGAGCACGATGCCGTTGCCGTCGGTGCGGCCCTCGATGCCGGCGTTGTTGATCAGTACGTCGAGGCCGCCCTCGGCCTCGATCGTCTTCGCGGCGGCCGCGACGGAGGCGTCGTCGGTGACGTCGATGACGACGTGCCGCGCGCCGAGCTCCGTCGCGGCGGCGCGGCCGCGCTCGGGGTCGCGGGCGCCGACGTAGACGGTGTGACCGGCCTCGACGAGGCGGCGGGCGGTTTCGCGGCCGAGGCCCTTGTTGGCGCCGGTGATGAGTGTGGTGGTCATGCGTCCAGGCTGCGCCGGGGTCGGCCCCGCGACCAGCCGTCCCGTCTTCCTGGGACCGGTGATACCAGGAAGATCCGGGCCGGACGGGGCACAGTGGTGGCATGGCACATGCGGAGCTCGGCGACTTCGGTGACACGGTGCGGCGCTGGCGGGACCGGGTCCCGCCCGGCGCCGCGGGGATCGTCTCCGTGGGGCCGCGGCGGGCCGCGGGGCTGCGCCGCGAGGAGCTGGCACTGCTCGCGGGGATCTCGGCGGACTACGTCACCCGGCTGGAACAGGGCCGCGCCACCCACCCCTCCGACCAGGTCGTGGAGGCGCTGGCCCGCGCACTGCGGCTCACGGACACCGAGCGTGAGCACCTCTTCCGGCTCGCGGGCCTCGCGCCGCCGGGCCTGGAGACGGTGCCGGCCCGGCTGACCCCCGGTGTGCGCCGGCTCCTGGACCGGCTGCCCGGGACACCGGCCGCCGTGTTCGACGCGGCGTGGACGCTGCTGCTGGCGAACCCGCTGTACATGGCGCTGCTCGGCGAGCGTCCTGAGTGGGGCGGCCACGGACGCAACGGCGTGTGGTGGACGTTCCTCGGGCCGACCAGCCGGGTCCGCCAGACGCCCGACGAGCGGCAGGCCGTGGAGACGGCCCTGGTGTCGGACCTGCGTACGACCGCGAGCCGCTACCCGCTGGACCCGCGCCTGCACACCCTCGTCGACGAACTCCGCACGCGCAGCCCGCGCTTCGCCGAGCTGTGGGACTCGGGCGCCGTCGGCCGGCACGCCGCCGCGCGCAAGACGGTCGACCACCCGGAGGTCGGCCCGCTGACGCTGGACTGCGACATCCTCACGGTCGCGGGCGACGACCTGCGCGTCATGCTCTACACGGCCGAGCCCGGCACCCCGGACGCGGACCGGCTGACGCTGCTCGCGACGGCGGTGCTGCCGGCCATGGTCGGCGCCTGACCAGGCCCAGCGGCAACTCCTTTACAGCATCGGTCACTTGATGCTCAGTACCGCTCGCTCAGGGTTCCCAATCGCGTGCGCCGAACGTAGCCTTGGCACATGCCGCCCGTCAGTTCTGGTCCTGAGCGGTCTGCCGAGGAAGTCAACGAGCAGATCCGCGGCTTGTGGCTGCGCACAGGAGGCCGGCTCACCGGCGAGCAGCGCGCCGAGTACGCGCTGCTGGTCACGGAGTGGGCGGCCGCGGTGCGCGCGGAGGTCGTGAAGGCGGCCTGAACCACTCGGTCCAACCATCCGGTCCAACCACCCGGTCCGCGCCGGCTCTCAGCGGCCCCCGGCCACCCTCAGCACGGTCCCCGTCGCGTACGACGCGTCCGGTGAGAGCAGCCAGGCGATCGCCGCCGCGATCTCGTCGGCCGCCCCCGGGCGCCGCAGCGGGATGCCGGGCGCCGCTTCCCGGGCGATGTCGGGCGTACCGCTCGTCGCGTGGATCTCGGTGTCGACGATGCCGGGCGCGACGCCGTTGACCCGCACGCCCACCGGGCCGAGCTCCTTGGCGAGGCCGAGGGTGATCGTGTCCACGGCCGCCTTGGACGCGGCGTAGTGCACGTACTGGCCGGGGCTCCCGAGGGTGGCGGCTCCGGAGGACACGTTCACGATGGCGCCCGCGCCCGCCGCCGTCATGTCGCGCGCGGCGCGGCGGCAGCACATCAGGACCCCGAGGACGTTGACGTCGAGGACGCGGCGGAAGTCCTCGGTGCGCGCCTCGGCGAACGGGCCGACCGGAGCGGTGACGCCCGCGTTGTTCACCAGGCCGGTGAGCGGCCCGAGCCGGTCGGCCGCCTCGTCGAAGAGGCGCTCCACATCGGCCTCTTGTGAGGTGTCGGCCCGCACGACGACGCACCGGGCCCCCTCGGCGCGCACGGCCTCCGCGGTGCGCTCGGCGGCGTCCTTGTCGCTCACGAAGGACAGCGCGACATCGTGCCCGTCGCGGGCGAGACGCACGGACGTGGCGGCGCCGATGCCCCGGCTGCCGCCGGTGACGAGCGTGATGGGGCGGTTCAAGCGGGCCTCCTGGTCAGAAGTGCGGGCCCCCCGACCGGGCAGGCCGGGAGGTGGCCACGCGGACGAAGATCATGTCGCGCCGGGCGCACCGTACCAGCGCCACTTCCCGCGCCGTTCCCTGCCCACCAGTTCGCCCCGGCCCGTGGCCCACAGCAGCGTCGCCCACGGCTCGGTGTCACCGGGGACGTCGGGGAAGAGACGGTGCAGCGTGCGCGCACACAGATCGGCCGGTGGCGTGAAGTCGACACCGAGCCCGAGCGCGAGGTCGTGCGCGTGCACCAACGTCTCGACGACGCCCATCGCGGCGAAGCCCTCGGGGTCGGAGGCCCCGAACACGTGGTGTCCGCGGGCGGTCGGCGGGGTCGTGCGCACCACCGCGGCGAGGATGCCGCCGCCCGCCTCCAGCGCCCCGAGCATGGCGGCCGGGCCCGCGTCGATGTCGACCGTGATCGTGTTGTCCGGCCCGTCGGGGCGGCGCCTGCTGTAGCCCCAGCGCACGTGGTCGTCCGCCAGGGGACGCAGCGAGCCGATCTGCGCGGCGTAGAAGAAGAGGTCGTCGGCGAGGTGCTCGCCGGTCTCCCAGCACGTCCACTCCAGCGAGCCCGCCGGGGCGTTCCAGTCCGCGTCGGGGACGGCCCGCAGCGCGGCGACCGCGAGCTCGACGGCCCGCGCTACGTCGTCCGCCGTGACGGGTCCTGGTGTCCCGGCCGGGAGTTGCGTGTTCGGATCAGCTGACATGGCGCGACCGTAACAGCACACGCCCCGCGCTCCCCAGGAGTTTTCGACCCGGCGGCGCACGCCTCTTGGCTCCGTGCGCGCGGGGCCCGAGACTGAGCCGATGACGCAGCGTGTGGAACTCGCGACCGTCCTCGACCGGCTCGCCGTCGACGAGTTGGTGACCGACTACGCCGCGGCCGTGGACGACGGCGACTGGGCGGCGTACCGCGCCCTGTTCGAACCGGAGGGCCGCGCCGACTACCGGGAGGCGGGAGGGGTGGAGGGCAGCGCCGAGGAGATCACGCAGTGGCTGTCCAAGACCATGGAGCTGTTCCCGATGCGCCAGCACCTGATCGTGAACCGGCGGGTGCGCTTCGACACCGTCGACCGCGACATCGGCGACACCGGCCGGGTCCGGGCCGACTACTTCAACCCGATGCGCTTCGCGGGCGACGGCGACTCGCAGGCCCCCGACTTCATCTGCGGCGGCCGCTACGCCTTCGACCTGGTACGGACGGCCGGCGGCTGGCGATTGCACCGCGTCACCGTCTACGAGAAGTGGCGCCGCGTCCCCCAGAAGGTCGGGGCCGGCAGCTGACCCGCTCCCCCTCCGCCCACTGTCGTTGATCGTCGGCGGCGCGCACACTGGAGAGCGCTGGGCGATGGTCGTACGAGTACGAGTCGGGAGGCGCGGCGCATGGAGCGATGGCGGCAGCGGCTCGACGGGTCACGGTGGTGGCGCGGCGCCGCGGCGGTCAGCTCGGGCGCCCTGCCCGCGCTCGCGTTCCCGGCCCCCGCCCTGTGGTGGTTCGCGTACGTCGCCCTCGTGCCGTGGATGCTGCTCGCGCGCTCGGCCGGCACGCCGCGCCGGGCGGCGCTCGACGGCTGGCTCGGCGGGCTCGGGTTCATGCTCGCGGTGCACCACTGGCTGCTGCCGAGCCTGCATGTGTTCACGCTCGTCCTCGCGGCGCTGCTCGGCGCGCTGTGGGCGCCGTGGGGTCGGCTGCTGCACCACCTCCTGCACGGCCGGCCGACGCCCGGGCAGGCAGCGACCGCGCTCCTCGCCGTCCCTTCGGCATGGCTGATGGTCGAACTGGTCCGTTCCTGGCAGGGGTTGGGCGGACCGTGGGGGCTGCTCGGCTCCAGCCAGTGGCAGGTGACGCCCGCGCTGCGGCTCGCGTCGGTGGGCGGTGTCTGGCTGCTGAGCCTGCTCGTGGTGGCGGTGAACACCGGCGTGACGCTCCTGATCGTCGCCCGCGGTGCCCGCGCTCCGGCGGTGGCGGGCCTCGTCGCGACGGTCACGGTCACCGGGGCCGCCTGGGCGTGGGCGCCGAAGCCGGAGCCGGAGGGGCGGTCCCGGATCGCGGTGGTGCAGCCGGGCGTGGTCGACGGCATCGGCAGCATCGGGGCCCGCTTCGACCGGCAGGTGGCGCTGACCCGGCAGCTGGCGAACCGGGACGTGGACCTCGTGGTCTGGGGCGAGAGCAGCGTCGGCTACGACCTGCCGCGCCGCCCCGACCTGGCCCGCCGCCTCGCCGCGCTCTCCCGCGAGGTGGACGCGGAGATCCTCGTCAACGTCGACGCGCGGCGCCGCGCCGCGGACGGCTCCGGCCAGGGCATATACAAGAGTTCCGTGCTGGTCGGCGGGAACGGTCTCACGGGCGACCACTACGACAAGATGCGGCTCGTCCCCTTCGGCGAGTACGTGCCCGCGCGCTCGCTGCTCGGCTGGGCCACCTCGGTCGGCAAGGCGGCGGGCGAGGACCGGATGCGGGGCACGCGGCAGGTCGTGATGGACGTGCGCCACGGCGAGCGGACGCTGCGGGTCGGGCCGCTGGTCTGCTTCGAGTCGGCGTTCCCCGACATGACGCGGAAGCTGACGCAGGACGGGGCGCAGGTGCTGCTCGCGCAGTCCTCGACGTCGACGTTCCAGCACAGTTGGGCGCCCGAGCAGCACGCCTCGCTCGCGGCGGTGCGGGCCGCCGAGACGGGCCGCCCGATGGTGCACGCGACGCTGACCGGGGTGTCCGCGGTGTACGGCCCGGACGGGGCGCGCACCGGCGCCTGGCTCGGCACGTCGGCGAGCGCGGCCCGCGTCTACGACGTGCCGACGGCTCGCGGCACCACGCTGTACGTACGGTACGGCGACTGGCCGGTGCATGCGTCGGTCACGGCGCTGGTGGTACTGGCGGCACTCAAGCCCCTGCGGCGATTGAGCAGCGGTGTCCGGGGCAGCGCCCCGAGTCCGCAACGCCGTCGCGGCCTGAACGGTACGTTCGAGCCCCGCTGAATCACACCTGCCGCAGCACCTCACGCACAACCTGCTCGCACAGCTCATGCGTGGCGAGCGCGTCACGCGCGCTCACCACCTTGCCCGCCCGCACAGCGTCCAGAAACGCGAGAACAGCCTGCTCGATGCCCCGCTGGCGAGCGACCGGCACCCAGTCCCCGCGCCGGCGAACCGTGGGCTGCCCCTTGTGGTCGACCACATCGGAGAGGTTCAGCACCTGCCGCTTGGAGTCCTGCCCGGACACCTCGAGGATCTCCTCGGTGGAGCCGCTCAGCCGGTTCATGACGCCGAGCGCGGTGAAGCCGTCGCCCGCGAGCTGGAGGACGACATGCTCCAGCAGACCGTCCGCGACGCGCGCCCGCACGGTCACGTCCTCGACCGGGCCCGGCGCGAGGAAACGCAGCGTGTCGACGACGTGGATGAAGTCGTCGAGGACCATCGTGCGCGGCTCCTCGGGAAGCCCGACGCGGTTCTTCTGCATCAGGATCAGCTCGCGCGGGTGCTCGACGCACTGCGCGTACCCGGGCGCGTAGCGGCGGTTGAAGCCGACGGCCAGGCTGACGCCGCGCTCCTCGGCGAGCCGCACGAGCCGCTCGGACTCGGCGAGTTCGTAGGAGAGCGGCTTGTCGACGTATGTCGCGACGCCCGCCTCCAGGAGCCGCGTGACGATCTCCGGGTGGGCGGCGGTGGGCGCGTGCACGAGCGCCGCGTCGAGGCCCTGCGCGAGGAGCGCGTCGAGGTCGGCGTGGCGCTGCGGCGCGGGAACGCGGAGCTGGTCCCCGACCTCGGTCAGGGTCGCGGGCGTCCGCGTCTGCAAGTGCAGTTCGAGCGCGGGCTGCGCGCCGAGCACGGGCAGGTACGCCTTCTTGGCGATGTCGCCGAGTCCGATGACGCCGACTTTCACGTCTGAGTGCTCCTGTCCTGCGGTGTCCTGTCCTGCGGTGTCCGGGCCGTACGGGTCCCCGGCCGGGTCTGGGCAGCATACGGGGGAGCACCGACATACGGCTCACGCTGGGGCGGGCGCCAGTCCGCGATGCCGTCCATGCCGCGCAGCAGGAAGGCCGGGCCGAGCGCGCCGACGGCGCGGATCGCGGTGTTGCGCAGGGCGATCAGGGGCCGGTTCGCGGTGAGATTGACGCGGCTGACGGTCATCGCCCTGCGCGCGATCGACGTGGTGCGGGGCAGCCGTGCGGCGCTGTAGCCGGGCAGGTCGAGCGGGGCGCCGGGAGCCGCGTGATGGGCGAGGACGACCGCGTCCTCGATGGCCTGGTTGCCGCCCTGGCCGAGGGTCGGCGCCATGGCGTGCGCGGCGTCGCCGAGCAGGGCGACGCGGCCGCGGTGGTAGGCGGGCAGCGGGCGGGCGATCTGGTGGACGTCGTGGCGCAGCACCTGGCCGGGCTCGACCGCGTCGAGGATCGCGGGGATCGGGTCGTGCCAACTGCCGTACCGGCGCAGGAGTTCCGCCTTCTCGTCGCCGCCCGGCGCCCGCTGCCCGGCCGGGGCCATGGCCGCCGCGTACGCGTAGACCGTGCCGTCGGCGAAGGGGTGGGTGCCCCAGAGCCGGCCGGGGCCCCAGGTCTCGTGCTGGGTGAAGGGGCGGCCGAGCGGCGGCACGAGCACGCGCCAGGTGGTGAAGCCGGTGTACTCGGCGCCGGGGTGCTCGGGGAACAGCGCGCCGCGCACGGCGGAGTTGATGCCGTCCGCACCGACGACGAGCTCCGCCTCCAGGTCGCCCTCCGGGGTGCTGACGCGCGCCGGGCGTGCCGGGTCGTCCGGGTCTCCGGCGTCGACGAGCCGCGCCTCGGACGCGGTGCGCACGGCGTCGGCGGGCAGCCGACCCGCGAGCTTGTCGATCAGGGTCGCGCGGTGCAGCAGCACGATGGAGCCGCCGAAGCGCTCGGCCGCGAGCTTCGGGTCGGCCCGCGAGAGCCAGCGGCCCTTCGGCGTGAGCAGCCCGCCGTCGCCCTCCCACGCCTCCAGGGCACGGATCTCGGCGCCGATCCCTACGACATCGAGGGCACGCTGGGAGTTGGGCGCCAGGGAGATCCCCGCGCCCACGGGCCTGAGCCCGTCCGCCCGCTCCAGAACGGTGACCTGCCAGCCGCGCAGCCGGAGCGCGAGCGCGGCGGTGAGCCCGCCGATCCCGCCTCCGACGACCACGGCACGGGACTGGGCCTGTCGGGACATGACGCCTCCCATGGAGTACGAAACGGGCCACTACACCTGTAGTGGCTACCTGATTCGACCGTACTACAGCCGTAGTGATCGCGGTAGATTGCCCCCATGAACCGCCCCGACACCCCACACGCCGAAGCCGCCCTCCCCCGGGCCGACCGGATCGCCGACGCCGCCCTGACACTGCTCGCTGAGCGCGGCATGCGCGGGCTGACCCACCGCGCGGTCGACGAGACGGCGGGGCTGCCCCAGGGCTCGACGTCGAACCACGCGCGCACCCGGCTCGCCCTCCTGGAGACGGCGGTGCGGCGGCTCGCGGTGCGCGAGGCACAGGTGCTCTCGGTCGACGAACTGCCGGACCCCGCGGGCGGCCTCGCCTCCCTGGTCGACGGCATGGCACTCGCCCTGCACCGCTACCTCGACCGCCACCCCCAACTACTCGTCTGCCGCTACGAGTTGGCCCTGGAGGCGACCCGCAGACCCGAGCTGCGCGCCTTCTTCGACGAAACGGGCCGCCAGTTCCGCGAACCACTCACCACACTGCTCCGCTCGGCCGGCTCACACTCCCCCGAGCGCCACACCCTGTCCCTGGTGGCCTGGACGGAGGGCATCATGTTCTCCTGCGTAGCAGGCGCCTTCCACACCACACCCCTCACCCTCCCCGAACTCCGCGAGGGCTACGGGGAATTGCTACGGGGAATGCTGGCCGCATAGAGCCCCTGCGGCGATTGAGCAGCGGGGTCCGGGGCAGGGCCCCGCGACGTCAACCACCACTCCCACCCCCGGCGGAGCCACCGTCACCCATGCGGGGCAAACCTCCCCCGATCACCCCCACCACACCCCCGCCACCCCACACAGTGGCCCCGTGCCCAGAACGCCCAGCTCAACCACGATCCTGCTGCTCGCGGCGGCCGCCGCCACCGCAGCCACCGCCTCCGGCTGCGTCAGCGTGCGCCCGCCGGCCACCCCGAAGGCACCCTCCCCCACGGCCTCCGCCGCGGCTTCCCGCCCCGACCCCGAGGGCCACCCCGACGGCCCGGTCGTTCAGGCTCCCGCCCGCGAGGCCCTGGAGCGGATGAAGCCGACCGCACCCCACCGCACACCGGAGCGCCCCGCCGGGCAACCGCAGCGGACCGACGCCCCCACTCCCCCGCCCCCGGCCCCGAAAGTCGTGCCTGCTCCGCGCCGGACCACCGTCCCCGAACCCCGCAGCGCCCCCGAGCACCACAAGGCCGGAAAACCCCCGAAGGCCCCCGCCCGGACCGATGTCTGCGCC
The DNA here is from genome assembly GCF_044453445.1 of Streptomyces sp. NPDC051684. Classification (NCBI taxonomy): domain Bacteria; kingdom Bacillati; phylum Actinomycetota; class Actinomycetes; order Kitasatosporales; family Streptomycetaceae; genus Streptomyces; species Streptomyces sp. NPDC051684. The sequence continues at coordinate 37,992 of NZ_JBITCS010000041.1, read as the reverse complement.
CTCGGCCGCCGCTACGGCGGCTGGGACCGGGACAGCCCTCAGGCGGCCGCCTGCCGGGACACATACGGCGGCTGACCGTACCGACGCCGCACCGGAAAGCCCCTACGACCCGGTCCGCGGCGGCCCCAGCGGCTCCCCGCCGGGCCCGTGCCCCTCTCTCGGCTCGGTCGGCCCCGCCCCCATCGTGGCCACCCGCTCCTCGAGCCGGGTGAGGGCGGCCCGCACCCCGTCCCCGTACCCGTCGTCCCCCAGCGCGCCCGCCGCCGCGCGGGCCCGCGTCAGGTGGCTGCGGGCCGCCCCCGGGCGGTCCAACTTCACGTAGTCCGCCGCCAGGTTGAGATGCAGCGAGGGGTAGAACGCCTGCAGCGCAAGCGACGACTCGTGCTCGGCGAGCCGCTCCTGGGTGAGGGAGTCGGCGGCGGACAGCGCGCGCAGATCCCAGGCCAGCTCGTCGGACGGGTCGTCCTGGGTGTCGGCCATGTAGTGGGCGAGCGTGCAGCGGTGCAGCGGGTCCCCGTCCTCCCCGATCTCCGCCCACAGACCGAGGAAGCGCCCCTGCGCCTCCTCGCGGTCGCCGCCGTGGTGCAGCATGACCGCCTGCCCGATGCGGCTCATCATGGCGTCGTCCGCCGCCTGTTCACGCTGCTGTGCCACTCTGTCTCCTCCAAGCCCCGGCCGCCCGGCGCGTCCGACCACGATGTCCGATCCGACGACGCTAACCGGCGGCACTGACAATCCAGCTCAGGCGCGGCTCCCCGCGAGCCGGACCCCGCTCAGCCCAGGTCCGGGACCGTCCAGTCGATCGGTGTGTGCCCCTGGGCGGCGATCGCCTCGTTGATCTGCGTGAACGGCTGCGAGCCGAAGAACTTCCGCGCCGACAGCGGCGAGGGGTGCGCACCCTTCACCACCGCGTGCCGCTCGGTGTCGATGAGCGGCAGCTTCTTCTGCGCGTAGTTCCCCCACAGCACGAAGACCGCCGGGTCGGGGCGGTCCACCACCGCGCGGATCACGGCGTCCGTGAACTTCTCCCAGCCCTTGCCCTTGTGCGAGTTGGCCTCGCCGGCCCGCACCGTCAGCACCGCGTTGAGCAGCAGCACGCCCTGCTCGGCCCACGGCATCAGACAGCCGTTGTCCGGGATCGGGGTGCCGAGCTCGGCCTGCATCTCCTTGTAGATGTTGCGCAGCGAGGGCGGCGTCCTCACCCCGGGCCGCACCGAGAAGCACAGGCCGTGCCCCTGGCCCTCGCCGTGGTACGGGTCCTGGCCGAGGACGAGCACCTTGACCTTGTCGTAGGGCGTCGCGTCGAGCGCGGCGAAGACCTGCTCGCGCGGCGGGTAGACGGGGCCCTTCGCGCGCTCCTCCTCGACGAACTCGGTCAGCTCCTTGAAGTAGGGCTTCTGCAGTTCGTCGCCGAGGACGCCGCGCCAGGACTCGGGCAGCATCGCGGTGTCGGTCACGTCAACAACCTCCGGGGTACGGGCAAGTGCTTCAACACCCAGAAACCTACCGGCGCCCACTGACAATCGACGCCCGCACCCGGGAGGGATCAAGAAGGCCGGTTCACCAGCTCGTCTTGCGGTGCAGCTCCCACATCATCATGATCGTCGACGGGTCGAGGGCCCGCTCGCCGCCCGAGATCTCCTCGCTCGCCGCGATGTACTGCTTGCCCTGCCACAGCGGCAGCAGCCGCGCGTCGCGCACCATGATGTGCTGGGCCTGCTCGAACTGCCGCGCCACGACGCCGCGGTCCTTCTGCTTGCGGGACAGCGGCAGCAGCTTGTCGGTGATCTCGGGCGAGACGTACGGCGTGCTCAGGGCGTTCTTCTCGCCCACGAAGGGCGCGATGAAGTTGTCCGCGTCGGGGAAGTCGGGGAACCAGCCGCGCCCGAACGCCGGGTACTCGCCCTTCTTGTACCCCTGCTCGAACGACTTCCAGGGACGGCTCTTGAGCGTCACCTTGAAGAGCTTCGATGCCTCCAACTGCCGCTTGATCTCGGCGAATTCGGGCGCGGTGGCGGAGCCGTAACGGTCGGAGGCGTACCAGAGCGTGAGCGGCACGGGCGCGTTGATGCCCGCCTTGGAGAGGATCCGGGCCGCCTTCGCGGGGCTCGGCTCCCCGAACTCGTCGAAGTAGTCCGTGGTGTGGCCCGCGAGGCCCCTGGGGACCATCGAGTACAGCGGCTCGACGGTGTTCGCGTACACCTTGTCCGCGATGGCACCGCGGTCCACGACCTGGGCGACCGCCCGGCGCACCGCGCTCTTGCCCGCCCAGGGGTCCTTCGGGTTGAAGACCACGTAGCTGATCTCCATGCCCGCGCCCTCGACGAGTTGCAGGCCGTTGGCGCTCTGCTTGTCCTGGAGCTTCACGATGTCGTCGGCGGCGAGACCGCGGAACGTCGCGTCGATCTTCTTCGCCTTGAGGGCGCCGACCATGGCGGCCGACGTCTTGAAGTAGCGGATCGTCACCGCGTTGTTCTTGCGCTCCGCGAAGCCCTGGTAGTTGTCGTTGCGGACGAGTTCGGCCTTGCTGCCGTCGGCGTACGACTTGAGCACGTACGGCCCCGAACCGGTCACCTTGCCGTCCGTGCGCGCGGACGTGGCCGGATACGCGGAGGGGTCGACGATCGACATGGCGGGAGTGGAGAGCACGAACGGGAAGGTGGCGTCCGGCTTGGTGAGGTGGAACGTTACGCCTCGGTCGCCACGCGTCTCCACGCGGTCGAGGCTGCCCAGCAGGCCCGCGGGTCCGCCGCCCCCGCCGATCTTGCGGACCCGGTCGATGGAGAACTTGACGGCCTTCGCGTCGAGCGCGTCCCCGTTGGAGAACTTCATGTCCTCCCGCAGTTCGCAGTGGTAGACGCGGTTGGCGGAGTCCTCGAACCGGCACTCGGCCGCGTCCGCCTGCGGTTCGGCGGCGCCCGACGGCAGCGACACCAGTGTCTGGTAGACGTTGCGGAACAGCTCCCACGAGCCGTCCCAGGACATCGCGGGATCCAGCGTGCTCGGCACACTGGTGGTGCCCACGGAGATGGGCCGCTCGTCGGAACCCTCGCCCGAATTCATCAGCCCGCACCCTGTGAGCAGGGTCATCGACGCCAATGCCGCCCACGCGCGAGGGGCAGGGAACCGGTTGAACACGCGCTCGCTCCTCGATCAGCCATGCCAGGTCGGGCGACAATATCGCAGCGCCCCGCCGGTTCAACTGGTTGAAACGACGGGGCACTTCACGAGCGAGGACGTTTGTCGGACGTTGTCGGCCAACGTCCGGAATCTGACCTCGGGACCGGACCGGCCCGCGGCCGCCCGCGACCTACTCGACGCCGGCGTTGAGGAACTTGCCGCCGTCCACGACGAGGTTCTGACCGGTGATCCAGGCGGACTGCTCGGAGGTCAGGAACGCCGCGGCGCCCCCGATGTCCTCCGGCACACCGAGCCGGCCCATCGGGTACGTGGCCGCGACCTCGGCCTCCCGGCCCTCGTACAGGGCCTCGGCGAACTTGGTCTTCACGACCGCCGGGGCGATCGAGTTGACCCGCACCTGCGGCGCGAACTCGTGCGCGAGCTGGAGCGTCAGGTTGACCATGGCGGCCTTGCTGACCCCGTACGCGCCGATGAACGGCGAGGCGGAGACGCCCGCCACGGACGCGATGTTGACGATCGCGCCGCCGTTCTCCTTCTGCCACGCCTTCCACGTCTGCTGCGCGAAGCCGAGCGCGGAGACGACGTTGGTCTCGAAGACCTTGCGCGCCACGTTCAGGTCGAGGTCGGCGATCGGGCCGAACACCGGGTTCGTACCGGCGTTGTTGACGAGGAAGTCGACGCGGCCGAACGCCTCCATGGTGCGCTCGACGGCGGCGGCCTGGTGGGCCTCGTCGTGCGCCTTGCCCGCCACGTAGATCGCGCGGTCGGAGCCGAGCTGCTCGACGGCCTCCTTGAGGGCGTCCTCACCGCGCCCCGTGATGCACACGCGGTCGCCGCGCGCGATCAGGGCCTCGGCGACGCCGTAGCCGATGCCGCGGCTCGCGCCCGTGACGAGCGCGACCCTGCCGGAGAGCTCCGGGAGTTCAGAAGTGGTCATGTCCGTTGCCCCCGGCCTCAGTTGAGCGGGCCGCCGGCCACGTACATGACCTGGCCCGAGACGAAGCCGGCCGCCTCACCGGTGAAGAAGGCGATGGCGTTGGCGATGTCCTCCGGGCGGCCCACGCGCTGCACCGGGATCTGGGTCGCGGCGGCGGCCTGGAAGTCCTCGAAGCCCATGCCGACGCGCTCGGCCGTGGCCTTGGTCATCTCGGTGACGATGAAGCCCGGGGCGACGGAGTTGGCGGTGACGCCGAACTTGCCGAGCTCCTTGGCGAGGGTCTTCGTGAAGCCCTGCAGACCGGCCTTGGCTGCCGAGTAGTTGACCTGGCCGCGGTTGCCGAGCGCCGAGGACGAGGACAGGTTCACGACGCGGCCGAACTTCGCGTCCACCATGTGCTTCTGGACGTACTTGGTCATCAGGAAGGCGCCGCGCAGGTGCACGTTCATGACCGTGTCCCAGTCGGTGGCGCTCATCTTGAACAGCAGGTTGTCGCGGAGGACGCCCGCGTTGTTCACGAGGATCGTGGGGGCGCCGAGCTCCTCGGCGATGCGCGCGACCGCGGCCTCGACCTGCGCCTCGTCGGAGACGTCGCAGCCGACGGCGAGCGCCTTGCCACCGGCGGCGGTGATCGCCTCGACGGTGTCCTTGCAGGCGGCCTCGTCGAGGTCGATCACGGCGACGGCGCGGCCCTCTTCGGCCAGACGGATCGCGGTGGCGGCGCCGATGCCGCGCGCGGCTCCCGTGACGATCGCTACGCGCTGCTCAGTGGTGGACATGCTCTTCGGTCTCCTCGCCCTAGAGGTGCGGCCGCCGCACCCGGTACGGGTGAGCAACCGCTTAGTACCCTGTGCGTGTGACGCTAGAAGCCCTGGCACCCGGTGTCAACGTGCCGACCAGGTGCCACTGATCACTAGGACCCTTCTTACGGCTCCGACCTGGGCGTTCAGCGCACCAGCAGGTCGAGCAGGCGCTCCGCCTCGGCGGCCGGATCGGCGGTCAGGCCGGTGTGCACGGGGCCGGGCTGCACCACGGTCGAGCGCGGCGCGACGAGCCAGCGGTAGCGGCGCCCTGCATCGTCCTCGGCGGCCCGCCCCGCGTCGTCTCCCCCGCGGCAGTGCCGCTCGACGGCGGCGAGGACGGCGCGCACGCCCCGCACGTCCGCCTCGGCGTCGAGGGCCAGCAACCGCTTCTCGTCGAGGTGGGTGAGGGCCGTGACGAAGGACTTGGCGCGGCAGTACACGACGACACCCGCGTTGATCTGCTCCCCGCGCTCGATGCTCGGCACGACGCGCAGCAGGGCGTACTCGAAGACATGGCGCTCGGTCGTCGGGGCGGTCATCGGCTCGCTCCTTCGGTCACCCAGCCGGGGGTTCCGGCGGGCCGGACGCCACCGGCGGGCAGCGTGACACGTTCGTGGATCGTGGCGGCACGCGCGCGCAGCGTCTCCACATAGGCGCGCCGCACCGCGTCGGGGGTGTCGAATCCGGGCTCGTCCGTCAGCCACACGTCCGGCACGTCGGCGGCGGCCTCGGCGATCAGCGCTTCGGTGACGCGCGGCGCGAGTTCTGCGGCGGCCTTCTCGATGTCGGGCCCGAACGGAGCGAGGGCGTGGTCGCTCGCGTCGTACGGCTTGTCCGCCCACGCGGGCGCGCCGCGCCAGTTGTGGTGCCAGATCATGCTGGCCCCGTGGTCGATGAGCCACAGCTCGCCGCCCTGGACCAGCATGTTGGGGTTGCGCCAGGACCGGTCGACGTTGTTGATCAGCGCGTCGAACCAGACGATCCGGCCCGCCTCCACCGGATCGACGACGTACGCGAGGGGGTCGAAGCCGAGCGCCCGCGGCAGGAACCGCATGCCGAGGTTGGTGCCGCCGCTCCCCTTGAGCAGTTCCTGCACCTCCTGGTCGGGCTCGCCGAGGCCGATCACCGGGTCGAGGTCCAGCGCGGCGAGCCCCGGCACGCGAAACCCGAGCGCGCGCGCCAACCGGCCGCAGATCACTTCGGCGACGAGCGTCTTGCGGCCCTGGCCCGCGCCGGTGAACTTCATGACGTACGGGGCGTGGTCGTCGCCCTCGACGAGACCCGGCAGCGAGCCGCCTTCCCTCAATGGGGTGACATAGCGGGTCACGGTGACTTCGGTGAGCATGCGCCCAGGTTATGAGATCAGGATGGCGTTGAACGTCCAGGGATCACCGTACGTACCTCAGGAAAACCCCCACGGGATCCAGCACGTCCCCTCGACCGACCCGACCCACCCATGAAGGGACCTTCACCTCATGACCGCTTCGCAGGAGCCCGCACCCACGAGCCACGTTCCGTCGCGCCGCACCGTCGTCACGGCGGTCGGCGCCGCCGGGATCGCCGCGGCGCTGAGCGCGTGCGGCAGCTCGGACGACGGCACGTCGCAGCCCGCGGGCAACGCGTCCTCGGGCGGCGGTGAGAAGAAAGGCCAGGCGATCGCCAAGACCTCGGACATCCCGGAGGGCGGCGGAAAGATCTTCGCCGACGCGGGAGTAGTGGTGACGCAGCCCAAGTCCGGCGAGTTCAAGGCGTTCACCAACGTCTGCACGCACCAGGGCTGCAAGGTGAACAAGGTGACCGACGGCACCATCGACTGCCCGTGCCACGGCAGCAAGTTCTCCATCAAGGACGGCAGTGTGGCGCATCCGCCGGCCACGCAGCCCCTGGAGGAGCGGCAGCTCAAGGTCAGCGGCGACTCGATCGAGCTCGCGTAGCGCGCGGTCCGCGGGCTATCGGCGCTTCCACGCGTCGAGCACGTCCGGCGTCGCCGTCACAGTGGCGACCAGGGCGAGCGTGTTGTCGATCATCGCGGGGGTGTAGTCGGCGGGCACCCCCGCGACGGCGTCCCGGGGCACGACCACCGTGTACCCGAGGTTCACCGCGTCGAACACGGCGTTCGGGACGGCGATGTTGGCGGAGACACCCGTGACGACGAGCGTCCGGCAACCGAGGTTGCGCAGCAGCGGGTCCACGTCGGTGCCGGCGATCGGGGAGAGCCCGTGCAGCCGGCGTACGACGAGGTCCTCGTCCGCGACCTCGACGGGCGGGGCGACGCGAACGGCGTCGGTTCCGGAGAGCTGCTTCACGGGCAGGCGTTCGGTCGCGCGGAAGAGGCGGGCGTTGCGGCTGGCCCCGCGGCCGTCCGGGCGCCGCTCGGCCACCGCGTGCAGGACCTGGACCCCGCTCTCGTGGGCCGCCGCCACCAGCCGCGCCACGTTGTCGAGGGCGCCGGACGACCGCGCCTCCTCGGCGAGTTCGGGCAGTGCGCTGTCCGCGCCGACGACGCCCTGCTGACACTCGACGGTCAGCAGTACCGTGCTCGCCGGGTCGAGCAGCTCGGCGAGTTTCCTGCGCTTCTCGTTCGACGGCACGACCGCCCCCTGCCTGTCGGGTTCCCGGCTGCTTGCCGAGCTGCTTTGCGGGCTGCTGGAGGGTAGCCACCATTGCGTGCACAGGGAAGAGGTCGCATGCTGCGTTCCTGACAGCACGTCAGACGCAGGTCGGGGACGTACGCCGTGCGCGCGTCGCACTCAGCTCGTACGCGCGTCGGCCGCACGTCGAACGCCGAACAAGGGAGCCCGAATGACCACCGCCACCCAGCGCCGCGGCCGGAAGATCATGATGTCGCCCGAGGAGCGCGACGCGTTCCTCGCCGAGCAGCGCACGTGCCGCGTCGCCACGGTGGGCGCGGACGGTACGCCGCACGTCAGCCCGCTCTGGTTCGCCTGGGACGGCACGTCGCTGTGGCTCTACTCGCTGTCCCGCAGCCGCCGCTGGGCCGATCTGCGGGTCGACGGCCGGGTGGCGGTGGTGGTCGACGCGGGCGAGGAGTACGGGGAGCTGCGCGGCGTCGAGCTGTCCGGGCGCGTCGAGTTCGTCGGCGAGGCGCCGCGCACCGGTGAGCCGTGCCCCGAACTCGACGCGCCCGAGCAGCTGTTCGCGCACAAGAACTTCGGGATGACCGAGATGGTCTATGACGGCCGGCACGCGTGGGCGCGGCTCACCCCGGACAAGATCACGTCGTGGGACTTCCGGAAGCTGGCCGATCCGGGCCGGTCCTGACGTCACCCCTCGGCGAGCCGCCCGAGATCCGCCCCCACTTTTTGCAGTGCCCGCACCGCCGCGCGGATCGAGGGCCGCCGGTCCGCGTCCGCGCGCCATACGACGTACACATGGCGTCGCACCTTCTGCCGCACCGGCACCGTCACCACACCCTCGGGCATCGGGTCCCGGCCGAGCAGCGGTGCGACGCAGACACCCAACCCGGCCGCGACCAGGCCCAGTTGGGTGTGCGTCTCGGCGGCGCGGTGGCCGACCTGCGGCTCGACCCCCTTGGCGCGCAGCGTGAACATCAGCCACTCGTGGCAGAACTCGCCCTGCCCCCAGGTGATCCACTCGTCGTCCGCGAAGTCCTCGAGACCGACCTCTTCGCGGTCCGCGAGCGGATGGCCGGCCGGCATGGCGACATCGGCCGGATCGTCGAGGATGCTCGCCTTGACCAAGCCGTCCGGCATGGGCATCGGCTTGTTGTACCAGTCGAGGACGACGGCGAGATCGAGGTCTCCGCGGATCACCTCGGCCACCGCGGCCTCGGGCTCCAGCTCCTGGGACCGCACCCGCAGCTGGGGGTGTTCGGCGCGCAGCGCGGCGAGCGCGCCGGGGAACAGCCCACGCGCGGCGGTCGGGAACGCGGACAGCCGCAGCTCCCCCACGACCTGTCCGCGCTGCGCCTCCAGATCGGACTGCGCCAGCTCGACCTGCGACAGAATGCGTGCCGCATGCTCCGCGAGCAGCCGGCCCGCGTCCGTGAGCCGCACGCCGCGCCCGCGCTTGGCGAGCAGCTGCTGCCCCGCCTCGCGCTCCAGCTTGGCCATCTGCTGCGAGACGGCGGACGTGGTGACGTGCAGCCCCTCGGCCGCGCCGCTCACCGATCCGTGCCGGGCGAGGGCGTCCAGGACCCGTAGGCGCTCCAGGTTCAACATGTAAGTGATGCTAATAGGTACTCGGAAAACAATCTCGCTTGTGCTACGAAGATGTGGGGAGTCAATCTGGACCCCATGAGCACGACGACCGCTTCCCGCGCCACCGCGACCGCGACCACTGTCGCCACCCCGCGCCGCGCCCTCGACTGGCGCATCCGCTTCGGCATCCTGGCCCTCATCTGGGGCTTCAGCTTCCTGCTCATCAAGGTGGGCACCGAGGGCTACGCCCCGTTCCAGGTCACGCTCGGGCGGCTGCTGTTCGGCGCCGCGGTCGTGCTGGTGGCCATGGTCGTCAAGCGGCAGCGGCTGCCCCGCGGGATCCGCACCTGGGGGCACCTGGCCGTCGCGGCGCTCTTCCTGAACGCGCTGCCGTTCTCGCTCTTCGCGTTCGCCGAGGAGACGATCCCGTCGACGCTCGCCGGAATCTGCAACGCGACGTCTCCGCTGTGGGGCATGGCGCTCTCGCTGGTCGCGCTCTCCGAGGACCGGCCCACGCGGCGCCGGGTCGCGGGCCTGGGCATCGGCTTCCTCGGCGTCCTGACGGTCCTCGGCGTCTGGCAGGGCTTCCACGGACTGGACGTGGCGGGCACGGCGATGGCCCTGCTGGCCTCGCTCTCCTACCCCATCGGCTGGATCTACGTCCGCCGCACGCTGGCGAACACGGGTGAGTCGAACGTGTCGATGATCGGGGCGCAGCTGTTGCTCGCCACGGTCCAGCTCGCGCTCGTCACCCCGCTGTTCACGGCCTGGCCGACGCACTTCCCGATGGTCCCGCTGCTCGCGATCGCGGCGCTCGGCGCGCTCGGTACGGGCGTCGCGTTCCTCATCCAGTACGGGCTGGTGTCCGAGGTCGGCCCGACGACGGCGCAGATGGTCACGTACTTCGTCCCGGTCATCGCGACGGCGGCGGGCGTCGCGGTCCTCGGCGAGTCCCTCTCCTGGTCGACGCCGATCGGGGCGGTGATCGTTTTGGCGGGTGCGGCGCTTACGCAGTCGCGTCCGCGGGTGCGGGTGCGGGTGCGGGAGTAGTGGGGCGGGTGCGGGAGTAGTGGGGCGGGTCCCCGCACCTGTCACGTCACCCGCTCCCACGCCACGGGGCTCCGCCCCGGCCCCCGCTGCTCAATCGCCGCAGGGGCTTGATATTGCCTACCCGCCGCCGACGCCCCATGGCGATCTGCCGCCGGCGCCTCCACGCCCGTGGCGGTCGACCGTCACCCCGCCTTGGGCAATCTGCCGCCTTGGGCGGCAGGGTGGGCAAGGCGGCGCCCCGGTGCCGCGCAACGGAACCGCAGGGCGCCACCCCGCCACGGCCCGCCTCACGCGTAATGCCTCCGTGGCTCCGGCGCGCCCACCGCCGCCACCACCGCGTCCGCCACCGCACCGATTTCCCCCACCCCCAACCGGGACACCGTGATCCGCACCCCCGGCCCCGCCTCCATCCGGAACCTCGCCCCCGGCGCCACCGCCCACCCGGCATGCAACAGCCGCGCCACCGCCCCGGTCTCGTCCGGCACGGGCACCCACACGTTCATCCCGCTGCGGCCGTGCGCAACCACCCCCCGCTCAGCCAACGCAGCGACAAGCGCGGCACGCCGCTCCCCGTACGAGGCCGCGACCGCCCCCGCGTCCACGGCGCCCGCCTCCCACAGCCCGGCCACGGCCCGCTGCGTGATACGGCTGACCCAGCCGGGACCGAGCCGCTGCCGCCCCCGCACCCGGTCGACCGTCCCGGCGTCCCCCGTGAGCACGGCGAGCCGCAGGTCGGGCCCGTAGGCCTTGGCCACGGAACGTACGAACGCCCACTGCCGCGTGGCCCCGGCGAGCGGGTGCAGCGGCAGATCGACGATCCCGTGACCGTGGTCGTCCTCGATGAGCAGCACCTCCGGATGCGCACCCAGGATCGCGCGCAGCGCCTTCGCCCGGCCCGCCCCCACCGCGGCCCCGGTCGGATTCTGCGCCCGGTCCGTCACCACGAGCGCCCGGGCCCCCGCGGCCAGCGCCCGCTCCACGTCGTCCGGCAGCGGCCCCTCGTCGTCCACCCCCACCGGCACCGTCCGCAGCCCGAGCGCGGGCACGAGGTCGAGCATGCTGCCCCAGCCTGGATCCTCCACGGCGACCGCGTCCCCCTGCTTGAGGTGCACGGCGAGCACCCGCTCGATGGCGTCGAGCGAACCGGACGTCACGGCGACGGGCCCGTCCGGCACCCCGTCCGCGTCGAGGTCGGCCCGCGCGCGGCGCACCAGCCCCGGCTCCAGCGAGTCGTCCCCGTAGAGCACCGGCTCCTTGTCGGCGACACCCGCAGCCGCCGTGAACGCCTCGGCCAGCGAGGGCAGCAGCGCGGTGTCGGGATTGCCGTCCGACACGTTCCGCACGCCCTCCGGCACGTCCACGCGGATGGCCTCGCGCGCGGTGATGGCCGGCTTGGGGCGCACCCGACTGCCGCGCCGCCCGGCCGTCTCGATGACCCCGCGCTCACGCAGCGACCGGTACGCGGCCGCGACCGTATTCGGATTCACCCCGAGCCGGTCCGCCAACTCCCGCATGGGAGGCAGCAGTTGCCCCGGCTCCAGGTCCCCGGCGATCACACCACGCTCGACGCTGGCACAGATCTCTGCTGCGCCACGCCCACTGATTCGATACTCTCCTAGCACAAACAGCATTATGTACTAGTGCAATGGAGTTCGCAACATGAGCGTCACCCAGGAACAGTCGGCCACCTCCTACGCGCCCACGGACCGCACGACCCCGACCCGCGCCAAGGAGCGCGCGGCCTACGACCACGCCCTGGTGCACTCGATACTCGACGAGACCTACCTCTGCCACCTCGGCTTCGTCCGCGACGGCGCCCCCGTCGTGCTGCCCACGCTGTACGCCCGCGTCGGCGAGCGGCTCTACGTGCACGGCTCCACCGGTTCCCGCCCGCTGCGGATGGCGGGCGACAAGGGGCAGCAGGACCCCGGCCTGCCGGTCTGCGTGACCGTGACCCACGTGGACGGCCTGGTGCTCGCCCGCTCCGCCTTCCACCACTCCATCAACTACCGCTCCGTGGTGGTGCACGGCACTGCCCACCAGGTCACGGACGCCGAGGAGAAGCGGCTCGCCCTGGACGCGATCGTCGACCACGTGGTGGCGGGCCGCGCCGCCGACTCGCGGGCCGCGAACGCCAAGGAGCTCGCCGCGACCGCCGTCCTGCGCATCGACCTCTCCGAGGTCTCGGCGAAGGTCCGCGAAGGCGGCCCGAACGACGAGCCCGAGGACATGGACCTGCCGCACTGGGCGGGCGTGGTCCCGGTCCAGCGCGGCTACGGCGAGCTGCTTCCCTCGGACGACCTCGCCACCGGCATCGACGTCCCCCCGTACCTCAAGGGGCTGTGATGCTGATCCACCCCTGGGACGCGGCGCGCGACTCGGCCGAGTGGCAACAGTGGCTCGCCGCCCACGACTTCGGCCAGCTCGCCGTCAACGGCCTCGACGGCGAACCTCCCTTCGTACAGCCCCTGCACTTCGCGTACGACCCGCAGGGACCGGGCGAGTTCGGCGTGGTGGTCGCCCACCTCGCCCGCCCCAACCCCCTGTGGCCCGCGCTCGACGCCAACCCGGAGGTGCTGCTGAGCGTCGTCGACGACTACGCGTTCGTGCCGGGCCCCTGGCAGGCGCCGCCCGACGTCCCGCCGGAGCACGGCACGCCGACCAGCGTCTACGCCGCCGTCCAACTGCGCTGCACCGCGCGCGTAGTGGACGATCCGCAGGAGAAGGCGGAGCTCCTGAACCGGCAGGTGGGCCACTTCCAGCCGCCCGGCCTCTCGGTGCCGGTGGCCGCGGACGAGGCCCCCTACGGCCGGATGCTGCCGGGAATCCGGGGCCTGCTGCTCCAGGTGACCGACGTGCGGGCCAAGTTCAAGTACGCCGGGCACAAGCCCGAGGAGGTCCAGGACAGGATCGCGGCGGGCCTCGCCGAGCGCGGCGACCCGCGCGACGCCGCCGCCCTCGCCACGCAGCGACGGCGGCGCCACCAGCCCGCGTAGCCACTTTTCGTAGGGATCAGGCGGTCGACCGGGCCTCCGCCACGGCGAGGCCCGTCACCGCCGCCAGCATCAGGGCGGTGCCCGCGACGGTCGCGGCCGTGAGGTCCTCGCCGAGCAGTGTCACCGCGATCACGGCGGCGCTCACCGGTTCGAGCAGCATGATCACGGAGACCGTGGCGGAGCGCACGACCGCCGCGCCCGCGAAGTACAGGGCGTACGCGAGCGCCGTTGGCACCGAGGCGATGTACGCCAACAGGCCGAGCACGGCGAGATGGTGGCCGGTGTGCGGCACCAGGCCCTCGACCGCGCCGAGCGGCAGCAGCGCGAGCGAGGCGCCCGCGAACGTGCCCACGGTCGTACCGAGCCCGCCGCCTCCCGCACCGTGCCGCCCGAACCACCGGGTGAGCAGCGTCATCACGGCATACCCGGCCGCCGACAGCAGCGCCCACATCACCCCGATCGGGCGCCCCGCAGCGCCGCCGCCGCCCAGGACGAGGACCGCGAGTCCGCCGAGCGCCCCGGCCACGGACAGCACGGAGAGCGGCCCTCCGCAGACACCGAGGGCCAGGAACACGGACCGTCGTGAGCGGACGGCCGTGTCCCTCCGGGAAGCGCCGCCCGCGGCAGGGCCCTGCACGGTCCGGGGGGGGGATCACTCAGGCAGCACGTTGTCGACCGGCACCTACAGGTGACGGTGCACCTTCAGATGGCGGTGCACCTTCAGATGGCGGTCCCACGGTGGCGAGATCCCCGGCGGACCGGGCCCGGCCACGACGGCCGGGCAGCCCTCAGCCGGCCGGGGGCGGGAGGACGAGCGTGTGTGCGTGCATGCCCAGCATGGCTAGACAGCCCCGCCCGACCGCGACAACACGTTTTCCGGTGCGGCCTCGGACGGCTCCGGCGACGCGGCCACCGACTTCGACGACTGCGCGATGAGCGCCCCCACCAGGACCATCGCCCCGCCGAACAACTGCGGGCCCGACAGGTGCTCACCGAGCATCACCCAGGCGAGCACGGTCGCGACGACCGCCTCCAGGCAGGCCACGACCCCGGCCACCTGCGGCGACAGCATGCGCACCGAGACCACCCCGGTGACGTACGCGACGACCGTGGCGAGCAGCACGATCCAGCACAGCAGCAGCCACGCGGGGACGGACGTGCCGTCCATGGAGGCGCTGCCCGCGAGCACCGACCAGTCCATGCCCCAGGGGCGGGCGACGACCGTGAGCAGCGCGGCGCCGATGAGCAGCCCGTACGCGATCACCCCGAACGGGTCGGGCACCTCGGCCCCGGACTCCGCCGCGTCGCCACCGTGGTCGGACAGCACGAAGTAGCCGACCTGGCAGCAGGCCGCGCCGAGCGCGAGGATCAGGCCGAGCACGTCGAAGCCGAGCCCCGACCACACCTCGACGACACAGGCGAGGCCGGCCACGGCGATCACGACGCCGATCGCGGCCGCGCGCGTCACGGGCTTGCGCTGCACGAAGCGGACCCAGCCGAGTACGAGCGCGGGCGCCAAGTACTCGATGAGCAGGGCGACTCCGACAGGGATGCGGGAGATCGCGGCGAAGTAGCAGGCCTGGACGCCCGCGACGGCGAGCAGCCCGAACCCGGCGAGCAGCGCGGGCCTGCGCAGCACGAGCGCCCGGTGCCGCCAGGCGACCGGCAGCATGACCAGGGCGCCGCCCGCGACGCGCAGCCACACCACGTGGAGCGGGTCGAGGCCCGCCTCGATCAGCGGTTTGGCGGCCACCCCGGAACCGCCGAACGCGAGCGCGGAGAGGAGGGCGAGGCCCAGTCCCATGCCGCGCCCGCGGGTTGCCTGTTTCCCCGAAGACCCCAATGACTCGTGCACGCGCACATCATGGCAGGGCGCGTCAGGAGCGTCATCCCCGTTGACCCCTGTCTCACGGGATGGACGCGGGACTCTTCCTCGCTTACGGCGTCAGTTGACCCGCTGCCGCAGCCGCTCCACATCGACGCCGGCCCTGCCGAGCACCTCGACCGCCCGGCACTCCGCATCCGCCGCGAGCGCGGCGAGCACGTCGACGCCACGGGCCCGCTCGTACCCGCGCGACACGGCCCGCTCCACGCCCGCCTCCATGGCGGCGGCCGCGACGGGCGACCACCCGGGGGCCGAGGGCACGAGGGGCACGGCCCCGGAGTCCTCCACCGAGCCTTGCCAGCGCAGCCCGTAGCCGATGCTGCGCTGTACGAGATAGCCGAGCAGCCGCGCCACCTGCGCGCCTTCCGGGAACGCGGCCCGCACGTCGGGATCCGACTCGAGCAAGGAGTGCAGTAGGTGCGCGGTGTCGATCTGCCGGTCCCCGTCCCGCACGGCGCGCCGCCGGGCGCCCGCGACGACCGCCGCGAGCTCGTCGCTGAGCTGGGCGTCGGTCTCGGGCGGGGTTGAACTATGCACACCATTAACCCCATCAGGAACTACCGAAAGGAACATCCACGGCTGGGAGCATTTTCCTGTCCGACACAAGTTGGGCACTGATCAAGAACATCTCCTCCTTACGGATGAGATCGAGCCACCACCCCCCGAGGGGACCGGAATCCGTCGATCAGGAACTGACGGGTCATCAGTATTGAATGTTCGAGGCCACACGGCTACTTTCCGCGACGACGCGACACCGAAGCCCGTCATGGCTCTCGACTCAAAGGGGTGGCCACATGGCCGAAGTCAGCGCGGAAGCACGCATGGAAGCGCCCGCGGAGAAGGTCTGGGCGCAGCTCACCGACTTCTCCTCGTACGGGAAGTGGAACGCCACCCACACCGACTTCCCGAAGGGCGGACCCGCCGCACTGGAAGTGGGCGGACAGTTCGAGGAGAACATGAAGCTCATGGGCTTCCCGGCCGAGGTCACCTGGACCATCGAGGAGCTGGAGACGGCCCGCACCTTCGCCATCAGGGGCAAGGGACCCATGGGCGTGAACCTGTTCATGCACTACTCGCTCGCGCCGGACGGCGACGCGACCACGGCCCGCATCAAGGGCGAGTTCACCGGGGCGGCGGTCTCGCTGATGGCGGGCAAGCTCAAGGACTCGGCGACGGCCGCGCTCGACGAGTCGCTGCGCAAGCTGAACGGACTGGTGGCCTGACCCCTGACCTTCGTACGTACTGCGTACGTACGCGAAGAGGCGCCCCGCACCTTTCGTACGGGGCGCCTCTTCCGCGCTCTGTGGCCTGTCCGGGCCCACACGGGACTCAGCCCTCGTCGGCGAGGATCAGGTACAGCTTCTTGCGCGCGTCGTTGATGACGGAGATCGCCTTGTCGCGCTGCTCCTTGTCACCGGTCTTCCAGACCTGGCCGAACGCCTCCATCAGACCAAAGCTGGCCTGCCGGATCTCGTTCATGGCCTCCCAGTCGACGCCGCGACCGGCCTCCTCCCAAGGGGCCTCGGGCCCCTCTTCGGCGGCGGTACGGCCGTCGTCGGTGAGCGAGAAGAGCTTCTTGCCGCCCTCGCTCGCGCTGGCGATCAGACCCTCGTCCTCGAGCAGCTGCAGCGTCGGGTAGACCGAGCCGGGGCTCGGCTTCCACGCGCCGCCGCTGCGCTCGGCGATCTCCTGGATCATCTCGTAGCCGTGCATCGGCCGGTCCTTCAGCAGGGCCAGGATCGAGGCGCGCACGTCACCGCGCCGCGCCCGTCCGCGAGGCCCGCCGCCGCGGCCGCCGCGCCCCCAGGGGCCGGGGCCACCGGGGCCACCGAAGCCGGGCCCGAAGGGCCCGAACGCCGCGCGCCGACCCTCGAAGCCGCCGCGCTCGAATCCGCCCCTGCCGTGGTGGCCGGGGCCGAAGTTGCCATGTCCGTGTTCGTGTCCGTGGTTACGCATGGGAATCAGTCCTTTCACAACTGATCGCGGGTTTCATGGAACGCGATCATCAACCGATCGCAATGCCTCAACGATATATCGGGACTGTTCGGATGGCAAGCCTCTGCCGCGACGGGAAGCGGGAGCGGCGGCTCCGGGAAAACAGGCCAGCCGCGCCGGATTGGCCTTGGGCCGTTGTCAGTGGGGGCAATTACCGTCTCTGGCATGCGTATTCGTATCGTCGACGCCTTCACCGACCGGCCCTTCGCCGGCAACCCCGCCGGCGTCCTGCTCCTGGACGCCTTCCCGGACGACGCCTGGCTGCAGAACGTCGCCCTTGAGGTCAATCACGCCGAGACGGCCTTCGCTCACCCGCTCCCCGAGAGCGGGGACGCCGACTGGGCGCTGCGCTGGTTCACGCCCGCCACCGAGGTCGACATGTGCGGGCACGCGACGCTGGCCACCGCCCATGTGCTGCACTCCACCGGGGTGACGCGCGGCCCCGTGCGCTTCGCGACGCGCAGCGGCGTGCTCGTGGCGACACCGGGCGAGGACGGTTCGCTGACCCTCGACTTCCCGACGGCGCCGCTCACCGAGGAGCCGGCCCCCGCCGGGCTCGCCGAGGCCCTGGGCGCGGAGCCGCTCTCCGTGCGCGACACGGGCCCTTCGGTCGGCGACCTGCTCGTGGAACTCGCCGACGAGAAGACGGTGCGGGCGCTCACCCCCGACCACAAGGCGCTCGTGGACCTCTCCCGGCGCGGCACCATCGCCACGGCCCGCGCCGAGGACCCCGCCCAGGGCTACGACTTCGTGTCGCGCTGCTTCTTCCCGGGCGTCGGCATCGACGAGGACCCGGTGACCGGGAGCGCGCACACGGCGCTCACCCCGTTCTGGGCGGAGCGCCTGGGCCGCGAGGAGCTGACCGGACTGCAGGCCTCCGCCCGCAGCGGTCTCGTACGCGTCGCCCTGCGTGGTGAGCGCACGCTCCTGACCGGCCGCGCGGTCACGACCATCGAGGGCGAACTCCACGCGTAGCGCGAGCCGCGTGGGCTACGCGGTGGGCAGCCAGTCCACCTTGCCCGCCAGCACCGCGTATCCGACGAACGCCCCGATGTCGAGCAGGGAATGGGCCACCACCAGTGGCCCGACCCGCCCCCAGCGCCGGTACAGGAAGACGAAGACGACGCCCATCGCAAGGTTCCCGAAGAACCCGCCGATGCCCTGGTACAGGTGGTACGAGCCGCGCAGCACGGACGACGCGACGAGCGCCGTCCCGGGCGTCCACCCCAACTGCCCGAGCCTGCGCAGCAGATACCCGACGACGATGACCTCCTCCAGTACGGCGTTCTGCACCGCCGAGAGGATCAGCACCGGGAACTTCCACCACACGTCGGGCAGCGCCTCCGGCACCACGGTGAGGTTGAAGCCGAGGCCGCGCGCGGCGAGGTAGAAGGCGATCCCCGTGCTGCCGATGACGGCGGCCACCGCGGCGCCCCGGCCCGTGTCGAACCACGGGCGCCCGCGGTCGAAGCCGATCGTGCGCATCCCCTCGCCCTCCCTGAGCAGGAGGTGCGCGACGAGTACGACCGGTACGAAGGCGCTGGCGATGCCGAACAGCTGCCAGGCGAGGTCGAGCCACGGGCGGCCGGGCGCCGCCGAGGCGTTGAGCGTCGCGGCCTGGTCCTTGAGGCCGCCCGGTTTCGTGACGGAGCCGACGAAGCTGATGAGTGCGGACACACCGCTCGCACCGAGCGAAAGCCCCAGAACGAGCAGCGTCTCGTCCCGCAAAAAGCGCCGTGAGAGCCGCCCCTCGGGAGAAGAACCGGGCATCGGCTCCGCCTCCACCTGCACACCTGCCTCCAGTTGAGTAATCCCGCCGCATCCGTCACAGCGCCCCGCTAGGGTCTCGAATGCAGGTACGAAGATCGCGTGCGACAGGCCGAGGGGGCCGAGGCGACGCAATTCGGCGCACCGCTCCCCTCCACTGCTCCACCGCTTATACCGCAACTGCCTTTGTGGCTCAGGGAGGGGCTCCACCGCCATGGGACGTCACAGCAGCATGCCCGACGAGTACGGGGCGGCCGCCGCCGCACCCCGTCCCCGCTCGCGCGGGCGCACCGTGGCCATCGCGACCACCCTCGTCCTCGTGGCCACGGCGGGCACGGTCGCGGTGGTCCGCCCCGAGCTGATCGGCCTCGGCGGCGGATGCGAGGACGAGGTGCATCTCGACGTGGTCGCCTCCCCGGACATGGCCCCGGCGCTGCGCGAGGCCGCGGAGCACGCCCGCCGCGAGAAGCTCACCTCCGACGGCAACTGCCTCGACGTCGCCGTCACCGCGCGCGACGCCTACAAGGTGGCCGACACCCTGCGCGCGGACAAGGGCGCGGCGGACTTCCAGGTCTGGGTGCCGGACTCGGACGTCTGGGTGCAGCGCGTCACCACGAGCACCGGCGACACCAAGGTCACACCGGCCGGCAACGTCGCCTCCTCACCGGTCGGCGTGGGCATGGTGCCCGCGGCCGCGAAGTCCTTCGGCTGGCCGCGCAAGACGTACACCTGGGCCCAGTTGACGGGCGCCGCCATGCGGGACGACAAGCTGCGCCTGGGCGCCGCCGACCCCGCCCGCAGCGCCAGCGGACTGCTCGCGCTCACCAAGCTGGCTGCCACCTCCAAGAAGGGGGACGGCACCCAGGCCGCGTCCATGGCCAAGAGCCTCTCGCAGCGCACGTCCGACAGCGACGCGCAGCTCATGGACACGGTGCCGCGCGACGGCTCCGGCACCGAGCAGGGCAACCCGCGGCGCAACGAGGCGCTGATCCTGTCCGAGCAGGCCGCCTACGCGCACAACAAGGAGGCGGGCAAGGCGGGTTCGCTCGATCTCTTCTATCCGAAGGACGGCTCGCCCGCCCTCGACTACCCGTTCTCGCTGGTCGACGAGGACCGGCTGAGCACCGACGAGAGCCGGGCCGCCGTCCGTTTCGTGACGCTGCTCGGCGCGCCCGAGGGCCGCTCGATCCTGGAGCGGCACGGCTTCCGCACGGACAGCGGCCGGTCCCCCGCGACGGTCGTCTCACGGGCCGGCGGCCGCTCCCCGCAGCCGTACGCGCGCGTGGCGGCCAAGGCGCCGACCAAGGAGCAGCTCGAGGAGACCCTCGGGATGTGGACGATCACGGTGCAGAGCGCCCGTCTCACCACGGTCGTGGACGCGTCGGCCTCGATGGGGAACATCGTGCCCAGCCGCGGCGAGTCCCGCATGGAGGTGACGAAGGCGTCGATGCTGGCCGCCCTGTCCACGTTCACGCCGGAGGACGAGATCGGTCTGTGGGAGTTCGCCACGTTCCTCGACGACGAGCGCGACTACAAGAAGCTCGTGCCGACCGAGCGCCTCGGCGACCACGTCGGCTCCGGCACCCAGCGCGACCGCCTGTCGGCGGCGTTCACCTCGCTGCAACCGGTGCCCGGCGGGGCGACGGGGCTGTACGACACCACGCTCGCGGCGTACAAGGAGGCCGCGTCCTCGTACAAGAGCGGCAGGTTCAACGCCGTCGTCATGGTCACGGACGGCGTCAACGAGGATCAGGGGTCGATCTCCCGCGCGAGCCTCATCAAGAA
The DNA here is from genome assembly GCF_044453445.1 of Streptomyces sp. NPDC051684. Classification (NCBI taxonomy): domain Bacteria; kingdom Bacillati; phylum Actinomycetota; class Actinomycetes; order Kitasatosporales; family Streptomycetaceae; genus Streptomyces; species Streptomyces sp. NPDC051684. Next base: position 17,452 of record NZ_JBITCS010000041.1, on the reverse strand, counting down.
GCTCGAGGGCCTCGCCGACCCCGAGCATCCCGTCCCGCTGATCGTCATCGCCGTGGGGCCCGACACCGACAAGCGGGAGGTCGAGCAGGTCGCCGAGGCGACGGGCGGCTCGGGACACCAGGTCAGCGACCCCGCGGACATCCAGCAGGTCATCCTGAAGGCCATCATCGAGGCGGGCGCCAAGGGCAACTGAGCCGGCCGCCGACCTCCTCAGCCCAGCGGAACGGCCGGCTCCGGCAGCCCGACCGGCCAGTCGTGCACCGGCCGGCCCCCGTGCATCAGCTCGCAGTACCGGCGCGTGGTCGCCGCGAGCGCCGCGTCCCGCGCCAGACCGCTCTCCAGGGCCCGGTGATACGTCGCCGACTGCCACGCCGCACCGTTCATCCGCAGCCTGCACCGCTCCTCGATCACCCCCAGGTACAGGTCCCGGTCGGCCGGCTCCACGCCCCACGCGTCGAGCCCGGCCGCCGCGAGCGGCAGCAGCTCGTCCCGTACGAGGTTCACGGCCGGCACCCGCTCCGTGCCGCCGAACCGGCCCCTGCGCGGCCACTCCAGGCGCGCGTCGATGCCGTACCGGCAGGCGGTGTCGAAGTTGCGGGCGGCTGCCGCGAAGGGGAGCCGCGACCACACCGGCCGCTGCTCCTCGGCCAGGGCGCGCACGACGCCGTAGTAGAAGGCGGTGTTGGCGATGACGTCCGTGACGGTCGGCCCCGCGGGCAGCACCCGGTTCTCGACGCGCAGATGCGGGACGCCGTCCGCGATGCCGTACACGGGGCGGTTCCAGCGGTACACGGTGCCGTTGTGCAGGACGAGTTCGGCGAGGCTCGGGGTGTCGCCCTTGGCGATGAGGTCGAGCGGCTGCTCGTCGTCGAGGATCGGCAGCAGCGGCGGAAAGTACCTGAGGTTCTCCTCGAAGAGGTCGTACGCGGAATCGATCCAGCGCTCCCCGAACCAGGTCCGCGGCCGCACGCCCTGCGCCGCGAGCTCCGGCGGCCGGGTGTCGGTGGACTGCTGGAACAGCGGCGGCCGCGACTCCCGCCACAGCTCGCGGCCGAACAGGAAGGGCGAGTTGGCGCCGAGCGCTATCTGCACGGCGGCGACCGCCTGCGCCGCGTTCCACACATCGGCGAAACGCCCCGGCGTCACCTGGAGGTGCAACTGCACGGACGTGCACGCGGCTTCGGGCGCTATCGAGGAGGACGTGCAGGTCAGCCGCTCGACACCGGCGATGTCGAGCACGAAGTCCTCGCCGCGCGCGGCGGTGATCTGATCATTGAGCAGGGTGTAGCGGTCGACGTCCGACAGGTTCGCGGAGACCAGGTCGTCCGCCGCGAGCGTCGGCAGGATGCCGATCATCACAATGCCCGCGTCGACCTCGTTGGCCTTCCGGTGCGCATATCCGAGCCCCGTGCGCAGTTCCTCGGCGAGCTGGTCGAGAACGCGGCCGCCGAGCCGGTGCGGGGCAATGTTCACTTCGAGATTGAACATCGCGAGTTCGGTCTGGAAATCGCGGCTCGCGATGCGCTCCAGAACTTCCGCATTCATCATTCTCGGCAGCCCGTCGGGCCCGGCGAGATTCAGCTCTATCTCGAGACCCATGAGATTCTGCGGACGGTCGAAGCGCTTCTCTTCCAGCAGTCGCGCGAACCCCTCCAGGCACTCCTTGAGCTTCTCCCGATAGCGCCGCGGATCGGCAAGACCGACCGCGCCCGCAACGACCTTCTCCCCCATGGAAGCGTCCCTCCTCGCACGGGCGACCCGTTGATGCTCCGTCCCGGCCGCGTGTCACGGTGGATGATGCCCCGGCAAAGTGATCCGTAACGCCCCGCGCGCGCCCACGGAGCAGTACGCTCAAGCGTGGTTACCCGCGGGCACATTCCTCAGGCATGCGGCAGGCCGCAGATTCCGTCGTCCGCGGCCCTGGTGAAAAACGCCGACAAGAACGCGCCGACCGCTCGACCGAAAGACGCCGAGGTCACGCGTGGCGGCCCCGACGAAAATGGGGAGAACGCCCACAAAACCCCATGAGAAGCGCGCCCGAATAGCACCTTGCGTAATCCGGACGGCGTGCTAGCCGAAACACTCCGTGAACACGCATCGTATAAACTCCGCTGGCGAGACAGAGAGTTGGCGCCCGCGGCCCGGGTTCGGACCGGCCCCCCGCCCCCTCCGTCCCGTGTACCCCTGTGCACCCGCAGCAGACAGCGCCGTCCGCTCGTCCCGCACCGCCCTCGCATCACATGCCTGTCGAATGAGAGGCGACCCACCATGCCGCTGCACGTCCCACCGGCTCCCGCGCCCGCCCTGCGCAGCGTTCTCGCGGCCCTCGGTTCCCCCACCGCCGTCCGCGAGGCACGCACCCCGTCCCTGCGCGCCGCCCAGGGACCCGCCACCCCCGAACTCCCGCTGCCACTCCATGTGTTGGACCACATCACCGAGACCACCGGGCCGTCCAGGGCCCGCCTGACCGGCTGGCGTTTCCTGATCCGCTGCGGGGAGCGCGCGGTGGCCGCGGCCGACACCATGCTCACGCCGGACGGCTGGGCCTTCTCGCACTTCTTCGAGGGCCCCTACATCCGGTCCACCGAACGGGCCCTGCGCCAGGCGGAGTCGCTGCCGCAGGCCTATCAGCCGCGGCTGCTCTCGGTGCCCGAGCTCTACATGCTGACGCTGTGGCTGCACGGCGAGCGCACCGCCGACCCGGCGAGCGGCCAACCGGCGGCCGACGACATCCTCGTCCCGCTGGCCCCCGCGCCGCCCGGCATCGCCCCGCACCGCCCGCACCGGGTGGCCGAACTCCTGCCGGTCCTCACGCACCGACTGACGCCGGCCCCGGCCACCGCCGGCCTGCTCGCCTGAGCGACCGGGCCCGCCGACGGCCCCTGTCGCGCACTCCTGTGCCCCGCACCGTCCGCCGTCCGGTCGCGGGGCACACCCCTGCCCGAGCGGACTAGCCCGTACCGACCACTCCTAACCACCCGAAGGGAGAGTCGAGTTGGACTGAACCGTCCGCACGGGTGATGCGTCTGACACCCATAAGGACCGCTGCAAGGAAATCCCTGCGGATTGACGCCCACAGGGCAACACTGGGTTCCGGAACTCACGAAATCGGGGGGCGGCCATGAACAAGCCTTCAAGCCGCAGCACGACCGGCACCACCAGCACAGCAAGCACAGCCCACGTCATCGAGATCACTTCGCAGCGAAAGATCCCATCCATGTGCCAGCACCAGCCAGCCTGCCCGACAGCGGAATCCGAGGACAGGGAAGCCGCGCTCCCTGTGGCTCACCACCCCGAGCAGGGGTGGAGCCTCCTCTGCAACGGGGTCCTGCTCTTCGAGGACACCGGCGAGCTGCTGCCCAGTGGCAGGATCATCGCCCCGCACCGCCCACTGGGCACGGTGGTGACGGCGGCGTAGCAAGCGGCTGAGCGGGGCTGCGCGACCGACGGCCGCGCAGCCCCGAGTGGATCAGCCCTCGTAGGCGTCGAGCGGCGGGCAGGAACACACCAGGTTCCGGTCGCCGAACGCCTGGTCGATACGCCGCACCGGCGGCCAGTACTTGTCCGAAGCGACCACCCCGGCCGGGAAGACACCTTCTTCCCGGCTGTACGCGTGCTCCCACTCGCCGCCGAGCATCCCGGCGGTGTGCGGAGCGTTCCGCAGCGGGTTGTCGTCCGCCGGCCACTCGCCGGAGGCGACCCGCTCGACCTCGCCGCGAATCGCGATCATCGCGTCGCAGAAGCGGTCGAGCTCGTCGATGTCCTCGCTCTCGGTCGGCTCGATCATCAGCGTCCCGGCGACCGGGAACGACATGGTCGGCGCGTGGAACCCGTAGTCGATGAGCCGCTTGGCGATGTCGTCGATGCTCACGCCCGTCGCCTTGCTGATCGGGCGCAGGTCCACGATGCACTCGTGCGCGACGAGCCCGCCCGGACCGTTGTAGAGCACCGGGAAGTGCGGCTCGAGCCGCTTGGCGATGTAGTTCGCGGAGAGCACGGCCACCTGCGTGGCCCGCTTCAGCCCCTCGCCGCCCATGAGCCGCACGTACGCCCACGAGATCGGCAGGATTCCGGCGGAGCCCCACGGCGCGGCGGAGATCGGGCCGACGCCCGTCTCGGGGCCCGCGGCCGGCTGCAGCGGGTGGTTCGGCAGGTACGGCGCCAGGTGCTCGCGCACGCCGACCGGGCCGACGCCCGGACCGCCACCGCCGTGCGGGATGCAGAACGTCTTGTGCAGGTTCAGGTGCGAGACGTCGCCGCCGAAGCGACCCGGCTTGGCGAGGCCCACCAGCGCGTTGAGGTTGGCGCCGTCGACGTAGACCTGGCCGCCGGCGTCGTGCACGGCGGCGCAGATGTCGGCGACGTGCTCCTCGAAGACGCCGTGCGTCGACGGGTACGTGATCATCAGGACGGCGAGCTGCTCCGCGTGCTGCTCGATCTTGGCGCGCAGGTCCTCGATGTCGACCTCGCCGTCGTCGGCGGTCTTCACGACGACGACCTTCATACCGGCCATCACTGCGCTCGCGGCGTTGGTGCCGTGCGCGGAGGACGGGATGAGGCAGACGGTGCGCTGCTCGTCGCCGTTGGCCCGGTGGTAGCCGCGCACCGCGAGCAGACCGGCGAGTTCGCCCTGCGAGCCGGCGTTCGGCTGCAGCGACACCTTGTCGTAGCCGGTGACCTCGGCGAGCCGCTCCTCCAGCTCACGGATGAGCGTCAGGTAGCCCTGCGCCTGCTCGGCGGGGACGAAGGGGTGCAGCTGGCCGAACTCGGGCCAGGTGACCGGCTCCATCTCCGTCGTCGCGTTGAGCTTCATCGTGCAGGAGCCCAGCGGGATCATGCCGCGGTCCAGCGCATAGTCGCGGTCGGCGAGCGAGCGCAGGTAGCGCAGCATCGAGGTCTCGGAGCGGTACTGGTGGAAGACGGGGTGCGTCAGGTACTCGTCCTCGCGCAGCCGCCCGCCCGGCAGCGTGTCCTCGACCTCGGCGTCCAGCGCCTCGATGTCGGCCTCGACGTCGAACGCGCTCCACACGGCGCCCAGCTGGGCCCGCATGGTCGTCTCGTCGCAGGCGATCGAGACGTGATCGGCGTCCACGAGGTGCAGGTTGACGCCGCCCTCGCGCGCGGCGGAGACGACCCCGGCGGCCTTGCCGGGCACCCGCACGGTGAGGGTGTCGAAGTACGCGCCGTGCACGACCTCGACGCCGCCGGCGGTGAGCCCCGCGGCGAGCAGGGTGGCGTAGCGGTGGGTGCGCCGCGCGATGGACTTGAGGCCATCGGGCCCGTGGTACACGGCGTACATGCCGGCCATGACGGCGAGCAGCACCTGCGCGGTGCAGATGTTGCTGGTCGCCTTCTCGCGGCGGATGTGCTGCTCACGGGTCTGCAGGGCGAGGCGGTACGCCTTGTTGCCGTCGGCGTCGACGGAGACGCCCACCAGGCGGCCCGGCAGCGAGCGCGCGAACTTCTCGCGCACGGCCATGTATCCGGCGTGCGGACCACCGAAGCCCATCGGCACACCGAAGCGCTGCGTCGTACCGACGGCGATGTCCGCGCCGAGTTCGCCGGGCGAGGTCAGCAGCGTCAGAGCAAGAAGGTCAGCGGCGACGGTGACGATGGCGCCCAGCTCGTGCGCCTGGTCGATCACGGGCTTGATGTCCCGCACGACGCCGGAGGCGCCCGGGTACTGCACGAGCACTCCCACGACGCCGCGCTCGGCGACCTCGGCGGGGATGCCCTCGCTCAGGTCGGCGACGACGATCTCGACGCCGGTCGGCTCGGCGCGCGTCTCGATGACGGCGATGGTCTGCGGCAACGCGTCGGCGTCGACGACGTAGACGCCGTTCTTGACCTTGCCGACGCGGCGCGAGAGGGCCATCGCCTCGGCGGCGGCGGTGCCCTCGTCGAGCAGCGAGGAGCCCGAGGTGGGCAGGCCGGTCAGCTCGGCGACCATGGTCTGGAAGTTGAGCAGCGCCTCGAGGCGGCCCTGCGAGATCTCCGGCTGGTAGGGCGTGTACGCCGTGTACCAGGAGGGGTTCTCCATGACATTGCGCAGGATGACCGGCGGCGTGAACGTCCCGTAGTAGCCGAGGCCGATCATCGAGCCGAGCACCTGGTTGCGCTCTGCAAGGGACTTCAGCTCGGCGAGCACCTCGGCCTCGCTGCGGGCGTCCGGCAGATTCAGCGCCTCGGCGCTCTTGATCACATCGGGCACCGCGGCCGCGGTCAGCTCGTCCAGCGAGCCGTAGCCGACCTGCGCGAGCATCTTGGCCTGAGCGGCGTCATCGGGGCCGATGTGGCGCTGCTCGAAGGGGATTCCTCGCTCCAGCTGGGAGAGCGGAATACGGTTGGCGGTCATTGCGGAGGCCTCCTGGTCATTGCGACCTACGAGGGGCACCACGGCGCGGGTACCCGGACGGCCTCCCCCTCTGTCATCTCAACCTGAGAGCTTCACCGGCCCACCCCGCGAGAACACGGAACACACCGGCTTGCACCGTCGGTGAGAGCGGAAACCGTGCACCCCGCCCTGCTTTCCAGAGTGACCTCGTCCGTGCGGTACGTGGGCCTGAGAGATTCCGGGGAGGATTTGCTCCTTCGGCGCCTTCCGACGACTGTCGGAGGACTCTCCCGCACGGGGTCAGCAGCCGTTTCCCAGCCTACCAGCGGCTACTTGGCCGGAGCCCCCGAGTGGCCGCCTTCCGTAATGTGCTCTTTCGTAGTCCTTACAGACCAGTTGCGATCATCGCGATCAGTTGGAGGGCCCGTGCAGACCGATGTCGATCCGCGCAATCTGATCGGCCGCAAGGCGTTCGACCGCAACGGGGCCAAGATCGGCACCATCGACGAGGTGTACCTGGACGATGCCACGGGCGTCCCGGAGTGGGCCGCGATACGAACCGGCCTGTTCAGCCGCGACGCCTTCGTCCCGCTCGAGCCGAGCGAGTTCACGGACGGCACGCTGCACGTGCCCTTCGAGCGCTCCCTGATCAAGGACTCCCCCGACTTCGGCGTGGGCCGCCATCTCTCCCCGGAACAGGAACTCCAGCTCTACGACCACTACGGTCTGGACATCACGGCCCCTCAGTCGCCCGACGTCACGTTCGGCAAGATCGCGGGCGTGGAGGACGACCCGGCCTGATCCCCTTCGGCGCCTTCGGCGTCTTCGACCAGCGGCATCGGCTCCGCCGGCGCCAGCTCCGGATCATCGACCCGAAACGTCCGCACCCTCCCCGGCACCACCGCGTACGGCGTCTCGAACCGCACGGTCACCCGCCCGAGCCCGCTCCCCTGCACCCAGCCCGGCCCGAACTCGGCATGCCGCACATCGTGCCCGGCCAGCCACTTCCGCTCCACGGGCGTCGGCTCGGGCTCGGCCGCCTCCGCGGACTCGGCCGCGGCGCTCTCCCCCTCCAGCTCCTCGGCAGCGGCCTCCTCCGCGGCGGCGAACTGCGCGAACAGGTCCTCCTGCGTGAAGTCGGCGAGCCCACTGACCCCGACACCCAGCAACCGCACGCCGCCGGTCGTGTCCACGGACTCCAGCAGCCGCGCCGCGGCCTCCCGCACCACCCCCGGATCGTCCGTCGGTCCCCGCAGCGTCTCGGAGCGCGTCAGCGTCGAGAAGTCGTAGCGCCGCACCTTGAGCACCACGGTCCGGCCCGAGCGCTCGGCCGCTCTCAGCCGCTCCACGCACCGGCCGGCGAGTCTGCGCACCTCCATCCGGACCTGCACCCGGTCATGGATGTCCACGTCGTAGGTGTCCTCGACCGATACGGACTTGGAGTCCCGCTCGGCCACGACCGGCCGCTCGTCGCGGGCCAGCGCCATCTCGTACAGATGGCTGCCGTGCGCCTTCCCGAGGAGTCGCACCAGCTCGTCCTCGCCGGCCCCGGCGATCTCCTCCACGGTCTGGATCCCGGCCCGGCGCAGATGATCCGCCGTCGCGGGCCCGACCCCCGGCAGGATCCGCACGGACTGCGGCCCGAGCAGCGCGCGCTCGGTGCCGGGGCGTATCAGCACCAGCCCGTCCGGCTTGGCCTCCTCCGAACCGATCTTCGCCAGCATCTTTGACGCGGCGAGCCCCACGGACCCGGTCAGCCCGGTCACACGCCGGATGTCGGCCCGCAGCCGCCGCCCCACGGCCTCGGCCGAAGCGGCGTCCCAGGCCGCCTCACCGGCCTCCAGATCCACGAACGCCTCGTCCAGGCTCAGGGGCTCCACCAGCGGCGAGAGAGCGCCCAGGAGCCCCATCACCTGCTCGCTGATCGCCCGGTAGAGCCGGAAGCGCGGGACCAGATACGCGGCATGCGGGGCGAGCCTGCGCGCCTGCCCCATCGGCATCGCCGAGTGCACCCCGAACTTCCGCGCCTCGTACGACGCCGTGGCCACCACACCGCGCGGTCCGAGCCCGCCCACGACGACCGCTTTCCCGCGCAGGCTCGGCTTCGCCGCCTGCTCAGCAGAGGCGTAGAAGGCATCCATGTCGAGATGCAGGATCGTGGGCGCGGTTCTCACACCACCGATGCTGCCCTACGCCACTGACAACGCGGCCGTACGGACCTCACACGGCCCTGCCGCGCCGCCTCGCCAGCTCGTCCGTGGGGTTCGCCGGCACGATCGTCTCGCCGGTGTCCACACGCTCGCCGTGCAACTGCGAGAGCGCCGCCTCCACGTCCCGCCAGACCACGCCGACGGCGATCCCGAAGACGCCCTGGCCGCCCTGGAGCAGATCGTGGACCTCGTCCGGCGACGTGCACTCGTAGACCGTCGCGCCGTCGCTCATGAGCGTCATCCGCTCCAGGTCACGCAGACCGCTCTCGCGCAGGTGCTGCACGGCGGTCCGGATGTTCTGCAACGAGACACCCGTGTCCAGGAACCGCTTGACGACCTTGAGGACCACCACGTCCCGGAAGCTGTAGAGCCGCTGGGTCCCCGATCCGTACGCGGAACGCACGCTGGGTTCGACGAGGCCGGTCCTGGCCCAGTAGTCGAGCTGCCGGTAGGTGATGCCGGCCGCGGCGCATGCCGTCGGCCCCCGGTATCCGAGCTGCTCGGAAGCGGCCTCGCCGCTCTTCCCCGCCACCGCAGGCACGGCCTGCGGGCGCTGCGGAGTGTGATCGGCCGCGCTGCCGTGGAGGGGGTACCCCCTGCTCGAGCCCTGTCGAGAGCTCGGGGGAAGGTACGGACCGCCCGTCGCCGTACCGTCGCCGCTGCTTCTCACGCCGACCTCCTCATTGACCTGCCTTGTCGACGGTAGGCAGTCACAGGGGGTGCGTCAACGAACGCCACACTAGGCACGCCGAGTGATAATCACCCTAAGAGTGGTTTCCCGTGACCCACCGCCGGGAAAGGCTAGCCGAATGTCTTGAGGGCGCCGCCGACTCGGCGGCCGGACCCGGCCGCCGGACGAGCGGTCACTGACTGTTGGTGCCGAAGTCCTCGGGAGAGATCTGGTCGAGGAACTCGCGGAACTTCTCCACCTCGTCCTCCTGCTCGTCGGGGATGGCGATCCCCGCGTCGTCGAGTACCCCGTCACTGCCGAAGATCGGCGTACCGGTGCGCAGCGCCAGGGCTATGGCGTCGGACGGGCGGGCGCTGACCTCGACGCCACTGGCGAACACCAGTTCCGCGTAGAAGACGCCTTCGCGCAGGTCCGTGATGCGCACTTCCGTGAGCTCCTGGCCGACCGCTTCAAGGACATCCTTGAAAAGGTCGTGCGTCAGCGGACGCGCGGGCGCCATGCCCTGCTGGGCGAAGGCGATCGCGGTCGCCTCCCCCGGTCCGATCCAGATGGGGAGGTACCGGTCGCCTCCCACTTCACGCAGGAGCACGATCGGCTGGTTGGAGGGCATTTCGACCCGGACACCTACGACGTCGAGCTCGTTCACACAGCAACCCTAGGACGTGCCCGGCCGGTTTGGGTAGTCGGGCACCCACCGAGGACCGGGCCATCGGTGCTCACCCGCGCCCACGATCAGGGCAGACGCACCCCGAGGGCGGTCTGCACAAGTGCCGAGTGCAGTTTCACGGTGAGGCCGGCCAGCTCCTTGGCACGGGCCTCGGCATGCGCCCGCGTCTGCGGGTTGCGGTGCACCTTGAGCGGGGCCACCACCTGGTCCACGAGGCCCGCCTCCCGGTCCGCGGCGGCCCGCATGACCCGCAGGTGCCGCGGTCCGATCCCGAACCGGGCCAGCTCGCCGATGAGCTCGGCGACGGACACGGCGGAGGCGTCGTAGCCACCGTCGGGCAGGGGGGTGAGGAGCCCGTACGACTCCCATTCGTCGAGCTCGTGCTCCTCGACGCCCACGGCCGCCAGCAATTCGTCCCGGCCGACCCGCGCGGCCGTGGGCACGTCGGCGCCGTCCTCCGCGTCGCCGGGGCCTCCCGGCGCGGGCACGGTCAGGCTCTCGCCCGGCTCCAGGGCGTCGAGCTGCTCCTTGATGACCTTCAGCGGCAGGTAGTGGTCCCGCTGCATGCGCAGGACGTGGGCGAGCCGCTCGACGTCGTCCGGGCTGAACTTCCGGTACCCCGACGGCGTGCGCCGCGGCTCGACCAAGCCCTCGGACTCCAGGAACCTGATCTTGGAGATGGTGACTTCGGGAAACTCTTCTCGGAGCACGTTAAGTACGGTGCCGATGCTCATCAGCCGACTGTCCGTGGTGGCGGTGCCCCCGGGGGTACCGCCACTCGTCGTGTGCAGCATGGACCTTCCTGAAGGGTCGCGGACGGATCAGATACCACGCTGGCTCGCGTAGAACACCAGCCGGTACTTGCCGATCTGCACCTCGTCCCCGTTGTTCAGCGTCACCGAGTCGATGCGCTCACGGTTCACATACGTGCCGTTGAGGCTGCCGACGTCGGCGACGGTGAACGAGCCGTCCTGCAGGCGACGGAACTCCACGTGGCGGCGCGACACGGTCACGTCGTCCAGGAAGATGTCGCTCTGCGGGTGGCGCCCCGCGGTGGTCAGCTCGCCGTCCAGGAGGAAGCGGCTGCCCGAGTTCGGACCGCGCCGCACCACCAGGAGCGCCGAGCCCAGCGGCAGCGCGTCGACCGCCGCCTGCGCCTCGGGCGAGAGGGCCGGAAGCTGCGTCTGGCCCGTCGCCTCCGGGTCGTAGGACTCGAGGCCGGAGATGGAGATGGTGGACGTCGTCTCCGACGGCCCCTCCGGCGCCGCACCGCCACGCAGCGGCGCACCGCAGTTGGAGCAGAACCGGCTGTTCTCCGCGTTCCGGTTTCCGCACCTCGTACACACCAGGGCCGACATGCCGAACTCTCCACCCGTACTTGAGGTTGACGGTTCTCCGAAACCTATGCGGCCGGAACCGGAAGGGTCAACAGACGACGCGCCCTGTCCGCCCGAATTGTCTCCGGCGACCTGGTCCCGGAACAGCGGGCGCTCACCCACCTGGGTCTCGGGCACGTCTGACTGGCGCGACGCACGATGGCGGTTGTCCTCACGCGCGCTCTTGCCGAACAACTTCGCAAACAACTTCACGGGCGATTCCCCTTGACCGAAACAGACCCGCCCGTGGGGCAGGACGAACCCTGACTGCACACATCGGCGTACATCGCGTACATCATTGACACGGACACCCTCACAACGTCCGTATCCGCCAAACAGTTTCCACCACGCACACCACCCTTGCTGCGGCGACCCCCCGCAACGTCATGCCCTCGCACGGTATCCACCATGCACCCCCGGCTTCACTCCGAGGACGACCGAGCGTAATCAGGCCGTTGCGCGGATCGCAAGGCATCTACGACGATCTTGCTCGAGCGGCTCACGGCCACCGTGGCCTGCTCCTTCTCCAGCGTCTGCACCACACCCCCGGGGATGTTCAGGGCCGGCTCCAGGTCCTGCGGCTTGCCGATGACCTTGAACCGGTAGGGACGGCTGATCTCGTGTCCGTCCACGCTGATCCCCTTCCCGCCGCTGCCGTCCGTCAGATACGTGTTCGCCACGATGCGGACATTGTTCACCTGGATCGCCTCCGCGCCTGCGGCGCGCAGCTCCTGGACCGCGTCGAGCAGCATGTCCGCCTCCACGGCCCCCTTCGTGTCGGTGACGGTCATGGTGATCCCGGGGCCCTGCGCGGCCGTCGTGCCCGCCAGAATGCCGAGCTGCTTCTGCTTCTCGGCCGTCTGCTTGCGGGCCTCGTCGGCCTGGTCCGAACTGTTCTCCAGCTCGGTGCGCTGGTCCACGAGACCTTGCTTCTCATCCTCAAGACGCTGAGTTCGATCATCCAGTTCATCGAGGATGCGAACGAGATCTTCCTGACGCGCACCGCGCAGAGCGCTGTTGTCGCTGGTGGACCGCACCTGGATGGCGAGCCCGAGCCCCAGGACGAACAGCAGCACGGCCATGATGAGCTGGGCGCGCGACGCGCGCGGCGGCCACAGACCCTTCACGAGCCGCTGCCGCCCGGTCAGTTCGGGCTCCCGGACATCCGGCGCGACCGGCCCCGGTTCAACGGCCTCGGGCTCCGGCGCGGGCTCCCGCTCCGCCTCCGGCTCCGGATTCACCGTGTCGGGCTTCTTGGCCGGTACCTCGGGGGGCAGCTCGGCCGACAGCTCCTTGCGCAACTGCTCGGCCTGGCCGTCCGGTTGCACGCGCTTGCCGTTCTCGACGCTCTCAGTGTTCTCAGCGCTCTCGGCGTTCTCGTCGTTGCTCATCGGCCTCACGCCCGGAACACATGCCGCCGGATCGCGGCGGCGTTGGAGAAGATGCGGATGCCGAGCACCACGACGACACCGGTCGACAGCTGCGCGCCGACGCCCAACTTGTCGCCCAGGAAGACGATGAGCGCGGCCACGACGACGTTCGACAGGAACGAGACGACGAACACCTTGTCGTCGAAGATCCCGTCCAGCATGGCGCGCAGCGCGCCGAACACCGCGTCGAGCGCCGCGACGACGGCGATAGGAAGGTAAGGCTCAACGACCGCCGGAACCTCGGGCCGGACGAAAAGACCGACCACGACTCCCACGACGAGGCCCAGTACGGCGATCACGATGTGCCCTTCTGCTCTGCTCTCGGCTGTGCTGTACGTACGATCACGCTGGGTGCGGCAGGAAGCTTGATGTCGTCCTGGGCCGAAATACTGGTCCTGACCCCGAAGTTCTCCTGCAGCGCGTGCAGATAGAGACCGTCGGGGCTGTTCTGGAACCGCGTGCTCAGCCGTTGCCCATCCCCTACCGCGAGCACCGTGTACGGCGGCACCAGCGGCTTGTTGTCGACCAGTATCGCGTCACCCGCGGCCCTGATCGCGGACAGCGAGGTGAGGCGCTGCCCGTTGATGCTGATGGCCTCCGCACCGGACTGCCAGAGACCGTTCATGACGCGCTGCATGTCCCGGTCGCGCACGCGGCCGGTGTCGGAGAAGCCGTTGCTCTCGCGCGGCCCGCTCCCGTCGCCCGTGGTGGCCGACTTGGCGTCGTCGACGACGAGCTTCACGCCGGGGCCGTGCACGGCGACGGCGCCCGAGAGCACCCCCGCCAACTCCGCCTGCTCGCCACCGTGCTTCTTCAGCGCCTCGCGCTGCATCTCCCCCACGCGCCCGCGCAGCGAGTCGACCTGTCCCTCCAGTTCGTCGGCGGACTTGGTCTCCTGGTCGATGCGGTCGATGAGCTCCTCGCGCTCCTTGGCCACCACCGGCGCGGTGACGCGAGCCTGTGCCGCGCCCACCGTCACCACCAGCGCGGCGAGCACGAGTCCCGCGGCGAGCCCCAGCTTCGCCCGCAGCGTCTTCGGCAAACCGCTCTGCCCCAGCGCCTCTTTGCGCGCGGTGGCCTCCGCATACCCGTCGTCCAGGCTGTGATCCATGACGTTGGTCAGCAGCGACATGGAGGCGTCGGGGCGCGAGGGGCGCTCTGGGGTGCTCCGTTTGGGGGGCTGCTGCGGCATGCCGCACATCGTCGCACGTCGTGGGCACTACCACCCAACGACCCCACTGCCCTGCTGTCCGACGCCCGAAATGGGCGCCGGACAGCAGGTATCCGGGTCAACGGCCGGCGCTGTCCACCACGGCCGACCACTCGTCGAGCAGCTGTTGGGCGGAGGCGTCGTCCGGTCCTTCGGCCCACAGGTGGGTGACGGCCTCGGCCGGGTCGGGCAGCACCATCACCCAACGCCCATCGGCCTCCACGACCCGCACACCGTCGGTCGTGTCCACCGACCGCTCGCCCGCCTCCTCCACGACACGGCGCATGACGAGGCCCTTGACGGCCCACGGCGTCGCCAGATCCCGTTTGAGCACATGCGCCCGCGGAATCCGCGCGTCGATCTGGCTGAGGGTCAACTGCGTACGGGCGACGAGCCCGATGAGCCGCACAAAGGCCGCGGCCCCGTCGAACACGCTGCTGAACTCGGGAATGATGAACCCGGCCCGCCCGTCCCCACCGAAGATCGTCCCGTCCTCGCGCCCCACCCGCGTCAGGTCGTCGGGCGACGTGGTCGTCCACTCGACCTGCGTCCCGTGATACGCGGCGACCTGCTCGGCGATACGCGTGGTCGTCACGGGCAGCGCCACCCGCCCGCTCCTGCGCTCCGCGGCGACGAGATCGAGCATCACGAGCAACGCCCGGTCGTCCTCGACGATCCGCCCCTTCTCATCGACGAGCGAGAGCCGCTCCCCGACTGGATCGAACCGCACCCCGAACGCAGCCCGCGCCGAGGCCACGATCTCCCCGAGCCGTACGAGCCCGGACCTGCGGGCATCGGCGGTCTCGGTCGGCCGCGACTCATCGAGCCCCGGGTTGATCGTCAGGGAGTCGACACCGAGCCGCCCGAGAAGGCTGGGCAGCACGAGCCCGGCACTCCCGTTCGACGCGTCGACGACCACCTTCAGCCCGGCCTCCGCGACCCCCGTCGTATCGACGTTCCGCAGCAGCGATCCCGTGTACGAGTCGAAGACGCTCGACGGGAAGTGCAGATCACCGATCTCACCCGGGAACGCCCTGCGGTACTCCTGCCGCGCGTACACCCGGTCCAGCTTGCGCTGACTGCCCTGCGACAGATCGGCCCCACGCTCGTCGAAGAACATGATGTCGACGGAGTCCGGCACCCCGGGCGTCGTCCGGATCATGATCCCGCCGGCACCGCCCCGCGCCGTCTGCTGCCGCGCCACGGGCAGCGGCACATTCTCCAGGTCCCGTACGTCGATGGCGCTGGCCTGCAGCGCGGAGATGACGGCCCGCTTGAGCGCCCGCGCACCACGGGAGTGGTCACGCGCGGTCGTGACGGTAGACCCCTTCTTGAGCGTCGTCGCGTACGCCCCCGCGAGCCGCACGGCGAGCTCCGGCGTGATCTCGACGTTCAGGATCCCGGAGACACCCCTGGCCCCGAACAGATGGGCCTGCCCGCGTGACTCCCAGATCACCGACGTATTCACGAAGGCGCCGGCCTCGACCGTCTTGAACGGGTAGACCCGCACATTGCCCTGGACGATCGATTCCTCACCGACGAGGCACTCGTCGCCGATGACGGCGCCGTCCTCGATCCGCGCCGCCCGCATGATGTCGGTGTTCTTGCCGACCACGCAGCCCCGCAAATTGCAGTGCCGCCCGATGTAGACGTTGTCGTGCACGACAGCCTTGTGCAGGAAGGCACCGTTCTTCACGACGACGTTCGAGCCGACGACGGTGTGCTCCCGGATCTCCACGTCCGCTTCGACCTTGGCGTAGTCGCCGATGTAGAGCGGTCCGCGCAGCACGGCGTCCGGGTGCACCTCCGCACCTTCGGCCACCCACACACCCGGCGAGATCTCGAACCCGTCGAGCTCGACGTCGACCTTTCCTTCGAGGACGTCCGCCTGGGCCTTCACATAGCTCTCGTGTGTGCCGACGTCCTCCCAGTAGCCCTCGGCGACGTAGCCGTAGATGGGCTTGCCTTCCTTCATCAGCTGCGGGAAGACATCTCCGGACCAGTCCACTGACGTGTCGGCCTCGACGTAATCGAAGACCTCGGGCTCCATCACATAGATGCCCGTGTTCACCGTGTCCGAGAAGACCTGCCCCCAGGTCGGCTTCTCGAGGAAGCGCTCGACTTTTCCTTCCTCGTCGACGATGGTGATACCGAATTCCAGCGGATTGGGCACACGCGTCAGACAGACGGTGACGAGCGCGCCCTTCTCCTTGTGGAAATCGATGAGCTCGGTGAGGTCGAAATCGGTGAGTGCGTCACCCGAGATGACAAGGAAAGAGTCGTCCTTCAGCGCTTCCTCAGCGTTCTTCACGCTGCCGGCAGTGCCGAGTGGCTTCTCCTCGTTGGCGTAGGTGAGCTCCATCCCCAGCTCTTCACCGTCACCGAAATAGTTCCTGACGAGTGAAGCCAGGAACTGCACGGTGACCACGGTCTCGCTGAGCCCATGCCGCTTGAGCAGCCTGAGCACATGCTCCATGATCGGCCGGTTGGCCACAGGCAGGAGCGGCTTGGGCATACTCGAGGTCATGGGGCGAAGGCGTGTGCCTTCGCCTCCGGCCATCACGACGGCCTTCATGTCGGAAGCGTCCTCCTTGAAGAGACGACGGTCTAGCCGACTTCGCCCGCCCGGAATGGCCCGCACTCGTCACGGCGGGCCATCTGGCCTCTGCCAACGCGCAATGGCGAGCTCAATCGGCCATGGAGTCCGCCCGGACAAGCCGGCGGACTTGAACCACGTAGAGGATCCCTGCCCACCAGTACAGCGTCGTACCCCATCCAGCGAACGCCCATCCGAAAATAGCAGCGAGTTCGTGGATCCAACCCGTTCCGTCACTGAGAAGCAGCAAGGGGAACGCATACATCAGGTTGAAGGTCGCTGCCTTCCCGAGGAAGTTCACCTGGGGCGGCGGATAGCCATGGCGCCTGAGGATCCCCACCATCACCAGAAGAAGCAGTTCACGCGCCAAAAGTACGGCGGTCAACCAAATGGGCAGAATGTCACGCCAGGTCAAACCCACCAACGTGGACAAAATGTAGAGCCGGTCAGCAGCCGGGTCGAGCAGTCGGCCGAGGCTGCTGATCTGATTCCAGCGCCGCGCGAGCTTCCCGTCGAGATAGTCGCTGATGCCGCTGAGAGCCAGCACGAGCAGCGCCCAGCCGTCACTCTTGGGGCCCCCGAACTCAGGGCGCAGGATGAGCCACAGGAAGAGGGGCACGCCGACGAGACGCGCCATGCTGAGGATGTTCGGGATGGTGAGGACCCTGTCCGTCTGAACACGGGTCTCCTGGACCTCCACCCGGGGGCCTCCTGTGGGGAACGAACCAACGATGCCCCCTGACTTTACCCTCAGTGTCGGGAGGCCTGAGCTACGGGGGCGCCGTAACGCCGGACACGGCAACGCCCCCCCCCAACACAGAAAAGCCCGGACCGTATCCCGGCCCGGGCTTTTCTTTAAAATTAGTTCGGCGGCGTCCTACTCTCCCACAGGGTCCCCCCTGCAGTACCATCGGCGCTGTGAGGCTTAGCTTCCGGGT
>NZ_JBITCS010000040.1:0-66480 GCF_044453445.1 Streptomyces sp. NPDC051684 | reverse complement strand
GGCGACGCGGAGCGTCGTCGACCGACGACAACGCCGCGAGCGTGCGTGCCAGGCCCCGCGAGCCCGGCCTGATCCAAACGACAAGCCCTAGGTCATCACGGCTTGCGGGCCACCACCCCGTACTGGGCAACCTGCGTGGCCTCGTCGTCGCGCCAGCGTGCGCAGGAGACGAGGCCGGGCTCCACGAACTCCAGGCCGTCGAGGAACGCCGCGATCTCCGCGCCGGTGCGGGCGGTGATCGGCGGCTTCGCGTTCTCGTTCCAGAACTTCATGGCCTCCTCGTTGCCCTCCCCGCCCAGTTCGAGGGTGGGGTGGGTGAGCACCACGTAGCTGCCGGAGGGGACGGCGTCCACGAGCTCGCGCACGATGGACGCGGCCTCTTCGGTATCGAGCACGAAGTTCAGGATGCCAAGGAGCATGATCGCGACCGGCCGGTCGAAGTCGAGGGTCTCGGAGGCCGCCTCGACGATCGCCCTCGGGTCGCGGGCGTCCGCGTCCACGTAGTTGGTGCGGCCCTCGGCCGAGCTGGTGAGCAGCGCGCGGGCGTGGGTGAGCACGATCGGGTCGTTGTCGACGTAGACGACGCGCGCGTCCGGCGCGATGCGCTGGGCGACCTCGTGGGTGTTGTCAACGGTCGGCAAGCCCGTCCCGACGTCGAGGAACTGGCGGACGCCCGCCTCCCCCGCGAGGAAGGAGACGGCGCGGCCGAGGAACGCGCGGTCGGCGCGGGCCACCTCGCCGATGCTCGGGTACATGGACGTCACCATGTTGCCGACTTCCTCGTCGACCTCGTAGTGGTCCTTGCCGCCCAGCCAGTAGTTCCACACGCGCGCGTTGTGCGCGACGTGGCTGGAGATCCGTCCCTCCGGCCTGGACCCGTCGGCGTGGCTCATGCGATCTCCCTTGTACGTAGCCGGGCTCTGCTCAAGATCCCATCTTGGCACGGCAGTTCGACCGCGTGCGCGCAGGGACGCCGGACTACGCGTCCCTGCGGCGCACCGCCCACCAGCCGGCGAGCACCGCGGCCGCCGCCCACAGCGCGGTCACGGCGAGCCCGGTCCAGGGCCCGAGGGAGCCTTCGGCGTGCTGGCGCAGGACCTGCTGGCCCGCCCGGTCGGGCAGGAAGTCGGCGACCGAGCCCGCGACGTCCCCGACGACGAAGGACACGATCAGCAGGAACGGCACCAGGATGCTCAGCACCGCCACCGCGCTGCGCAGCACGGCCGTGAGCCCCGCCGCGAACAGTGCCATCAGCGCGAGGTACACCCCGCCGCCGACGCAGGCCCGCAGCGCCCCCGGGTCGCCGAGACCGATGGTGTACGGGCCCATGAACAACTGCCCGACGAGGAACGCGGTGAAGCTCGTGAGCAGGCCGACGACGAGCCCGCAGGCGCCGATGACCGCCGTCTTCGCGGCGTAGAGGAGGTTCCGGTTCGGCACGGCGGCCAGCGAGACGCGCAGCGCGTTGTTCAGGTACTCGGCGGAGACGGCCGTGGCGCCGAAGGCGAGCACCGCGATCTGCCCGAAGTTGAGGGCGTAGAAGGCTTCGAAGAGCAGGTCCCCGCCGTTGTCGGCCTCCTCCTGGCCGATCGTGGCGAACGCGAGGGTGGTGACGGCGAGGGTCGCGACGAAGACGGCGAGCAGCGAGCCGAAGCTGCCGCGCAGCGATCTGACCTTGATCCACTCGGAGTGCAGTACGGCGGTGGCGGACATACCGGCCATGGTTCAGGCCTCCTGGAGGGGAGTCGCGGCGAACTCGGTGTCGTTCGCGGTGAGGGCGAGGTAGGCCTGCTCCAACGAGGCCTGTTCGTCGGCGAGTTCGAGGATCGGGACACCCTCGGCGGCGGCAAGGGCGCCCACGTCGGCGGCGGTGGCTCCCTCCACGTCGCAGCGGCCGTCGTCGGCGAGCGTCACCGTGTGTCCCGCGCGGACGAGTGCCGCTCTCAGGCGCCCGGGGTCGGTGGAGCGCACCCGTACGCGACGCGCGCTGTGCGCGGCGATGAACTCGGGCATCGGGGTGTCCGCGAGGAGCCGCCCGCGGCCGAGGACGACGAGGTGGTCGGCGAAGGTCGCGGTCTCGTTCATGAGGTGGCTGGAGACAAGCACCGTGCGTCCGGCGCGGGCCAGATCGCGCATCAACTCCCGGATCCAGATGATGCCTTCGGGGTCGAGCCCGTTGGACGGCTCGTCGAGCAGCACCACTTCGGGGTCGCCGAGGAGCGCCGCCGCGATGCCGAGGCGCTGCCGCATGCCGAGCGAGAACGTCTTGACGCGCTTCTTCGCCACGGCGGCGATCCCGGCCTGTTCGAGCACCTCGCCGACGCGCCGGACGGGGATCCGGTTGCTGACGGCGAGCGCCCGCAGATGATCGCGCGCGGTGCGGGAGCCGTGCGCGGCCTGCGGGTCGAGCAGGGCGCCCACGACGCGCAGCGGTTCGTCGCACGCGGCGTAGGGGCGGCCCCCGATGAGCGCGGTCCCCGAGGTGGGGCGGTCGAGGCCGAGGGCGAGGCGCATGGTGGTGGACTTGCCGGCGCCGTTCGGGCCGAGGAAACCGGTGACACGGCCCGGCCCGACCTGGAAGGTCAGTCCGTCCACGGCGCGGGTCGTCCCGTACACCTTGGTGAGGTCCTGGACGTCGATACTGGTCATGGCGTCAGCCTGGCCGCTGCCGAGAGCCTCGGGCCTCCCCCGACCGTGGAGTTCGTCTCCCCCGCGCGGGGGAACCGGCGGGCATGGGGCGGCTGGCACGATGGCGGCATGCCCCGCTTCCTGAGACCGCTCACGCGCGCGGTCACGTACACCCGCTGGCTGCATCTGCTCTGCGCGGCCGTGCTCGCCTTCGTGTGCGCCGCCGTGTATCCGGGGCTCGTGCGGCCCTCCTTCGGGGACTGGCTGTTGATCTACGCGATCCCGGTGCCGCTGCTCGTGCTGGTGGGCCTGGTGCCGGTGATACGCCGGGCGGAGGGGCTTCAGGCGCGGTTGATGCTGTTCCCCGGTGGGCACGCGCGCGTGGCGGAGAGCGAGGAGGCGAACTCCGTCTCGATCGCCCCGTCGGCGTCCTGGCGGGACCGGGGCAGGACGGCGCTGTGGCTCGGGCTGCGGCACGTCCTCGGGCTGAGCGTGGCGCTGTTCTCGGGCCAGGCGATGGCCCTGGTACTGGAGTTGGCGGGCGCGACGGCCGGCGAGGAGAGCGGCGCCGCCGTCATCGTCCCGATCAACGACACCGGGTGGTGGTACGGGGCGCTGATCCCCGTCGTCCTCGTGGCGATGGTGTACGTGGTGGCGGGCGCGGGCCGGGTCATGGCGCGGCTCGCACCACTGCTGCTCGGCCCTTCGGCGGCGGAGCGGCTGGCCGCCCTGGAGGAGCGCACCGAACAACTCCTGGAGCGCAACCGCATCGCCCGTGAGCTGCACGACTCCATCGGTCACGCGCTGACGGTCGCCGTCGTGCAGGCGGGTGCGGCGCGGACGGCGGGCGACGCGGCGTTCACCGACCAGGCATTGGGCGCCATCGAGGAGACGGGGCGGGCGGCACTCGACGACCTGGAGCGGGTCCTCGTGGTGCTGCGCGAACCGGAGCGCCCCGCGAGTACCCGGCCGACGCTGCAGGACGCGGACCGGCTCCTGGACTCGGCGCGGGCGGCGGGTTCAAAGGTGGACGTGGAGGTGACGGGTCCGCTGGACACGGTCCCTGGGCCCGTCTCCCGTGAGGGCTACCGCATCCTTCAGGAGGCGCTCACGAACGTGCTGCGACACTGCGGAACCGTGCCGGTCACCGTGACTCTCCAGGTCGCGGACAAGTACCTCGTCCTGGAGGTGCGCAATCCGCTGCCGACCGAACGCGGGTCCGGGAACGGCGGTACCGGCAGCGGGCTGCGCGGCGTACGGGAGCGCGCGGCGCTGCTCGGCGGGCACGCCCGCACGGGCCCGCTCCGCGACGAGTGGCAGGTTCACGTCGAACTGCCCGTCGCGTAATCGCTCGTGATCTAGTCTGGCGGCGTGCCGCTCACCGTGCTTCTTGTCGACGACGAACCCCTGGTCCGCGCGGGGCTGCGTGCCGTGCTCGAAGCACAGCCCGACATCACGGTCGTCGGCGAGGCCGCGGACGGCGCGGCGGTCGTCCCCCTCGTCCGCGAGCTGCGGCCCGACGTGGTCGCCATGGACGTCCGGATGCCGCTGCTCGACGGGATCGAGGCCACGCGCGCGGTGCTGCGCGGCGCGGAACGGCCGCCGAAGATCCTCGTGATCACCACGTTCGAGAACGACGAGTACGTGTACGGGGCGCTGCGCGCGGGCGCCGACGGCTTCCTGCTGAAGCGGGCCCGCCCCGAGGAGATCGTGCACGCGGTGCGGCTCGTCGCGGCGGGCGAGTCCCTCCTGTTCCCCGCGGCGGTCCGCAAATTGGCCTCGGAGTACGGGAGTTCGGCGGCCCGCGAGACGCTGGAGCGGGCGGCGCTGACCGAACGCGAGGAGCAGGTGCTGCGGCTCATGGCGCGCGGCCTGTCGAACGCGGAGATCGCCGCGGACCTGATCGTCGGCACCGAGACCGTCAAGTCGCACGTCAGCGCGGTGCTGACGAAGCTGGGCGCGCGGGACCGGACGCAGGCGGTGATCGCGGCGTACGAGTCGGGGTTCGTGGCGCCGGGGTGACGTCCGACCTGCACCGTTTCGGCCGCGCGCGGCTGAGCACCGTACGTCACAGAGGTGCACCCGACTCTCGCCGGTGTCGGTGGCTGCGGGTACCATCCGGCGAACACGCGCGACTGCGGGGAGGACGACGGTGGGGCGGCTGACCGGCGGAGACCCCTCTCTGCTCAGGCGGATCAACTCCGCGGTGGTGCTGCACGCGCTGCGCTCCACCGATTTCGCCACGCTCACCGAGGTCACCCGCGTCACGGGCCTGTCGCGGCCCACCGTGGAGGGCGTCGTCGAGGGGCTGATGGTGGCCGGACTCGTCGTGGAGACCACGGTCGAGGAGCCCGGCGCGCGGCGGCAGGGCCGGCCCGCGCGCAAGTTCCGCTTCCGGGCCGAGGCCGGGCATCTGCTCGGCCTGGAGATCGGCGCGCACCGGGTGGCCGCGGTGCTCTCGGCGCTCGACGGCAGGGTGCTCGGTTCGGCGTCCAAGGAGGTCGACGAGACCGCCCCTGCGGACGAGCGCCTGGAGCGGCTGCGCGGCACCGTCGCCGATCTGCTGCGCCGCGCGGGCGTGGCCCGGGACTCGCTGTGGGCGGTCGGCGTCGGCAGCCCGGGGATCGTGCGGGCCGACGGGACGGTGCGGCTCGGCACCGCGCTGCCGGGCTGGACCGGGCTCGCGCTCGGTGAGCGGCTGCGGCGTTCCTTCAAGTGCCCGGTGCTCGTGGAGAACGACGCGAACGCGGCGGCCGTGGCCGAGCACTGGAAGGGCGCGGGGGCGGAGACCGACGACATGGTGTTCGTCCTCGCGGGCCTGAGCCCCGGCGCCGGCGCCCTGATCGGCGGCCGTCTGCACCGTGGCTTCGGTGGCGCCGCCGGGGAGATCGGCGCGCTGCATCTGCTCGGCCGCGAGGTGCGGCCCGAGGCGCTCCTTTCCACCACGGGCGAGCCGCTGCACCCGCTGGACGAGGTCGCCGTGGCGAGGGTGTTCACGCTGGCGCGGGAGGGCGACGTCCGGGCGTCGGCGGCGGTCGAGCGGTTCCTTCAGCGGCTCGTGCACGATGTCGCGGCGCTGGTGCTCGCGCTGGATCCGGAGCTGGTCGTCGTGGGCGGCTGGGCCGCGGGGCTCGACGGGGTGCTCGAACCGTTGCGGCGGGAGCTGGAGCGGTACTGTCTGCGGCCGCCGCGGGTGGCGCTGTCCGCGCTGGGCGAGGCCGCCGTGCCGACCGGGGCGCTGCGGCTCGCGCTCGACCACGTGGAAGAGGAGCTGTTCGCGACGGAGAGCACGGTGACAGCCCGCCGGTGAACGGGGGCGTGGGCGCCGTCGCCCGCCTGTTGGCCGTCACCCGTGACTCGGTGCGCGGTTCCTCGCGCCCCTGTCCGACCGACCGGTCACCGTCACCAGTGACCCGGGCGTCAGGACGCCCGCGTCTCCGGAGCGTGGTGGATCTCCACGCCCGCCGTGTCGCCGAAGGTCAGTCGGCAGGTGTCCGCGCGGTAGGTCGCCACCGAGACCGCGGCGGTCGTGCCGCGGCTGAAGTAGCGGGTCGTGACGACGAGCATCGGGGCGCCGGGCAGCCGGTCGAGCTCCTTCGCGTCGTCGGCGCGCGCCGAGCCCAGCTCGACCGCGCGGTCCTCCCCGTCGAGCCCCAGGCGCTGCAGCTCCCGCACGACCGCACGCGCGCGTGCCGCACCGGACACGGCGTCGACGGCCGTCAGGTCGGGGGCCGAGCCGACGGGGACGTACAGCAGCTCGGCGGCGACCGGCTGGCCGTGCGAGACCCGCGTGCGGCGCAGGACGTGCACCTCGGTGTCCGGGGCGGTCTCCAGGGCCGCGGCCACGGCGCTCGGCGGCACCTCGACGGTGGAGTCGACGGCCTGCCACGCGTCCGCGCTGCCCCCGGGCCAGTCCCGGTCGTTCGACGCGACGGCGACGCCCATGCGGGGCGGCGCGACCGTGGTGCCCACACCGCGGCGGCGCTGCAGTCGGCCTTCCAGCTCCAGCTGCTCGAGGGCCTGACGGAGCGTGGCACGGGCGACGCCGAAGCGGGCCGCGAGGTCGCGCTCGTTCGGCAGGATCTCGCCCACCGTGAACTCGGAGTCGAGCGCATCGGTGAGCACGGTCTTCAGGTGCCAGTACTTCGGCTCCGGAGCCGCTTCCAACTGCGTGGTCCCCACCCTGTCCTCCGCAACAACCGTGCTCGGGCGGCTTTTTATCGCCCTTGTTTATTAAAGGTTCCTGCCTATCCCTGCGAGAGTAGGACCGTTCTCGGAACTTGGTCAATACCAATCGTCGTCGCGGTTCTCACGTGCCGGAACGCACGAGGCCCGCCCCCGTGTGTCCTCCGGGGGCGGGCCTGGACCAACGGTCGGGGCGGCGGCTAGGGCTTGTCGTTTGGATCAGGCCGGATCAGGGAGCGGGGCCTGGTGCGTGCGATCGCAAGGCGGAGGAGGGAGGCGACGCGGAGCGTCGTCGACCGACGACAACGCCGCGAGCGTGCGTGCCAGGCCCCGCGAGCCCGGCCTGATCCAAACGACAGGCCCTAGCCGAGCGAGCCGAGCTTGTCCGGGTTGCGCACGATGTAGATCTGCTGGATCCGGCCGTCGTGCACGCCGAGTTGGAGGACGGCGTCCGGCTTCCCGTTCCCGGTGACGAGCACACCGAGGGTGCCGTTGAACTCCACGATGCGCAGCTCGAACCCCTCGGCCCCGCCCTGCCGCACGGCGCCCTGCACGAACCGGCCCACCTTGTCGGCGCTCTCGATGACCCGCAGCGGCGCCCTGGCCTTGCCGCCGCTGTCGCCGACGAGCCGGGCGTCCGGGGCGAGCATCGCCATCAGCCCGTCGAGATCGCCCTCGGTCGCGGCGGCCAGGAAGCGCTCGGTGAGGTCGCGCTGCTGGGCCGGGTCGACGTCGAAGCGGGGCCTGCGCTCGTCCACGTGCTTGCGCGCGCGTACGGCGAGTTGCCGCACGGCGGCCTCGCCGCGCTCCAGGGTCCCGGCGATCTCCGCGTAGGTCAGGCCGAAGGCCTCCCGCAGCACGAACACCGCGCGCTCCAGCGGCGAGAGGGACTCCAGGACGACGAGCACCGCGAGCGAGACGGAGTCGGCGAGCACGGCCTGCTCGGCGGTGTCGGGCACGGTGGGCCCGAAGTCGGTGACGAGCGGCTCGGGCAGCCACGGACCCACGTAGGACTCGCGGCGCGACTGGACCTGGCGCAGCCGGTCGATGGCGAGCCGGGTGGTGACACGTACCAAGTAGGCGCGCGGTTCGCGGACGTCGGCGCGGTCCGCGCGGGACCAGCGCAGCCAGGCGTCCTGCACCACGTCCTCGGCGTCGGCGACGCGGCCCAGCATGCGGTAGGCCACGCCCATCAGGACGGGGCGATGGTCTTCGAAGTCATCGATCTCTGTATCGGTGGCCACCCACCCATCCCATAGGACACGGCGGGCGCTGTCCAGCGGGCGCCGCACTACTTCGGCTACGCCTCTTGAACTGAGCCCTACTGAGCGGTAATTGTTGCTGACAAGGAGTCTAAGGAGACCGTCGCGGCGTGGCGGGGACAGGGAGCGAGCGACATGGCGACAGAGGCGTCCTTCAGCATCGAGACCGCCGGAGGCCCCCGCACCGTGCGCCTCGCGTACGAGCGCGCGGGCACCGGCGAGCCGCTGCTTCTGCTGCACGGGATCGGGCACCACTGGGAGGCCTGGCAGCCCGTGCTGCCGATCCTCGCGGCCGAGCGGGACGTGATCGCGGTCGACCTGCCGGGCTTCGGCAAATCCCCCGCACTGCCGGACGGTCTCGCGTACGACCTGGCCGGCGTGGTCCCCGTCCTCGACGCGTTCTGCCGCCATCTCGGGATCGAGCGGCCGCACGTGGCGGGGAACTCGCTGGGCGGGCTGCTCGCCCTCGACCTCGGCCGGGAGAAGCGCGTGCGCTCCATCACGGCGCTCTCCCCTGCCGGGTTCTGGACCGGCGCGGAGCGGCGCTACGCCTTCGGGACGCTGCTCGCGATGCGGGCGGGCGCGCGGGCCATGCCGGTGCCGGTGATCGAGCGGCTGTCCCGCTCCGCGGCGGGGCGCGCGGCGCTCACGAGCACCATCTACGCGCGGCCCGGCCGCCGTTCACCCGAGGCGGTCGTCGCGGAGACGATCGCCCTGCGGGAGGCCACCGGGTTCCGGGAGACGCTGGAGGCCGGTCGTTCGGTGCTGTTCCGGGACGACATCCAGGAGCTGCCGGTCACGATCGCGTGGGGCGCCAGGGACCGCCTCCTCGTGCGCCGTCAGGGCGTCCGCGCCAAGCAGGTCATCCCGGGAGCCCGCCTGGTCAGGCTTCCCGGCTGCGGGCACGTCCCGATGAACGACGACCCGGCGCTGGTGGCGCGAGTGATCCTCGACGGCAGCCGCTGAGCTCCCGTTCGCGGCGGCGGAGCGGCCGGCGAACACCCCCGAGCCCAGGGCGACCCCGGCGGCGACGAGCGCGCTGCCCGCGCCCTGGGCGATGCCGTACGTCCCGGCGCCGACCAGCGGCGCAGTAAAGGCCGCCGCGACGGGGACGAGCCCCGAGAACAGCGTGGCCCGCTCGGCGCCGATCCGCTGCATGCCCATGTACCAGCACACGAAGCCGACGACCGTGACGACCACTGCCTGCCACGCAAGGGCCGCGAACTCGGCGCCGTCCGGCCTGCGCAGCCAGGAGCCGCCGTCCACGACGATCCCGGCGACGGCCGCCTCCACCGCGGCGCTCCCGCACACCGCGCAGGACAGCAGCCGGGGGCCGAGCGGGCGCAGCACCGGCACGGCGAGCACCGCCCTCGGCTACCCGGACCCGCGCGGCCTCCCCCGCCTGCGGACGGCCCTCGCCGAACTGCTCACC
This sequence comes from Streptomyces sp. NPDC051684, assembly GCF_044453445.1. Taxonomy (NCBI): domain Bacteria; kingdom Bacillati; phylum Actinomycetota; class Actinomycetes; order Kitasatosporales; family Streptomycetaceae; genus Streptomyces; species Streptomyces sp. NPDC051684. The sequence continues at coordinate 56,973 of NZ_JBITCS010000040.1, read as the reverse complement.
CGACGGCGCGGCGTGGTGGCGGACCCGGAACGCATCATCGTGTGCTCAGAGGTGACGCAGGCGGTGACGCTGCTCGGCATCGTGCTCCGCGCGCGCGGGCAGCACGGCATCGGTGTGGAGAGCCCCGGCAGCCCGCAGTACGAGGACCTGTTCGCGACCGTGGGCGCACGGGCGGTGCGCCTGCCGATGGACGACGAGGGGCTCGCCATGGGGCCGCTGCGGGAGTCGGGGGTCCGCACGGTGATCACGACACCGTCGCACCACTTCCCGTCCGGCATCGCCTGCTCGGCGCCCCGCCGGGCCCAACTTCTCACCTGGGCACGACAGTTGGATGGTCTGGTCGTGGAGGACGATTACGACGGCAACTTCCGCTACGACCGCGCCCCCGTGGGCGCGCTCCAGGGGCTCGACCCCGAACACGTCGCGTACACCGGGTCGGTCAGCAAGTCGCTGGCGCCGGGCCTTCGGCTCGGTTGGCTGATCGTGCCGGACGCGCTGACCGGCGACGTCGTCGCGCGCAAACGCTACATGGACCTCGGCAACCCGGCCCTCGACCAGGCGGTGCTCGCCCGCTTCGTCGAACGCGGCGATTACGACCGCCACCTGCGCCGCTGCCAACGCGCGTACAAGGAACACCGCGACGCCCTCGTGACGGCACTGCACGACCACCTGCCCGGCACCGAGGTCTCCGGCATCGCGGCGGGCCTGCAGACCATCGCCACGCTCCCCGACGGCTTCGGCCCGCGGCGCGAACTCCTGGACCGCTGCGCGTCCGCCGGGGTGTCCGTGCGTCCGCTGGAGCACTACGGCGGCGACTCGGGCGACGGCCTGTCCCTGGTGATCGGCTACGCACACCTGCCCCCGCCCCGCATCACCGAAGGGGTACGCCTGTTGGCACAGGCCGTCACGTGCGCCCGGTTCCCTTGACGGTGGGGACAGTTGTTCACTTGGGGTTCGCGTGTGCGCCGTGGCGCCGCAGTAGGAGTGGCAGCGCGGCGCCGCGCGCAGGCCATGGCACCGTGCTGTCGTCGAGACCGTCACTGGAGGCGTCCATGTCAGACCGTCCACAGAGTTCCCGGCCCGGCCGCCGCGGAGTGCTGCGCGGCGCGCTCGCCACGTCCGCGGCCCTGGCCCTGCCGGCCGTCGGCGGGGCCGCCGCGCCCGCGTTCGCGCTGTCCGGGCGGCCGAAGGCCGGCTGGGGCGTCCAGGCGGGCGATGTGGGCGCGCACTCCGGCCTCGTGTGGGTGCGCTCGGACCGGCCGGCGCGGATGGTCGTGGAGACCTCGGCCACCGAGTCGTTCAAGAACCTCACCAGATGGCGGGGGCCGCTGATCGGTCCCGACACCGACTTCACCGGGACGACCCGGTTGCGCGGCCTGCCGCCCGGCGAGCAGATCCATTACCGGGTGCGGCTCGCCGACCCGGACGACCCGCGGCGCACCGGCGAGCCCGTCGAGGGGACCTTCCGCACGGCGTCCGTGTCGCGCCGGGACGGGGTGCGATTCCTGTGGTCCGGTGACATCGCCGGGCAGGGCTGGGGCATCAACCCGGACCGCGGCGGCTACCGCGTGTACGAGGACATGCGCGCCCTCGACCCGGACTTCTTCCTGTGCAGCGGCGACAACATCTACGCCGACGGCCCGATCCTGCCCAGCGTGACGCTGCCGGACGGGCGGGTGTGGCGCAATGTGACCACCGAGGAGAAGTCCAAGGTCGCCGAGACGCTGGACGAGTTCCGCGGCGCGTTCCGCTACAACCTGCTCGACGAGAACCTGCGCCGCTTCAACGCGCAGATCCCCACGATCACGCAGTGGGACGACCACGAGGTGCACAACAACTGGTACCCGGGCCAGATCCTGACCGACGAGCGCTACACCGAGAAGAACGTCGACGTGCTGTCGGCCCGCTCGCTGCGCGCGTTCAGCGAGTACTTCCCGATCTCCACGCTGCCGCCGGGCGACTCCGAGGGGCGCGTGTACCGCGTGCTGCGGCAGGGGCCGCTGCTCGACGTGTTCGTGCTCGACATGCGGACGTACCGCAACGCCAACTCGCCGGGGCGGCAGACCGAGGACGCCACCGGCATCCTCGGCGCCGAGCAGCTCGCGTGGCTGAAGCGGGAGCTGTCGCGCTCGCGCGCCGTGTGGAAGGTGATCGCCTCCGACATGCCGCTGGGGCTCGTCGTCCCGGACGGCACGAACTTCGAGGCGGTGGCGCAGGGCGACCCGGGCGCGCCGCTCGGGCGTGAGCTGCAACTGGCCGAGCTGCTACGGCACATCAAGCACGAGCGGATCACCGGCACCCTGTGGCTGACGACCGATGTGCACTACACGTCGGCGCAGCACTACGAGCCGTCGAACGCGGCGTTCAAGGACTTCGAGCCGTTCTGGGAGTTCGTGTCCGGGCCGCTGGCAGCGGGCGGGTTCAAGGCGCTGAAACTGGACGGGACGCTCGGCCCGCGGCAGGTCTTCATCAAAGCGCCGGACCGGAACAACACCTCGCCGGCCGAGACCCCGCCGTACTTCGGCGAGGTCGAGATCGACGGCGGCAGCGGGGAACTCACCGTACGGCTGCGGCAGGAGGGCGGCGACGTGCTGTTCGCCCAGACGTTGCAGCCGGGGCGGGTGGGGCAGTGATGTGGGGCAGTGACCCCGCCGAGGCCCAGCAGCCAAAAACAGACATAGGCACGCTTAACCCGTCGGTCACAAAGCGTTTGTGATCACGCAACACCGGTCCTGCACAGTGGACTCATGAGTAATGATACGCAAGTTGTCACTGTTGTCCTCTGCTGCGCGGCGGCCCTGCTCGCCGTTGCCGTCGCCGGGATCCGCGTGCTGCGGACAGAACGCAAGGAGCACGCGCCACCGACGGCGGATACCGGCGCCCGGCCGCCCGCCTCCCCCGAGGCCGCGGCCGGGCCGCTCGACCCGGCGAGCAGCGCGCTGTGGCGGATGCGGACGACCGTGCGGGACCAGCCCGGTTCGCTGGCGGCGCTGTGCACGGTGCTCGCCCGCGAACGGGTCGACATCCTGAGCCTGCAAACGCACCCGCTGGCCGAGGGCACCGTGGACGAGTTCCTGCTGCGCGCACCCGAGGAGCTGACCTCGGGCGAGCTGGCCGGGGCCGTCGCGGGCGCGGGCGGCGCCGACACCTGGGTCGAGCGGGCGGACGCCCACGACCTGGTGGACGCCCCCACCCGCATCCTCGGCCTCGCCACCCGCACGGCCCTGGACGCGGCCGAACTCCCGCTCGCGCTGCGCCAGTTGCTGGGCCGCTGCACCATCAAACAGCTGCCCGCGAAGGCCGCCGCCCCGTCCGGCGCGCCGGTCGAGGGCGGCTTCGACGACACGGTGCTGCGGCTGCGTACCCCGGAGGGCGGGGTCATCGTGGTGGAGCGGCCACAACTGCCCTTCACCCCCACCGAGTTCGCGCGTGCCCGCGCCCTGGTGGAGCTGGACAGCCGGCTCGGCCCGCGGGTGCCGGGTGCCCAGGACGTCCTGACGCTGCCCGAGGGCAACGACATCACGGTGCGGCGCGCCGCCATCGGCGACCTCACCCTGTCGAAGGCGATGCACGAACGGTGCTCGCAGGCCACGTTGGGCAGTCGCTACCACGGTCCGGTCGCCGACGCGGACCGCTATCTCAACCACCTCCTGAGCCCGCGCTTCGGCCGCACCCTGGCCGCGCAGACCGCCTCGGGGCGGATCGTGGCCCTCGGGCATCTGCTGTGGGACGGCGACGAGACCGAGGTCGCGCTGCTCGTGGAGGACGACTGGCAGCGCCGCGGCATCGGCGCCGAACTCCTCGACCGCCTGGTCTCCATGGCGGTCGAGGCGGGCTGCGCCAGCGTGTACGCGGTGACGCGGTCGGCCAACACGGGCATGGTCGCGGCGATGCGCGGCCTCGGTCTACCCCTCGACTACCAGATCGAGGAGGGCACGCTGGTGATCACCGCCCGGCTCGATGCGGCGCCGGTGGCGTCCCCGCGCCCGTCCGCGAACGAGGACGCGTACGAGCGGGCCGAGCAGCACCGCTGACCGTGCGGGCGGCCCCGGCGCCGGACCCGGCCGCCCCCGCGCCCAGCGCCCGGTCCAGGTCCGCCCACAGGTCCTCGACGTCCTCCAGGCCGACCGAGAGCCGCAGCAGCCGGTCGCTCACGCCCGCGGCCCTGCGGTCGTCGGCGGCGACCACGCGGTGGCTGATCGAGGCCGGGTGCTGGATCAGTGAGTCGACGCTGCCGAGGCTGACCGCCGGGGTGATCAGTTCGACCCCGGCGGTCACCGCGTGCGGGTCGCCCGCGACCTCGAAGGCGACCATGGCGCCGCCGATCCGCGGGTAGTGGACGCGGGTGACGCGCGGGTCGGCAGCGAGCCGCCGGACGAGCTCCGCGGCCGTCGCGGACGCGGCACGCACGCGTACCGGCAGGGTCGAAAGGCCGCGCAGCAGCAGATAGCCGGCCAGCGGGTGCAGCACGCCGCCGGTCGCGAACCGCACCTTGCGCAGCTCGCGCGCGAGCACCTCGTCGCAGGCCACGACGCCGCCGAGGACGTCCCCGTGTCCGCCGATGTACTTCGTGGCGCTGTGCAGGACGAGCCGGGCGCCGCTCTGGGCGGGGCGTTGCAGCACGGGTGTCGCGAACGTGTTGTCGACGAGCAGCGGGACCGAGCCGCAGGCGTGCGCGACGGCCGCCAGATCGACCTCGGCGAGCGTCGGGTTGGCGGGTGACTCCACCACGACGAGGCCGGTGTCGGCACGTATCGCCTCCGCGATCCCCGCCGGGTCGACCCACGTCACCTCGGAGCCGAGCGCGCCCGCCGTCAGCAGGTGGTCGCTGCACCCGTACAGCGGGCGGACCGCGACGACATGGCGCAGACCCGCCCCGAGACGTACCAGCAGGACGGCCGTCAGCGCGGCCATGCCGCTGGCGAACGCGACCGCGCTGTCCGTGCCTTCGAGGCGGGCGAGGGCGGTCTCGAAGCGGGCGACGGTCGGGTTGCCGAGGCGGCCGTAGACGGGCGGCCCGTCGTCGAGGGCGCCGTCGGCGGCGAACGCGTCGACGCGGGCGGCCTCGCCGCGGGTGTCGTACGACGGGTAGGTGGTGGACAGGTCGAGGGGCGGGGCGTGCAGGCCGAGGGCGGCGAGGTCGTCGCGGCCCGCGTGCACGGCTTCGGTGGCGAAGGCCCGGGTGCGGGCACCGCTCATGTCCCAGTGCGTATCCATGGTCGGCATCCTGAACAACGGGCGGGACCCGTGGTTCAACTCCCGTGCTACGTTCGGCGAATGACCGACTCCGTCGTACTCGATCCGGTCGACCTGGACATACTGCGGCTGTTGCAGAACGACGCCCGCACCACGTACCGGGACCTGGCGGCGCAGGTGGGCGTCGCGCCCTCCACGTGTCTGGACCGGGTGAACCGGCTGCGGCGCGGCGGCGTGATCCTCGGGCATGTGCTGCGGCTCGACCCGGCCAAGCTGGGCCGCGGCCTGGAGGCGCTGCTCTCGGTGCAGGTGCGCCCGCACCGCAGGGAGCTCGTCGGGCCGTTCGTGGAGCGGGTCCGCGCGCTGCCCGAGGCCCGCACCGTGTTCCATCTGACGGGGCCCGACGACTACCTGGTGCAGGTCGCCGTGCACGACATGGCCGACCTGCAGCGACTGGTGCTCGACGCGTTCACGTCGCGCCCCGAAGTGGCGCGCGTCGAGACCCGGTTGATCTTCCAGCAGTGGGAGTGCGGGCCGCTGCTTCCGCCCGCGGCGAATCTTGGTGACGCGGCCCCCTGACTCGTACGAGGATGTGTCGCATGCCACACACCGCGAGCTCCCAGCCCCCCACCGTCCGACTGCCCCGACAGGTCGCCGACGCCTTCGTCGACGCCATGGTCGCCCTCGATCCCGTCGAAGGCACCTTCCTGGGCGTCCGGGAGTCCCACAGCAAGCTGCCCGACCTCTCCCCCAGCGGTCTCGCCGCCGCCGCGGACCTCGCGCGCGCGACGCTCGCCCGGCTCGACGAGGCGGAGCGCGCGCCCGGCGCCGACAGCGACGTCGAGCGGCGCTGCGCGCGGCTGCTGCGCGAGCGCCTGACCGCCACGCTCGCGGTGCACGAGGCGGACGAGCACCTGCGCGAGGTCTCCAACCTCGGCTCCCCGATCCACAATGTGCGCGAGGTGTTCACGGTCACCCCGACCGACGCCGACGAGGACTGGGCGGCGATCGCCCAGCGGCTGCGCGCGGTGCCTGCGGCGTTCGCCGGCTACCGGGAGACGCTCGCGCTCGGCCTGGACCGCAAGCTGCACGCGGCGCCGCGGCCGACCGAGACGTTCGTCGGCCAACTCGACGAGTGGCAGGGCTGGTTCGAGGAGTTCGCGGCCGCGGGCCCCGAGGCGCTGCGCGCCGAGCTGACGGAGGCGGCACGCACCGCGGACGCCGCGACCGTCGAGCTGCGCGACTGGATGCGGGACGTGTACGCGCCCGCCGTCGAGGGCGCGTCGAACGTGGTGGGCCGCGAGCGCTACGCGCGCTGGTCGCGCTACTACAACGGCACGGACCTCGACCTGGACGAGGCGTACGCGTACGGCTGGAGCGAGTTCCACCGGCTGCTCGCCGAGATGCGTACGGAGGCCGAGAAGATCCTGCCCGGCGCCGCGACTCCGTGGGTGGCGCTCGCGCACCTCGACGAGCACGGTCGGCACATCGAGGGCGTCGACGAGGTGCGGCGGTGGCTCCAGAAGCTGATGGACGGGGCCATCGGCGCGCTCGACGGCACCCACTTCGAACTCGCGGACCGGGTAAGGCGGGTGGAGTCCTGCATCGCCCCGGCAGGCAGCGCGGCGGCGCCGTACTACACCCCGCCCTCGGAGGACTTCTCGCGCCCGGGCCGCACGTGGCTGCCGACGATGGGTCAGACCCGGTTCCCCGTCTACGACCTGGTGTCCACCTGGTACCACGAGGGCGTGCCGGGCCACCACCTCCAGCTCGCCCAGTGGGCCCATGTCGCCGGTGACCTCTCGCGCTACCAGGCCACGCTCGGCATCGTCTCCGCGAACGCGGAGGGCTGGGCCCTGTACGCGGAGCGGCTGATGGACGAACTGGGCTTCCTCACCGACGCGGAGACCCGCATCGGCTACCTCGACGCCCAGATGATGCGGGCCTGCCGGGTCATCGTCGACATCGGCATGCACCTGGAGCTCGAGATCCCGGCGGACTCGCCGTTCCACCCCGGCGAGCGCTGGACGCCCGAACTCGCCCAGGAGTTCTTCGGCGCGCACAGCAGCCGCCCCGCGGACTTCGTGGAGAGCGAGCTGACCCGGTATCTGTCGATCCCGGGCCAGGCGATCGGCTACAAGCTGGGCGAGCGGGCCTGGCTCCTCGGCCGCGCGGGCGCGCAGGCCGCGCACGGGGACGCCTTCGACGCGAAGGCGTGGCACATGGCGGCGCTGTCGCAGGGGTCGCTGGGGCTCGACGACCTGGTGGACGAGCTCTCCAAGTTGTAGTGGCTAGAAGGCAGTTCGGCGGAAGCCGCCCTCGGAGCCGATGACCTGCCCGGTGATCCTTCCCCAAGCTCTCAACTACGTTCGAGCAGGGGAGACCCCATTGCCTCGTCCGTGGCCAGCCACGCGATGAGCCGCGCCGGATCGTCGGGCATGCCCCACCGCTTGGCGGGAAACAGCTCGGCGATGGACTCGTACGCCTCCCCGTCGAGGTAATCGGTGTCCACAGGGCCGGGGTTGACGGTGTTCACGGTCACGAACCGCGGGGCGAGGGTCGTGGCGAGGGAGCGTGTGATCGACGCGAGCGCGCCCTTCTGGAGGGCGTACGCGATCTCGCCCGGCATGCCGTCGGCGATGTCCTGACCGGAGGTCATCATGACGACGCGGCCACCGGTCCCCGCCTCGTTCGTGGCGGCGGCCCGGTGGCGGGCGTAGGCCTGGACGAGCAGCACCACGGAGCGGGCGTCGACGGCCCAATGGGCGTCCAGCATCGCGGCGTCGATGGTGTCGAGCGTGCCGTCCCCGCCGCTGAGGGCGTGGTTGGCGACGACGATGTCGAGCCGCCCGCCCAGGGCGTCGGCGGCGTCCCGGATCAGACGCGCCGGGGCATCGCGGTCGGTGAGGTCGGCCGGGCCGTGCGCCACGACGGCGTCCGGATCGCCGCACACGGCGCGCACGGCGTGGGCCACGTCGGCGGGCCCGTCCGCGCCCCACGGCATCGCCTCGTCGTGCGCCACGTGGTGGTGCAGATACACGCTCGCCCCGTACGCGGCGAGCCGGCGGGCCACGGCGAATCCGATGCCGCCGCGCCGGCTCGCGCCGGTGACGAGCGCGGTGCGGCCACGCAGCGGGAGGGGGTCGCGGCGGAGTTCGGCCGGGGTGGGGTGGGGAAGTTTGGGCATGCCCCGGATCATGCCCGATCGCCCCCTTCGCACTGAACCGAATTCCCGTCCGCCTATGCTGATTTCATGGACGCAGCCCCCGTCGCCCGCGCCGCCGCACCGCCCCGCCCGCCCTTCGTCGACGAGCACCGGATCGTGGTCGACGCACCCGCCGAGCGGGTGTGGCCGGTACTGGCCGCCGAGTTCGGCGGCACCGGCGGCCGGATCTTCGAGGCGTACGCGCGGTTCATCGGCGCGAAGCCGTCGCGCTCCCGCGGGGCGCCGTTCACCGAGGGCTCGACGGTGCCGGGCTTCGCGGTGGCCGAGGCGGTCCCCGGCCGCTCGGTCCGCCTCGCCGGACGTCACTTCTACTCGCGCTACGAGCTGACCCTCGACCTGTCCGAGCTCCCCGGCGGCACCGTGGTGCGCGCCCGTACGTACGCGGCATTTCCCGGACCGCTCGGCCGCGGCTACCGGCTCCTGGTGATCGGCTCGGGCGGGCACCGCGCGCTGATGGTCCGCCGCCTTGCCGCGGTGGGCAGGCGCGCCGAGCGGGCGGGCCGATGGGTGGGCTGATGTGCCGGGCTGACCTGCCGGGCGCCCCGCGATCGGACCTCCCGAGAGGCGGGCCGGCGAAAACTGTGAGTGCCTGGGTGGTGACGGAACGCATATCCGTCTTCCCTCCGTCTCACTCAAGGAGTCTTCATGACGTCCATGATCAAGCTGGGTCTCACGGCAGCTGCGGCCGGCATCGTCGTCCTCGGAACCGCAGGTCTGGCCGCCGCGGACACCGACCCGTTTGGCGTGGCTCAGAATTCGCCCGGTGTGGTCTCCGGCAACGTGTTCCAGGTCCCGGTCCACGTCCCGGTCAACGCCTGCGGCAACAGCGTCGACGTCGTCGGCCTGCTCAACCCGGCCTTCGGCAACGCCTGCATCAACAAGTGACACCTGCCCCCGTGCGGTGACACCCCGCGCCGTTCCCGGCCTCTTCGCCCGGGAACGGCGCGGGTCTTTTTACGCCCCGGGGACCCCACGCTGGCGCACCATCGAGCCGTCCCGCCCCTTCACGACCTCCAACTGCGCGTGCACGCGGCGGCGCAGGTCGCCGACGTGGCTGACGATGCCCACGCTGCGGTCCCGCTCGCGCAGGGAGTCGAGGACGTCGAGGACCTCGTCGAGGGTCTGGTCGTCCAGGCTGCCGAAGCCCTCGTCGATGAAGAGAGTGTCGAGGCGGACGCCGCCCGCCTCGTCCGTGACGACGTCGGCGAGGCCGAGCGCCAGGGCGAGCGAGGCGAAGAAGGTCTCGCCGCCGGAGAGCGTCGCCGTGTCGCGCTCGCGGCCCGTCCACGCGTCCACCACGTGCAGTCCGAGACCCGAACGGCCGCGTCCCGCGAGGGAGTCGGAGTGCACCAGGGTGTAGCGGCCCGACGACATGCGGCGCAGACGGGCGGTCGCCGCTGCCGCCACTTGTTCCAGTCGGGCGGCCAGCACGTACGACTCCAGGCGCATCTTGCGCTCGTTGTCCGCGGCGGTGCCGGCCGCGAGGGAGGCGAGGCGGGCCACCCGGTCGTACGTCTCGCGCAGCGGGCCGAGGCGGCGGGCCTCGGTGGCGGCGCGGTTCGAGAGCCGGTCGAGTTCGGCGCAGCGGCGCTGTGCCGCGTCGCGCGCGGATCCGGCCGTGCGCACGCGCGCGTCGGCGGCCTGCGCGGCCGTCTGGGCGGCGGCGACGTCGGCCGCCGGTCTGCGGGCAGCCTCGGCGGTGTCCTCCTCGGCGAGCACCGCGCGGACGGCCGCCTCCTCCGACTGCCGTGCGTCCAGGCGGTGCTGGAGCTCTCGGTGCCGGTCGTCGTCGAGCAGGGCGGCGGCCGCCGCCTGCGGTGTGTCGAACCCGGCCCGGAACGCGGCGTCGGCGAGTCGCGCGTCCGCGTCCTTGAGCCGCCGCGCCGTGTCCTCGACGGCACGGGCCGCGTCGGCGGCGCCGTTGAGCAGCTCGGCGCGGCGCTCCAGCTGTCCCGCGCGCGCCTCGACGCTCTCCGCGCCGCCGCGCGCCTGCGCCAACTCCCGGTCCAGACCGACCTGTTCACGATCCAGGGCCTCACGCAGGGAGGTCCGGACCGCCGTCCGCTGCGCCGCCTCCTGGCGGGCGGCGAGGCGACGATCGTGCTCGCTCTCAGCGCGGTCGAGGGCCTCACGCGCGGGGTGTGCGGTGGCCGCGAGGGCGTGTGCCTCGGCGTGTCGCTCCGCCCAATCCCGGGCCACCTCGGCGAGCTGCGCGGCGGGCTCCTCCCCTGCCGCGGCCTTCGCCGCCGCCAACTCCTCCCGTACGCCGCCCAGGGCGCGCTCCGCCTCGGTGCGGCGGGTGTCGGCGGCGCGGTAGGCGGCGAGCGCGGCCTCCTCGGCCGCCCGGTCGACGTGCCCCTCGGACTTGCGCATGGGCGCGGGGTGTTCGCTGGCGCCACAGACGGTGCAGGGTTCGCCGTCGACGAGGGCCTCGGCGAGTTCGGCGGCGACGTCGCGCAGTCGCTGCTCCTTCAGGCCGAGCCAGTGCTCGTGCGCGGCGGCCGAGCGCTCGCGGGCGCGCAGCGCGTCGGCGTCGGCGGAGTCCGCCCGCTCGGCGAGCCGGTCGCGCTCGACGGCGGCGCGGGCCTGCTTGCGGGCCGGTTCGAGCTGGCCCGCGAGGTGTTCGGCGCGGGCCGTGGCCTCCTGCGCCGCGTCGACCCGGGCCTGGAGGTCGGCGCGCCGGCCGTCCCAGCCGTCGAGCCAGCCTTCGGTGTCGGCGAGCAGGTCACCGTCGGAGCGCTCCTCACGGTCGAGTTCGGCACGCTCCCGCGTCAGCTCTGCGAGCCGCCGCTCGGCCCGGCGCGCCGCGTCGAGCCCCCCAAGCTCATGAGCGACACGCCGAGCGGCCTCGGTGAGCGCCTCGGGTGAGGTCGGGATACCGGCGTCGGCGTCGTCCGCGTATGACGACTCGGCACCGGGACCGGAACCGGCGTCGTGCGCCCCGGCCGACCGGCCGTCCGCGTCGGTGGCCGACCCGTACGGCGACTCGGCATCCGGACCGGAACCGGCGTCGGTCGACGCCGGGAAGGGCGCCTCCGTGCTCTCCTCGTCCGACTCCGCCACCCGGCCGTCAGTGTCTTCGGCCGCGTCCGCGTCGCCCAGCCCGGCCGAGCCGCCGCCCGGCCGGGGCGTGCTCTCCGGCCATGCCGCCCTCAGTTCCTGGCGGGCCCGACGGTCCTCCGTCAGGGCCGCCCGGTGCGCCGCCTCCGCTTCCTCCCGGAGGGCCAGCGCCGGCTCCACCGTCGCCGCCTTGCGGGCGCGGTCCATGCGGGTCTGGACGGCGCGGTGTTCCTCGGCGCGCTCGTCCAGGGTCGCCTGGCGGTCGCGGGCCTGCGCGAAACGGCGTTGCAGGCGGTGCGTCTCCGTCGCCCCGGACAGCTCGCGCTGCGCCGCGATCCGCGCCGACTCGGCCGCGTCCAGGGCGATATGGGCGTGCGTGAAGTGCTCGCGCGCCGTCGAACGGGCGGTGGCCGCCCACGTCAGGACGGCGTCCGCGGTACCGGGGTCGCCCGGCGCCGCGTCCACGGGGTCCAGCTCCACGACGGCCCCCGCCGCCTGCTGCATACGGTGCGCGTCGGCCAGCAACTCCGCGTCCCCCGCGGCCACTTGCTTCTGCGCGGCCTTGCGGTCCTCCGCCAGCCGCTGCTCCACGGCGGCGAACCGGTGCGTGTCGAAGAGGCGGCCGAGCAGCTTGCCGCGGGCCTCCGCGTCGGCCCGCAGGAAGCGCGCGAAGTCCCCCTGCGGGAGGAGGACCACCTGGCAGAACTGGTCCTTGCTCATGCCGAGCAGCTGCGTGATCTCCTCGCCGATCTCCTGGTGGGAGCGGCTGAGGTCCTTCCACTTCCCCGCCACGGCGTCGTACTCGCGCAGCCAGCTCTGCGCCTTCTCCGTGGTGAAGCCGGTGCCGCGCTTCTTGGGGCGCAGGTGCGGCGGCTGCCGGGTGAGCTCCAGGCGGCGGCCCGCGACGGTCAGGTCGAGCGTGACCTCCGTGCGCACGCCCGCCTCGGCATGATCGCTGCGCAGGTTCTGCCCCTGGCCGCCGCTGCCCTGCCGGGCACCGGGCACGGACCCGTACAGCGCGTAGCAGACCGCGTCGAGGACGGAGGTCTTGCCCGCGCCGGTCGGTCCGTGGAGGAGGAAGAGGCCGGCTGCCGACAAGTCGTCGAAGTCGACCTTCTGCGTGGCTCCGAAGGGACCGAACGCTGTGATGGTGAGCGTGTGCAGCCTCAACGCGCCACCTCGCGCACCACGTCGTCCGCGCGCACGGCGTCGAACGCCGCCCGCAGCACCGCCCGCTCGCTCTCGTCGGGCCCCGCGCCCCGGACGTGGGTCACGAAGTCCTCCGCGATCTCGTGGTCGTCGCGCCCCTTGAGGCGCTCGGCGTAGCTGGTGTCCGGTTCCTCCTCGTCCGTGCGGCGCGGGTCGAAGAGCAGGCTGAGGGTGTGCGGGAAGCGGTCGGTGAGGCGGGCCATCGGGTCGTCGGGCCGGATCGCGTCCGTGAGCGTCGCCTCCACCCACGACCCCTCGTGCCGCGCGAGGGCCGGGTCGTCGAGGAGCTCTTCGAGGTCGCCGCGGAGGCGGGCCAGCGGGCGCGGCACGGGGCAGTCGAGCCGCTCGGCCGTGACCGCGCCGTCGGCATCGAGGTCGATCAGCCACATGCTCTTGCGGTGGTCGGCCTCCGAGAAGGAGTACGGCAGCGGAGAGCCCGAGTAGCGGACCCGGTCGCTGATGACCTGGCTGCCGTGCAGATGTCCGAGCGCCACGTAGTCCACCCCGTCGAAGACGCCGGACGGCACCGCCGAGACACCACCGACCGTAATGTCCCGCTCGCTGTCGCTGGGCGCGCCGCCGGTCACGAACGCGTGCGCGAGGACGACCGATCTGGTGCCCGCCGGGCGCTCCGCGAGGTCGGCCCGGACCCGCTCCATGGCGGCGGCGAGCACCTGCTCGTGCCCGGCCTTCGCCACCCCGAACTCGTCCTTCACCAGCGCCGGTTCGAGGTAGGGAAGTCCGTAGAACGCGACGTCGCCGTGGGCGTCCGGCAGCACGATCGGCTCGGCGCAGCGGGACGGCTGCGTCCGCAGGTGGATGCCGGCCCGGCCGATGAGCCCCGCGCCGACGCCGAGGCGGCGCGCCGAGTCGTGGTTCCCGGAGATCATCACGGTGGGCACGCCGAGCTCGGCGAGGCGGTGCAGCGCGTCGTCGTACAGCTCCACGGCCGCGAGGGGCGGGACCGCCCTGTCGTACACGTCACCCGACACGACCACCGCGTCCGCGCTGCGCTCGCGGGCCGTGGCGACGAGGTGGGCGACGAAGTCGGCCTGGGCGTCGAGCATGTTCACGCGGTGGAACGAGCGGCCCAGGTGCCAGTCGGATGTGTGGAGAATCCTCAAGACGCCGCTCCGACCTGCATGTTTCCCCCTACTCGACTCCTGTAGTCAGCACCGGACCAGCACGGTCCAACTGGTCAGCACCGACCACGCTAGCGCCCGACAGCACCTGATCCATCACGAACCTCAGTCTGCCACCAGCATCCGGGGTCACATGACCGTAAATGTCCGCTGTGCAACTGTGCTCCCTGTCACTGTGTGCCGCCGTGCCCTGTGTGCTTCCCGCGGTCACTGGCCCTGCTGCTTGTGCGGTCTTCCCGGCCGGAGAAGGCGCTGCGCGTTGCGGGTCGTCAGCGCGCGCCATGTGTCGGTGGGCGAGGGCTGCACGGCCGCGTCGACGGACGCGATCTGCTCCAGAGCAGCGAACGTGGGCGTCCAGCAGTAATCGCTGCCGTACAGAAGCCGGTCGGTGCCGAACGCCGCCTCGAAGGCAGGCATCTGCCGCGGAAAAGGGGTGCCCGCCATGTCGTACCAGAGGGCACCCAACTGTTCTACGGCCGTCGGAGCGCCCACGGGCCCGGTGCCGAAGTGCGCACGGAAGAGCTCCATCCGGTCGGCGAGCAGCGGCAGCGCGCCACCGCCGTGCGTCAGGACCCAGCGGATGTTCGGGGTGCGCGCCAGGACGCCACTGAACAACAGGTCACCGGCGGCGCGGGCGGTGTCGAAGAGGAATTCCAGCATCGGGCGCCGCCGCACGCCGGCTCGCCGGCGTGCGGCGGCGAGGTGGGGTGCATGAACACGAGCGCCCCGCGCCGGTCCAGTTCCCGCCACAGCGGCTCCAGGCGCGTGTCGCCCGGGTACACGCCGTGGTGTTTTGTCTACACGACGACGCCGTCGGCGCCGAGCACGTCGAGCGCGTGCGCGGCCTCGTCCAGCGCGCCGTCGACGTCGGGCAGCGGCAGCGCGGCGAAGAGTCCGAACCGGTCCGGGTGTGCATCGCGGATCTCAGCGCCGTACGCGTTGACCTCGCGGGCCAGTAGGCGGGCCGCGGCGTCGTCGCCGAAGTGCACGCCCGGCGAGGAGATCGACAAGTACGACTTGGTGATCCCGCCACGGCGCATCAGTTCGAGGTGCTGCTCCGGCGACCACTCGGGCCAGCAGGGCATCCCGTCGGGGTGCTCGACACCCGCCGCACGCGCGTCGGCGACGTAGCGGTCGGTAAGAAGTGGGCGTGGACGTCCACGAGGCCGGCCTGCGCGCCGGCGCCCGTGAGCGCGGTGGCGGCGGTCGGGCCGACCGGTCCGGATGGGGGCATGGTTCGCTCCTCGATCAGTGCCCGTGCGGTGCGGGCGGTGCGTACTCTGCGAACCCAGTGACGTGACCACTCATCTGCACGGGCTGTGCCAATGAATGAAACATCGGAAGAAGAGGCGGCCGGCGCCACCTGGCGGGAGGACGGGGACACGGGCGACTCCGCGGCCCCGCCCGCCAGAGCCTGATTCCGCCACCGGGCCCGCGGCCCCGCGCAGGCGCGGCGGCAGACCCGCCTCGGGCCAGCCGGTGATCGACCGGGCCTTCGCCCTGCTCGGCGCCTTCGACAGCGACCACCGCGCACTGACCCCCGCCGACCTGGCACGCCGCAGTGGCACCCCACGCTCCACCGCCCTGCGCCTGGCTCGCTCCCTCGTGCAGGTGGGCGCGCTCGAACGCCGCGACGACGGCCGCTTCGTCGTCGGCCTGCGCCTCCTCTCCCCGTGCCGCTTCCAGCCACCGTGAGGCGCCCTGATCTCCGGGGATCCGCGGCCAACGGCGGCCCCAACTTGACTTCGAACTGACGGACCTGTCGCCACACCTGTCATCCGTGGTGTTGGCAGGGTCGCTGATGAGGCGGCAGGGCCGGGCGATCGCGCCTCAGCTGATGCATACCGACCGAGGTCGGGAGGTAATCTGTCCGCGAATGGGACGATCGTTCTTTCGACCAGCGCAGACGTCCCGAGCCCGGCAGCGGGGCGATCAAGAGGCCTTTGCAACCGCTTCATGCCCGGTGAACGACTTGATGGAACCCCACCACTCGGGCCGCACAGCGGTTATCTCAGGGGGACGAACTGGCTACCGTGATTTCACGCTGTTCCTCACGACAGCGGCGGCGCGTCATGGCGCCGACCAGATTCCAGCGCCTCCTTAAGCACTGAGGCATCCCCGAGTCGGTCGTCACGGACGACGACATCCACCCCAGCCGGCGTCACCAGGGACCGACTGAAGACGATCACTGCCCACGCATCATCCGCCCCGACCTCACGCACCTCCCATTCACTCGAGAGCACCCTCAGTACGCCGCGGCCACGCCATCGGTAGACCGACCCCGCACGCCCGGTGAGCCGCGTGTCGACGCCGCGAATGCGGCGCCGGCGCCCATTCCTGATGCGATAGCGCACCACATCACTCATCTTCTGCGCGCCTGAACTGCCGCCCGGCAACGGGGCGTAGGTAAAGGTCGCACTGGTACGCCGCTCGCCCTGCCACATGGGAAAAGAGGAGCAGACGATGTGCCAGGTGCCGGTCAACCGTGCCGGCGTGACGTCGAGTCGTTCCATGCCAAGACCCTACGCCCGGCCCGTGCCGAACTCTGGGACAGCCGGACGCGAGCGGGCACGGCGGTCCCGCACACGAACACGATCCGCAGATCGTCGCGCATTGCTTCCGCCACGGAGGTTGCATTCCACCGTCAGGGCCCGTCACGTCAGACGTGTAGTGGGAGAGGCGGCGGCAGCTGCCGCCTCTCCTCAACTCCTCCGCCCATCAGCGGCCTCTCACCATTAATCCGGCCCCACACAGGCACCTGGATTGGTTCCCGCGGAAAACACATCAAGCCATCACGACCCGCACATATGAAAGGCAAGGTCACACGCCTGTACGTCAGTTGGAAACTGACTGCCTTGGAACCGTCGGCCTCGACACTTAGGGCCTGTCGTTTGGATCAGGCCGGGCTCGCGGGGCCTGATCCAAACGACAGGCCCTAGGGCAGTCCCCAGTGACGGCCGGTCATGATCCAACGAGAAAGTTCCTGCCACCCGCCCTAGCGTGGAAAGCGCCCAATGATCTCCCTCGAAGGAGCATCGTCATGCGCAATCTCATGGCCCGCAGCGCCGCTGTGGCCTTCCTGGCCGCCGCTGCAGCCCTCCCCCTCGCCGGCGCCGCCCAGGCCGCCACACCCGCACAACCCACCGCAGCCGTTCAGACCGTGGCCGGGGACGACGGCCCCTGGCACCACCACCATCATCACGACGGCTACTACTACGGCGGTGGCATCGGTCTGGGGCTCGGCCTCGGCCTCGGCGTCATCCTCTGACCCAGGCACTCACGAAGGCGAGCACGGCCTCCCACGGCCGTGCTCGCCCGCGTACCCCTGTCGGGGAATGTTTTCGTGGCGCATCCTCTGACGCATGCCGGGTTGGGCTGCTCCACCGTGAAGACAGGGGAGCAGGTACCACCGCTTCAGGAAGACGGGGCGAGACGGGCGTAGACGACGGTGTTGTCGGAGTAGGAGTGACCGCTGTAGGAGCCGGCGCAGGTGATCAGCCGCAGTTCCGCGTGGTCTACGTTGCCGTAGACGTCGATGGAGGGGAAGTTCTTCTTGGCGTACTGGGCGGTGCGGGTGACGGTGAAGTGTGCGGTGGAGCCGTCGGCCCGGTCCACGGACAGGTGATCGCCTGCATGCAGGCGGGCGAGCTGGAAGAAGACGGCCTTGGCCTGGTTCCAGGTGACGTGGCCGACGATCACCGCGGGTCCCTTGGCGCCAGGGGTGGGGCCGTGGGTGAACCACCCCGCCCGCGCGGGGTTCTTGGGGGTCTCCATGGCCCGGTGCGCGTCCAGACCCAGGCGCTCCAGTGGGGCATCGACACCGATGGCCGGGATGGACACGCGCGTCGGCATCGAGGCGGCCATCACCTCCGATGACGTCGGCCGGCTCGGTGAACTGTCCTCTTGGGGCGGCGGAGTTGGAGAGATGGACGAAGCCGGGCGTGGCGTCCCACCGGGCGTGGATGCCTCGGGTGGTGCGGGTTGCTGGCGTATCAGCCCGAGGGTGAGAGCGGTGGCGCCCAGGAGCGCGAGTAGGACGGCCGCGGTGGCCGACAGCGTGCGCTGTCGGCCACTGAGCAGCCGCCTCAGGAGAGATGAGGCGGGCACCGTTTCAGCCGACGCTGTCGGTGGTGTGGGCCCTGCGCCGGCGTACCACGAACAGTGCTCCGGCGGCTGCCAGTGCCGCGCTGCCGCCGGCGAGCAGTCCGGGGGCTTCGACGCCGGCGGTGCTGCCCGACCCCGTCTCCACCCCGCCGACCGGCATCGAACCGACGGCGGCGCCCTGGACCATGCCGCAGTCGGTGGGGGCGGTGGCTTCCTGCGGCAGTTTCGGGTCGAGTTCGCTCTTGCCCTTGCCGAAGTCGTACTTGCCGTTGCCGTTGGGGTCGATGCCGTGCTGGACGACGTGCAGGTCCTTGATGTGGTCGGCGACCTTCTGCGAGACGGTGATGGTGCGTTCGTAGGAGAGGTGGCCGTTCTTGTCCGCGGCCGGCATCCGGTCGACGGCCAGACCGCTGTTCTTGGACGTGTCGCCCTTGGTGGTCAGGGAGATGTTGATGTCGCCGTAGACCGGAAGTCCCTCGGCGGTGGTGACGATGCCGTCCTTGTTCTTGTCCGCGGAGGCATCGGGGCAGTGGAAGTCGTGGCCGTCGGTGGAGCCGTGCAGGTGCTGGGCGTGCGGCTGGCTAGGCACCAGCCCGGAGGCCTCGATCTTCACGGTGAGTCGGGTGCCGTCCAGGCTGAGCATCGCGGTGCCTTTGGCCCCCGAGTTGTTCAGCTGGTCCAGATTCACCTGGTAGGTGTTGCCGGAGCCGGCCGCCTTGTGTCCGGAGTGCGCGGCGGCCGGCACAGCGGCGAGCGCGAGTGCGGCGGGTACCGCCGCAAGGGCGGTGAGTCGTGCGGTGTGACGGGCCATCACAACAAGCCTCATTCCTTGCCGTTCGGGGTTCCGCCCGAACGGCGTCGGGGTTCACGAGCCTCTGATGTCTCTATTCCGGAGGCATTGCGGGCCGCGGATTGGTCACACCCGGAACATCGTGCGCATCGCCGTCCTCGCCTGTTTGTGCCTGCGGTGTCGTCCGGATGGCATGCAGGACCGCTGCGCGCAGGCGCACCGGCGGCACCGGCTCGACCGGGACACCGGTGCGCTGGAGCGGGGTGGGGGTCGGGCCGCACCACTGGGTGCGCCTGACAAGTGCCTGGAGAAAGGTGCACGGCGTCATGGCTTCTTCCCCTGGATGATCCACGATCACTTGGTCGGGCATGCCGGGCGTTGGGACGGTGTCCCACGAGGTGGTTGCCCGGGTGCTCCCCGGTAATCCGGGCGCCGGCTCCTTGCGGCTTGGTCACAGCGGAAGGATCACGCGTTCGCCCCGTCCTGCATCCCGCTGATCCGTGGAATGACAGCCCTCCAACGGCGCTGCCATCCGCCGCGCTGCCGGCGCGGCTGCTACTGGTGCAGGAAGCGCCTCCTCACTCGATGGCGTGAACGACCAATCCGCGTGCGGAGCAAGGACGGATCCCGAACATGGACGACGACGCTTCTCCCATGCCGCTGCGCGGCATCAAACGCCTCTCGCTGGGCGCGCTGAGCGGGCTGCTCGCCGGGTATGCGGCCATCGCGGTCGCCGAGCTGGTCTCCGCTGCGGTACGGCCCGAATCGGGTCCGGTCATCGCGGTGGGTGGTGCCGCGATCGACCGGACCCCGACCGCGGTGAAGGACTGGGCGATCCGGCAGTTCGGCACCAACGACAAGCTGGTGCTGCAGTTCGGCATTCTGGCCGTGTTGACCCTGCTCGCCCTGGCACTCGGGATGGTCGCGGCCCGCTGGCGGCTGATCGGCTCGCTCGGGGTCCTCGCCTTCGGGGTTGTCGGTGCCTTGGCCGCCACCGGCCGACCCGACTCGACCAGTGTCAGCGACGCGTTGCCTTCCGTCGTGGGCGCCGTGGTGGGCGCCGGCTTGCTGTACTGGCTGATCGGACGCCTGGGGCACTCCGGCCGACCGGTCCAGGAGCAGACCGCATCGAGCACAGTGCCCGACCCGGCGGGACCCGATACGCAGCCGGAGGACGATGCAGCCACACACACCGTCGACGATGACGGCTCCGGGTGGGATCGGCGCGGTTTCATCATCGCCGCCACAGCGGCGGCAGCGGCATCCACCGGCGCCGGCCTCGCGGGGCGCGCGCTCAACGGATCCCAGGGGCAGAGCGCTGTCGCCTCCCGCAAGGATGTCGTGCTTCCCGCCCCCTCGTCGAAGGCGGCCCCCACACCGCGCGGCGCCGCCCTGCGCATCAACGGCATCAGCCCGTTCATGACGCCCAATGACGACTTCTACCGTGTCGACACCGCCTTGGTCGTCCCGAAGGTAGACGCCACCACGTGGAAGCTGCGCATCCATGGCGAGGGGGTAGCCCGCGAACGGACCCTGTCTTTCGATGACTTGCTGAGGATGCCGTTGATCGAGCGGAACATCACCCTGACCTGTGTCTCCAACGAGGTCGGCGGGCCCTATGCCGGCAATGCCCGCTGGATCGGTGTGCGCCTGGCCGACCTGCTCCGGGAATGCGGGGTGCGGCCTCCGTCGAAGGGCGGGCCGGCCGACCAACTAGTGGCCCGCTCGGTCGACGGCATGACGATCGGCAGCCCGGTCGAGGACGTGATGGACGGACGGGACGCGATGCTTGCCGTCGGCATGAACGGCCAACCGCTGCCCTTCGTGCACGGCTTCCCCGTCCGCATGGTGGTCCCCGGCCTCTTCGGCTACGTGTCGGCCTGCAAATGGATCCAGGACATCGAACTCACCACGTTCGACGCCTACGACTCCTACTGGGTCAAGAGGGACTGGGCCCGGCGAGCCCCCATCAAGACCCAGTCCCGCATCGACACCCCCAAGCCCTTCGCCCGCCCTGCAGCAGGAACCGTCATGGTGGCCGGGGTGGCCTGGGCGCAGCACCGCGGCATCGACAAGGTCGAGGTCCGCGTCGACGACGGCCCGTGGCAGGAGGCCCGCCTCGCCACTGAGGACACCCGCGACACCTGGCGCCAGTGGTCCTACGAGTGGCAGGCCACCAAGGGCAGCCACACGCTCACGGTCCGGGCCACGGACCGCACGGGCGAGACCCAGACCGAGAAGCGCACCCCGACCGTCCCCGACGGGGCCTCCGGCTGGCATTCGGTCGTCGTCACCGTCGACTGAATCGGGCCGTGGAACCGGCACGCCTGCCGCGGTGACGGCCCGCTGTGCACTACTGGTGGCTCTGACCGAATCAGGCCGCTTGTTGTACGGCATCCGGAAGGCAGCAGATGAAGGAACCCGTCCCCGTCGGCTCCACGCCCTGCCCCGGCCCTGATCTGCCAGAGCTCATGGTCCAGGTCGTCCAAGGAGACGAAGAGGCCTTCTCGGCGGTGTACGACGCGGTGGCCGCACCGGTGTTCGGGCTGGTGTTCAGGATGCTGCGAGATCACGCCCAGTCCGAGGAAGTGGCCCAGGAAGTACTGATCGAACTCTGGCGCACGGCAGCCCACTACCGGCCGGAGAAGGGAACCGTCCTCAACTGGGTACTCACCCTGGCCCACCAGCGCACCGTGGACCGCATCCGCTCGGTCGAGGCGGCAACATCGCGCGAGCGCCGGGCGGCCCTGCTGGAGCGGATGCCGGAGTACGACGAGGTCAGCGAGCAGGTGGAGGGCCACTTCGAGCGGGAACAGCTGCGCCGCTGTCTGCGTTCCCTCAGTAAGATCCAGCGCCAGTCCGTGATGCTGGCCTACTACCAGGGCCTCACCTACAAGGAGGTCGCCGCGGCACTGTCCGCACCGTTGGGCACCATCAAGACACGGATGCGCGACGGACTCATCCGTCTTCGTGACTGCTTGGGGGTGAGGGCATGACCGCCATGGCTGACCCGCACACGCTGACCGGCGCCTACGCGCTGCACGCGCTGGAGGAGGACGAACGCGCCGCGTTCGAGAAGCACCTGGCCACCTGTCAGTCCTGCACCCAGGAAGTGCGGGAGCTTTCGGCCACGGCGGGACGGCTGGCACTGGCGGCCACGACGCCCGTGCCGCCCCACCTCAAAGCGCAGGTCCTGCGCCAGATCGGCGAGATCCGACAGGATCAGCCTGCGTCTGCCTCCCCAGTGCACACGGCACACCGGGGCCGGGGCATGCGCTGGGCCCTCGCCGCCTGCCTGGCCGGCGCCGCGGCACTGGGCGGCACCACCCTGTGGCAGCACCAGCAGGCCACCACAGCCCGCCAGGAAACCCAGGATGCCCGTCAGCAGGCAAGCCAGATCGCCGCGGTGCTCTCTGCCCCCGACGCCAAAGCAACCTCGGCGACAGTAGGCGGCGCGCACGGCTCGGTGGTCGTCTCCCATGACAGCGACAAGGCCGTCTTCATCGCCTCCGGCCTGGCAAAGCCGCCACAGGGCAAGGTCTACCAACTCTGGTTCGCCGACGGCGACCGCATGCGCCCAGCCGGCCTCCTGGACTCCACACGCAGCGACCAGAGCGTGCTCATGACCGGAACCGTCGGAAACGCCTCGGGCATGGGACTCACCGTCGAACCGGCCGGCGGGTCCCAGCAGCCCACGACATCCCCGCTCGCGCTCATGCAGCTTCCCGCCTGACCAAGACCACGCCGCGCCGCCTACGCGGATGCCCAGCCGGCGTTGCCAGGGCAATCGGCCGGGCGAGCGCCTGCCACACCGACCGGGGCCGGATGCTCACACAATGCGCGGTCATGATCAACGCCCCCTGTCAAGCTGGTGAACGGCCCGAGGACCGGGAAGGGCGCGGGCCACCGGGGAGCGGCGGTTCTTCGCGCCCGCGCACCAGGAGTTCGCCACTGCACGAGCAATCCTGATTGCTCTCCATGCGCAGATTTGCGAGATATGAGCAATCCGAGGCGGGCGATGTGCCGGATTACAGGTATAAGTGCACCCCGTTGGTGCGGCGCCGTTTCTGTCGGCACCGGTGGGCGCGAGGGCAGCAGGGACCGCGGCCCGGCCGGCCTTGGATCGCTCAAAGACCCGCACCAGGCTCTGTGCGCCGCAGTCGTTCCGTTCGGAGGCAAGGAGTTCCTGCCATGGCCACGCTGTCTGCCAAACCCCGCCCTCGGCCCCGTATGAAGCTTGACGAGCATCTGCCCGTCGATCACCGCCTGAGCCGGACATACCGGCTCAGCGCCGCGCTCATGGGACTCTTCCTGCTGGCCTTCGGCATCCTGGGCCTCGTCCACCGGATCGGATTCTTCGACACGGGCGCCGACACCGCCCTGGGCCTCAACACCAACGGTGCGCTCAGCGTCCTGTCCCTTGTGGTCGGCACCGTGCTCGTGGCGGCCGCCGTCCTCGGCGGAAACATTGCCTCCACCGTGAACATGGTCCTCGGCCTCGCCTTCCTAGTGGCCGGCTTCACGTTCCTGTTCGCGTTGGACAGCCGCTTCAACTTCCTCAACTTCCGTATGCAGAACGTCCTGTTCAGCTTCGGTGTCGGACTGCTGCTGATGACCGGCGGAATGTACGGACGAGTCAGCGGAAATCTGCCTCACGACAATCCCTACTGGCGCTCTCGGCACCCGCACTGACTCCGGCGTCCGGTCAACCGCGGGACCTCGGCGTCGCACTTTTCGGGGAAGCGACCAATCCATGGGCGCGAGCGCACCGGATTCCCGTCGATGGAGGCGGATGGCCTTCACAGTTGCACTCGTTGAGGGAATTTCATGCAGACTCGAGCCCGTCGCATTGCCGTTGCCGCCGCTGCCGCCGCCATGCTGCCGCTGGCACTGACCGCCTGCTCCGACAGCGAATCCAAGGACAAGGCCTCCGACAGCGCGTCGCCCGCCGCGTCGAAGAGCTCGGACACGGCCAGCCCCTCGGACGACATGGACACGATGAGCAAGCCCTTCGGTCCGGCCTGTTCGTCCGTACCCAAGGACGGCGCGGGTTCCTTCGACGGCATGGCCAAGGACCCCGTCGCCACCGCCGCCTCCAACAACCCGGCCCTGTCGACACTGGTGACCGCCGTGAAGAAGGCCGGCCTGGTGGACACGCTGAACAACGCGAAGAACATCACGGTGTTCGCCCCGACCAACGACGCCTTCGCCAAGATCCCGAAGGCCGACCTGAACAAGGTGCTGGCCGACAAGGCGCAGCTCACGAAGATCCTCACGAACCACGTGGTGGGCCAGAAGCTGGCGCCGAAGGACCTGGAGAAGGGCTCGTTCGACACGCTGGCGAAGACCAAGTTGACGACCGCCGGTTCCGGAGAGAACTACAAGGTCAACGACACCGCCAACGTGGTCTGCGGCAACGTGAAGACCGCCAACGCCAACGTCTACATCATCGACAGCGTCCTCATGCCCAAGAGCTGACACGACTGCGCACATGCTCGCCCGGGTGGTTCCTCGGCACCCGGGCGACGCAGGGGCGGAGACGGGCCGGGGAGGTTGCAGTGCCTTCCCGGAAGGTCGTGTCCACCGGACGGGAAAGGCGGTGGCCGGCTCAGCAGGGCCGCCGTTCCCGCCCGCCTCCACACGTCCGCCGGACAGTGCCAGGTCGCCGCACGGCATGGCCTTCAGTGTGCGCAGGCACCGAACTCCGCATGCCGCCCCCGGGCTTCGTACACATCCCGCGCGGCCGATTCCGGCCGAGTCAAGGAAACGCGGCGTGCTTCCGTGCGGGCCTGCTCCATCAGCCGCCTGAACTCGTACTCCGTCATGACACTCACCTCGCAACTGAATGTCTGTCACTGGTAATCCGACGCCAGACCTGTACCGGACGGGTCTTCACCGAAGCGAACGGCAATGAACCAGACGTCCATGGGGAAGAGCGGACTCCACAAGGCGCGAGGCGCAGAGCAAGGTCATCACCAGCACGCTGGCCGAAGACGCCTGATGCCGCCCTACAGCTCGTTAGGCGGCACCAGGCCGTCCGACATCACTCACACATCAACAGATGCGCTGTCCCCGGTCGCAAGGACTACTTCCATGCAGCCCACTGGCCACCGTGGTGCATGCCCCCGTGCCCCCAGCTGCCCGAGCCATTGGCGCAGCTGTTGCCGAAGGCCGGGTTGAGCAGACCGATGACACTGACGGTGTTGCCGCAGGCGTTGACCGGCACGTGCACGGGCACCTGAACGACGTTGCCGGACAGTACGCCGGGCGAGCCCACCGCAGCCCCCTGCGCACCGCTGTCCGCGGACGCGGCACCCGCCCCGGCGATCACCGCACCGCCGACCGCCACCAAAACCGCCGCGCTCTTCAGTACACGAGACATGAAAGCTCTCCTCACTCGCTGGCAGAGCCCCCGCCCAACGGACGGAAGCAAGGAACTTCCCGTTCCTCACTCGCAATCCGCAGCCCGGCAGGACACGGATTGGCGGGGAGGAGCAAGTTCACCCCCACGGTCTACTCCGCCCACTCATGTGCGATGCCGTATACCTGGACGGCAAAGCCCCAGGCCCGCGTCGTGCGGGCTTCACCGTCTCTGCGCCGCTGCTCAGTTCGGCCCGACGTCGGCCGGCACGGTGACCTTGTCCTCGCTGAATTTTGGGTCAGGCGGACTGCGGGGTTTGCTCCTGGCTGTGCCAGAAGGCTTCCTCTTACTCGGCCGGAGGCACGTAGTCGAGTGCGGAGTGGAGGCGTTCGTCGTTGTACCAGGTGCCCCGCTGGAAGATCGCCCGTTCGACCTGGGCGGGGTCCTTCCACGGGCCCTGCATCTCGATCAGCTCGGCCTTGAATGTGCCGTTCAGAGCCTCGGACATCGCGTTGTCGTAGCTGTCCGCGACCGAGCCGACGGATGCTGATGCGCCGATGTCGGTGAGCCGGTCGGTACAGCGAATGGATACGTACTGCGACTTGCGGTCGCTGTGGTGAATGAGGCCGGAGTCCTTCTTGATCCTCCGTCTCCACAGGGCCATCTCCAGCGCGTCCAGCGGGAGTTCGGTCCGCATGTGGTGGGCGACCTGCCGGCCGACGATCACCCGGGAGAACACGTCCAGAACGAACGCCCCGTACGCCCACCCCGACCGCCGCTGTCCACGGATGACGCCCACCGAGAATGTTCCCACGCCTCGGGGCTCCGCCCCGGACCCCGCGCCTCAATCGCCGGCGGGGCTTGAAATGCCCACCCGTCCGCAAGGGCTTGAGCGGGTCACCCGTACGCCTCTCCGCCCAAGTCGAACGTCGCCGTGCCCGCCGTCGCGTCCGCCAGCCAGGCGCGGAAGCGGGTCACGTCCGACTCCGGGAGGCCGATCTCGATGGTGACGGCCGCGCCGTACTGGACGTCCCGTACCTCGCAGCCCGTGGAGCGCAGGTCGTTCTCCATCTTGCCCGCACGCGCGTGGTCGACCGTCACGGTGGCGAGGCGGAAGCGGCGGCGCGTCACCGTGCCGAGCGCGTCGAGGGCCTCGCCCACCGCGCCTCCGTAGGCGCGGATGAGGCCGCCGGCGCCGAGCTTGACGCCGCCGAAGTAGCGGGTGACCACGGCGACGACGTACCGCATGTCGCGGCGCGTGAGCATCTGCAGCATCGGCACGCCCGCCGTGCCGCCCGGCTCGCCGTCGTCGCTCGCCTTCTGTACGGAGGCGTCGGCCCCGATGACGTAGGCGTAGCAGTTGTGGTTGGCCGAGGGGTGTTCCTTGCGGACGCGCGCGACGAAGGCCTGGGCCTCCTCCTCGGTCGCGGCGGGCGCGAGCGCGCACAGGAACCGGGAGCGGCTGATCTCTGTCTCGTGCACGCCCTCGTGGGCCACGGTGCGGTACTCGTCCTGCATCCGACCAGCGTATGCGCAGGTGGTACCGGGCTCGCCCCCGCCCGACGCACAGGTGACGATGTGATGGATACTCGCTCGTCGTCCCAGACAGTCGCCCGAGTCGTCCGACAGGAAGCACCCGCACATGACCGGCACCGAGGCCGAGAGCCCGGCCGCCCCCACAGCCACCACGAGCCGCTGGCGGTCCTGGCTACTGGAGGGACTCAGCGAGCAGACGGCCCGCCACCAGGGTCCGCACGGGCACGCCCCCGAGGAGCACAAGGGCCACAAGTGGTGGCGCGTGATGTGCCTGACGGGTGTGGACTACTTCTCCACGCTCGGCTACCAGCCGGGCATCGCGGCGCTCGCGGCAGGACTGCTGTCGCCGCTCGCGACGCTCGTGCTCATCGCGCTGACCCTGCTCGGCGCCCTGCCCGTGTACCGCAGGGTCGCGAAGGAGTCGCCGCACGGCGAAGGTTCCATCGCGATGCTGGAGCGGCTGCTGCCCTGGTGGGCGGGGAAGCTGTTCGTCCTCGTGCTGCTCGGCTTCGCCGCCACCGACTTCATGATCACGATGACGCTGTCGGCGGCGGACGCGGCGGCGCACGTCGTCGAGAACCCGTTCGCCCCCGCGGGTCTGCACGGCGAGAACACCTGGATCACGCTGGCGCTGCTCGCGGCGCTCGGCGCGGTCTTCCTCAAGGGGTTCCGGGAGGCGATCCGGGTCGCGGTGGTGCTCGTGGGCGCGTATCTGGCGCTGAACATCGTCGTACTCGTCACGGCGGCCGCCCATGTGTTCACCGAGCCGGTCAAGATCGGCAACTGGTGGGACGCGATGACGGCCGAGCACTCCTCGCCGTGGATGATGATCGGCGTCGCGCTCCTGGTGTTCCCGAAGCTGGCGCTCGGCATGTCCGGCTTCGAGACGGGCGTGGCCGTGATGCCGCAGGTCAAGGGCGACTCCACGGACACGTACGCGCGGCCCAAGGGCCGTATCCGCGACACCCGCAAGCTGCTCACGACGGCCGCGCTGATCATGAGCGGGTTCCTGCTCCTGTCGAGCCTCGCCACGACGATCCTGATCCCGCAGCACGAGTTCGAGAAGGGCGGTTCGGCGAACGGCCGCGCGCTCGCGTATCTGGCGCATGCCTATCTGGGCGAGGGCTTCGGGACCGTGTACGACGTCTCGACCATCTGCATCCTGTGGTTCGCCGGTGCCTCCGCGATGGCGGGACTGCTCAATCTGGTCCCCCGCTATCTCCCCCGCTACGGCATGGCGCCGGAGTGGACGCGGGCCGTGCGGCCCCTCGTGCTCACCTTCATGGCGGCCGCGGTCGCCATCACGCTCTGGTTCAACGCGAACGTCGACGACCAGTCCGGCGCGTACGCGACCGGCGTCCTGGTCCTGATGCTGTCCGCCTCCTTCGCCTCGACGGTCGCGGTGCACCGCCACGGGCACCGCAAGGCGACGATCGGCTTCGGCGCGATCACGGCGGTCTTCGCGTACACGCTGGTCACGAACGTGGTGGAGCGCCCCGACGGCATCAAGATCGCGCTGATCTTCATCGCGGCGATCCTCATCACGTCCTTCGCCTCCCGCGTCCACCGCGCCTTCGAACTGCGCGCCGGCGCGGTCACGTACGACGAGACGGCGCTGCGGCTCATCGACGAGGCCGCCGCCCGGGGCCCGCTGCGGATCATCGCGAACGAGCCGCACGAGGAGACGCGGGACGAGTACCGGATCAAGGAGAACTGCCAGCGCGCGGACACGCCCATGCCGGACGACGGCCGGGTGCTGTTCCTGGAGGTCTTCATCCAGGATTCCTCCGATTTCACCGAGGACCTGCTCGTGCACGGCGACGAGAAGCACGGGGTGCGGCGCCTGCGGGTGCGCGGTCCCGGCGTCCCCAACACGGCGGCCGCGATCCTGATGGACCTGCGCGACCGCACCGGCGGCGTCCCGCACGCCTACTTCAACTGGACCGAGGGCCATCCCCTCGGCCACCTGCTGCGTTTCCTGGTGTTCGGCGACGGCGAGGTCGCCCCGGTCACCCGCGAGGTGCTGCGCCGCGCGGAACCGGACCCGGAGCGCCGCCCGCGCGTGCACGTGGGCTGAGCCCCGCGGAATCCTCGCGCCGCGCGGGGAGTTGTTCCGTACGGATACCGGTTCCGCACCTCAGGAGGCCCCATGTACGGCGATCACGACACGGTCCGCAAGATCCTCACCGAGACCGGGGACACCTGGGCGGTGGTCGGCCTCTCCTCGAACCAGGCCCGCGCCGCGTACGGGGTCGCCGACGTCCTGCAGCGCTTCGGCAAGCGGATCGTGCCGGTGCACCCGAAGGCGGAGACCGTGCACGACGAGCAGGGCTACGCCTCGCTCGCGGACATCCCGTTCCCGGTCGACGTCGTCGACGTCTTCGTCAACAGCGACCTCGCGGGCCCGGTCGCCGACGAGGCCGCAGCGATCGGCGCCAAGGCGGTCTGGTTCCAGCTCGGCGTCGTCGACGAGGCGGCGTACGACCGGACGCGGGCCGCCGGAATCCCCATGGTCATGGACAAGTGCCCCGCCATCGAGATCCCCCGCCTCGGCTGACCCGCCGCGGCGGCGCTCACGCCGCCGCGTCTGTCCCGTCCGTCGAGGCGCCGGAGGCGATGCCGTATGCGGGGTCCGGTATCGAGGTGGGGGCCAGGAGGGTCGAGCGGCGGCCGTCCACGCCGATCGGCACGTCGCCGTCGATGGTGACGCGGCGCAGCGTGCGGGTGTGGGCGTCGGAGTCGTCGACGCCGTAGTGCTGGGTGGCCCGGTTGTCCCAGATGGCGACGTCGCCGGCGCGCCACTGCCAGCGCACCGTGTTCTCCGGCCGCTCGACGTGGGACTGGAGGATGCCGATCAGCGCGCGGGAGTCGCGGGCGTTGAAGCCGGTGAGCTTCTGCAGGAAGTTGCCGAGGATCAGGGTGCGTTCGCCGCTCTCCGGATGCACGCGCACGACGGGGTGCTCCGTCTGGAACGTGGTCGAGGTGAACACCTTGCGGTGCTGTTCCAGCGCCTTGGAGGGGGCTTCGGGGCGGGCCGCCGCGTAGTCGAAGTCGTTGGTGTGCACGCCACGCAGGCTGTCGGCCAACACCCGCAGGGGCTCCGGGAGTTCGGCGTAGGCGGCCGTCGTGTTGGACCACAGGGTGTTGCCGCCGTACGGCGGGACGACCTCGGCGCGCAGGATGGAGAAGGCCGGGTACGCGGGCACGAACGTGACGTCGGTGTGCCACTGGTTGGCGCGCCCGCCGTGCTCGTTGTCGATGCCGAGGGCGTAGCGGCCGTCGACGGACGGGACGGTCGGATGGGCGACCGGGGTGCCCAGGAGGCGGGCGAACGCCTCGTGGCTCGCGGCGTCGAGGTGGTGCTGATCGCGGAAGAAGACGACCTTGTGTTCCACGATGGCGGCGCGGACCGCGGCCACGGTGGCCTCGTCCAGGTCGCCGCCGAGGCGGACCCCGGAGACGACGGCGCCGAGCCGGCCGCCGACCTTCTCGACGGTGACCTCGGGGGCGGTGTGCGGGGTGGCTGCGGCGGGTGCGGTGGACGTCATGGAGGGACCCCTTCAGTGGGTGGGTGGATGGGTGGGTGTGCGGTTTCCGGCGGAACGGGCGGGTGCCACCGGCCATGAACAGGAGAATGTGCGGCCCTCCGAAAGCCGGTCAAGGGCCCGCCGGATCGCTTCACGACCCTGCAATGCGTGCGACACGTGTGCCCACATGCTGAACCGGCGGCGCTTCTCTCCGCGGCCCCGGAGGTGTCAAGAAGTTGCCTTCGTCACTCCTGGTGCTGCTGCTGGCCTCCTTCCTCGTCTTCGCCATCCTGCGCCTCGTCCCCGGCGACCCCGCCGAGGTGCTGCGGGACCCGACGCGAGCCCGGCCTCCGTCGCCGCCATCCGCGATCAACTCGGCCTGGAAGACCCGCTGTTCACGCAGTACGTCTCCTGGGTCGGCGACCTGCTGCGCGGCGACCCCGGGCCCTCGTACGCCATCGGCGGCGAGGTCTCCGACCTGATCGGCGACGGGCTCGGCGGCACCGTCGAACTCACCCTGGGCGCCCTCTTCCTCACCGTTGCGCTCGCCCTGCTGTTCGGCGTGCTCGGCGCGACCTCGCGGCGCGGGCCGGTGCGGGCGGCCGTCCGGGCCGTGACCACCGCGGCCCTCGCCGTACCGCCGTTCGTCACCGGCGTGCTGCTGGTTCTGGTCTTCGCGGTGGGGCTGCGCGTGCTGCCCGCCGGCGGCCGCATCGGCCTCTTCGACGCGCCCGACCTGGAGGTGCAGTATCTTCTGCTGCCCGCCCTGTGCCTCGCCCTGCCCAGCTCCGCCGTACTCGGCCGCTACCTCGGGGACGGCCTGGAGCGGGCGCTCGCCGAGGACTACGTCCGCACCGCCACCGCGGCCGGTGTGGCGCCGCGCAGACTGCTGTGGCGGCACGCGCTGCCCAACGCCCTGTCGCCCGTCGTCACCCTGCTCGGCATGCAGATCGGCCATCTCCTCGGCGGCGCCGTCCTGGTGGAGGCGATCTTCGCGTGGCCGGGGCTCGGCCAGCTCGCCGAACAGGCGCTGACCCGTCGCGACCACCCCGTCGTCCAGGACCTGCTGCTGTTCCTCGTGGCGGTCTTCGTCGTCGTGCAACTCCTCACCGACCTGCTGTACGCCCTGCTCGACCCGCGCATCCGGTGGGAGTGGCCGCTGCCATGACCACACTGTCCCCCGTCCTTGAGAAGAAGCCGCGCGTACGCAGACGGGTCTCCCCGCATCCGTACGTCGCCGCGCTCGCCTCCACCCGCGCCCGGATCGGTCTGACGCTGATCGGCCTGGTCGTCCTCGCCGGGCTGCTGGCGCCGCTGCTCGCCTCGCACGGCCCGACCGCGCAGAGCGGCCAGGCGCTCGCGGGCCCCGGCTCCCCGGGGCATCCGCTGGGCACCGACGACCTGGGGCGCGACCTGCTGAGCCGGGTGCTGTACGGCATCCGGACCGACCTCGGGGTGATCGCGCTCGCGGTGCCGCTGGGCGCGCTCCTCGGCTGTGCCGTCGCCCTGCTCGCGGCGGCGCACCCGGTGCTCGACACGGTGGTGCAGCGGGCCTTCGACCTGGCGCTCGCCTTTCCGGGGCTGATCCTCGCGGAGCTACCTCGGGGTCGGCGTCCGCCCGCCCGCGCCGACGCTCGGCGGCATCCTCAACCAGGCGCTGCCCTATCTCGCCCAGTCCCCTCCTTCGCGGCCGGGCCGCTGCTCGCCGTCACCTTCCTCGTCCTCGGCCTCTCCCTGCTGGCCGAGGCCCTGAACCGGGAGATCCGCCGATGACATCCCCGTCGACCTCCTCGCAGCCGCCGCCGCTGCTCGACGTACGCGGCCTCAGTGTCGACTTCCCCGCCCCGGACGGCAGGACCGTGCACGCCGTACGGGACGTGTCCTTCGCCCTGGGGCGCGGCGAGACCCTCGCCGTGGTCGGCGAGTCCGGCTCGGGCAAGTCGACGACCGCGCTCGCGCTGACCCGGATGCCGCCCGGCACGGGGCGGATCACGGCCGGTTCCGTACGCCTCGACGGCACCGAGCTGACCACCGCGGGCGAGGACGAGCTGCGGGCGGTGCGCGGCGCCCGGATCGGGATGGTCTTCCAGGACCCGATGACCTCGCTCAATCCGGTGCTGTCCGTGCGCGCCCAGCTCGACGACGTGCTGCGGGCGCACGGCGGCGGGGACCGCGCCGCACGCCGGGCCCGCGCGGAGGAACTCCTCGGCCTCGTCGGCATTCCGGACCCGCGGCGCCGTCTCGACGACCACCCGCACCAGTTCTCCGGCGGGCAGAGCCAGCGTGTCCTCATCGCGATGGCGCTGGCCAACGAGCCGGACGTACTCCTCGCCGACGAGCCGACCACGGCGCTCGACGCGACCGTGCAGGAACAGATCCTGGCCCTGGTGACCCGGCTCAACGAGGAGACCGGCACGGCCCTGGTCCTATCACCCACAACATGGGGGTCGTCGCGCGCACGTGCGAGCGGGTTCTGGTGATGTACGGGGGGTCGGTCGTCGAGGACGGGCCCACGGACCGGGTTCTCACCCGGGCCCGGCATCCGTACACCGGCGGGCTGCTCGCCGCCGTGCCGCGTCTTTCCGCGCCGTCCGGTACCCGGCTCGCCGGGATTCCGGGCGCGCCGCCCGACCTTTCGCTTCCGCCTGCGGGGTGCGCGTTCGCTGCGCGGTGCGGGTTCGCGGATCCGGGGTGCGAGGTGGGGCGGCCGGTGCTGGAGGCGGGGTCGGAGGGCCGGCATCGCGTGGCGTGCCGGCATCCGGACGAGGTGGTGGCCGGGGGTGAGGTGGAGGCGGATGTTCCCTCACGCCTCGGGGCTCCGCCCCGGACCCCGCTGCTCAATCGCCGCAGGGGCTTGACATACTCATCCGCCGCCGACGGCTCGAATTGCTCATCCGCCGCTGAGGGCGTGAATTACTCATCCGTCGCTGAGGACGTGAACTACGCATCCACCGCCGGGGGCCTGAATTACCCACCCACCGCTGAGAGTTCGAAGGGGCCCGACGATACCCCGGACAGGGTTCCGCTCCTCGCCGCCACCGGTCTCCGCAAGGAGTTCCGGGGGCGTGGGCGGGTCGGGCGGCGGCAGCCGATCGTTGCCGTCGATGACGTCTCGCTCCGTTTGCACGCGGGTGAGACCCTCGGCGTCGTCGGTGAGTCCGGTTCCGGGAAGTCCACGCTCGCGCGGCTGCTCGCCCACGCCCAGCCGGCCGACGCCGGCACCATCGCCCCGCGCGGCGAGGACGTCACCCGGCCCTCCCGCGATGTGCAGCTGGTGTTCCAGGACCCGTACGCCTCCCTCAACCCCCCGCATGACGGTCGGCGACATCATCGGCGAGCCGCTGCTCGTGCACGGGCTCCAGCCGGAGCGGGCGGCCCGCCGGGCCCGCGTCGTCGAACTCCTGGAGCTGGTCGGACTCGACACAGCGACCGCCGACCGGCTGCCGCGCGCGTTCTCCGGCGGCCAGCGCCAGCGCATCGGCATCGCCCGCGCCCTGGCCCCCGAGCCGTCCGTACTGATCTGCGACGAGCCGGTGTCCGCGCTCGACGTGTCGGTGCAGGCGCAGATCGTCAACCTGTTGTCCGACCTCCAGCGGGACCTCGGCCTCGCCCTGCTGTTCATCGCCCATGACCTGGCGGTCGTCCGGCAGGTCAGCCACCGGATCGCGGTCGTGCACCGGGGCCGGATCGTCGAGACCGGGCTCGCGGACGAAGTGTGCGAGCGGCCCCAGGACCCTTACACGCAGGCCCTGTTGGCGGCGGCGCCGGAGCCCGTCCAGATGGCGGCGCCGCGCGTTCCGGCCGCGTGACCGAGCCCCCTCCTTTCGACAAGGGACCGCAAGTCACCGGTGTCCTGGCCGCTGCACGAACGCCACGGTGTCTTCCGCTGCACCGGCGCTCTCCGCTCGGTCACGTACGAGCCGGGCGCGCCGGGTCCGGACTCCGGGCAGGCCGTGGCACGGGCACAGCGCGAGGCGGCAGCGGCGTTCGAGTAGGGGGCCCTATCGGCGGACGGCGAGGCGGAGTTCCGTCAGGTAGCGCTTGATGATCCGGCCGCCGTATCGCGTGTCGATGAGCGTGCCGATGCAGTCGAGCAGGCCCGCGCGGGCGGTCGGGTCGAGGGCGAGGGTGCCCGAGAACGTGCCGAGCAGGTCGAGGTAGTCCGCGGTCCCGTAGGTGATGTCGCGTTCGTAGCGATGGAAGACAGGTGACTCGAAGCGGTCCGCGCCGGGGAGCGCCGTGTTGCCCTGTTCGACGTTCCGGTTCGGCGACTCCTGGCTGTCGTGCGGGATGTTGGCGGCCGGGGTGAGGCGCAGGCCCGGCGGGGTCGTCGGATCGAAGCGCTCGTAGCAGCGCTGCACCTCGACGAAGAAGTCCTCGGTGCCGCCCGCGACATGGTGGGTCGAGACGGTGGCGAGCGTTCCGCCGGGGCGCAGCGCGTCCGCGCTCTTGGCGATGCGGACGGCGGGGTCGATCCAGTGGAAGGAGGTCGCGGCGAGGACGAGGTCGAAGGGCTCGGTCGGCAGCGGCCAGTCCTCGAAGGCCGCCACGTCGACGGTCGTGCCGGGGAGCTTGCGGCGGGCCACCGACGCCATCTCCGCGCCCAGCTCCACACCCACGACCCGGCAGCCCCGCTCGGCGAGCGGCACGGTCGCCTTCCCCGTGCCGCACCCGATCTCCAGGACACGGCACCCCGGCCCCGCCCCTGCATGCTCGGCGAGGTCGTCGAACATGGGGGGCGGGTAGCCGGGGCGGGCGCGGTCGTAGCGTTCGACGTCCTGGGTGAAGGTGCCGCGCAGGCGTTCGCGGTCGGTGTCGGTCACCCGCCGCACGGTACGCCTCCGTCAGGCGTCCAGCTCCTTCAATTGGGCCGCGAGGGCCTCGGCGATCCGTTCCACGTGCTCCTCCTTGAGCAACTCCGGGTGGGTGCACGGCAGATCGTGGTTGGTGATCCGGCCCGTGATGTGCGGGCGCCAGGCCTCCCGGGTCAGCCAGTCCTCGGGGCGCGGGGCGGCCGCCGTGAAGAACAGGACGTCGCCCTCGAAGCGTCGGTGCTCGTGCGCGCGCATCATGCGGGCGTGGTTCGGGACGATGTCGACGATCCGCGACAGCGTGCTGTCCTTGAGTCCGGCGAGCGGGCTGCCCGCCTTGCGCAGGGTGGCCAGGACGTCCTCGCGGGTCTCCTCGTCGGTGCGCTCGAAGCCTGCCATGCGCAGGACGGCCGTGAGGGCGTCGCCCTCCTCGCGGGCGGGGCGCTCGCGCCACTGCTCGGCGGGGAACGCGTCGAGCAGGGCGAGGAGTTCGACCCGTTCGCCGGCCTCCTGGAGCAGTACGGCGACGGTGTGCGCGAGGATGCCGCCGACGGACCAGCCGATGAGCCGGTAGGGGCCGTGCGGGCGGATCCGGCGGATCTCGTCGACGTAGTCCGCCGCCTGCTCCCACAGGGTGCCCGGCAGTGCGTCGTCCGAGGTCAATCCGCGCGCCTGGAGTCCGTGCACCGGCTGGTCCCGGTCGAGGCGCGCGGTCAGGCCCGCGTAGCACCAGGAGATGCCGCCCGCCGGGTGGATCGCGAAGAGCGGCGGGCGGGCGCCCTCGCGGCGCAGCGGCAGGACGACGCCGAGGGCGTCCGCGGAGACCGGTGACGCGTCGTCGATGCGGGCCGCGAGCGCCGCCGGTGTGGGCGATGCGAAGAGGGAGCCGATGGTCAGCTCAGCGCCCAGTTCCTCGCGGACCCGGTTGACCAGGCGCACCGCGAGCAGTGAGGTGCCGCCCAGGTCGAAGAAGGCATCGTCGGGGCCCGCGCCCTCGGCGCCGAGGACCTCGGCGAAGAGGCGGGTGAGCGTCTCCTCGCGCGGGGACGACGGGCGGCGGCCCGTTCCGCTTCCCTCGAACACGGGTGCCGGGAGTTCGCGGCGGTCCAGCTTGCCGTTGGGACTGAGCGGGAACACGTCGAGCGGCACGATCGCGGAGGGCACCATGTGCTCGGGCAGGGTGCGGGCGAGTGCGGCGCGGATCTCGGCGGGGTCGGGCGAGTCCCCGGTCACGTAGCCGACGAGACGGTCGTCGAGGACCAGGGCGCACGCGCCGTCGACGCCGCTCAACGCCCCCAACTCTGCCTCGATCTCGCCGAGTTCGATGCGCTGGCCGCGCAGTTTGACCTGGTGGTCGGTGCGGCCGAAGTACTCGACCTCGCCGCGTTCGGTCCAGCGCGCGAGGTCTCCGGTGCGGTACATGCGCAGACCCTCGTACGGCGTGAACGGGTCCGGCACGAAGCGCTCGCCCGTCAGCTCGGGACGGTTCAGGTAGCTGTCCGCCAGCTGGCGTCCCGCCAGGAACAGTTCGCCGGTCACGCCCGGAGGGCACGGCTGTCCGGCCGGGTCGAGGACGTACAGGCGGGTGTTCCAGACCGGGCGGCCGATGGGCACGGGTCCGCTCCCGGACGGTTCGCACGCGTGGTACGTGACGTCGACGGCGGCCTCCGTCGGGCCGTACAGGTTGTGCAGGGCCACGCCGGGGAGCGCCCGCGCGAAGGCGTTCGCCGTCTCGCGGGGCAGGGCCTCGCCGCTGCAGAAGACGCGGCGCAGCGCGCCCGCACAGGAGGCGGCGTCCGGTTCGGCGAGGAACACCTGGAGCATCGACGGCACGAAGTGGCAGGTGGTGACAGCCTGTTGGCGGATGATCCGGGCCAAGT
The DNA here is from genome assembly GCF_044453445.1 of Streptomyces sp. NPDC051684. NCBI lineage: Bacteria > Bacillati > Actinomycetota > Actinomycetes > Kitasatosporales > Streptomycetaceae > Streptomyces > Streptomyces sp. NPDC051684. The sequence continues at coordinate 20,131 of NZ_JBITCS010000040.1, read as the reverse complement.
AGGCCGGGTCCTTGTGGCCGCCCGGCTCGGCGACGACGAGCGTCGCGCCCTCGCGCAGCGGCCAGAAGAACTCCCACACCGACACGTCGAACGAGGACGGCGTCTTCTGCAGGACGACGTCGGCGGCCCCGATGCGGTACTCGTGCTGCATCCAGCGCAGCCGGTTGTCGATCGCGGAGTGCGGGACGACGACCCCCTTGGGCCGGCCGGTCGAGCCGGAGGTGTAGATGACGTACGCGGGGTGGGCGGGGGTGAGCGCACGGGCCGGGTCGACGGTGGCGTACGCGAAGAGGTCGAGCCCTTCGAGGACGACCAGGGGTGTGCCCGCGTCGGCGGGGAGGCGGTCCGCGACGTCGGTGACGGCGCAGACGGGCTCGGCGTCCCCGAGCATGTACGTGAGGCGCTGCTCCGGGTAGTCGGGGTCGAGCGGCAGATACGCGGCGCCGGACTTGAGGACGGCGAGGAGCGTCACGATCAGCTCGGCCGAGCGCGGGACGGAGACCGCGACGATGCGCCCGGGGGCGGCTCCCAGTGCTTGCAGGTGGCGTGCCAACTGGTTCGCCCGCGCGTTGAGTTGCGCGTAGGTGAGCACCGTGCCGTCGTACACGAGTGCCGTCGCGTCGGGGGTGCGGGCGGTCTGTGCCTCGATGGGGCCGATGAGGGTGGTGGGCGGCAGAGCCCGTTCGGTGCGGTTGAACTCGTCAAGAACGAGGGTGAGTTCGGCGGGCGTGGCGATGGTGTGCGTGGCGAGCGGGGCCCGCGGGTCGGTGTCGGCGAGCCGGCCGAGGAGGTCGAGGAACCGGGTCTGGTGCGCGGCCAGGTCCGCGTCCTCGTAGAGGGCCGGGTTGCCGTCGTGGTCGATGCGCAGGCCGCGGCCGTCGGCGCGGTCGTAGATGTTGACGGTGAGGTCGTCGACGGGGCCCGCCGACAGGTTGTGGGCGCGGGCCGGGGCGCCGGCGAACTCGGCTCCGTAGTCGAACGGCATGACGTTGACGAGCGGCCCGACCAGGCCGCGGCTCTCGCCGAGCAGACCGAGGTCGCGGCGGATGTCCTCGTAGCGGTAGCGCTGGTGGCGGCGCACGTCCCGGACGCCCAGGACCACTTGGCGTACGAGGTCCGCGAAGGTCGCCTCCGGGGTGACGGTCAGGCGCAGCGGCAGCACGTTCATCACCATGCCGGGCACGCGCAGCGCGACCGAGCCCATGCGGCCCATCATCGGCAGGCCGAGGACGACGTCCGCGCGGCCGGTGGCGCGGGAGGTGTAGAGGGCCTGCGCGGCGATGAGGACGTCGGGCCAGGTGGCGCGCGTGCTCGCGGCGAGTGCCTTGAGCCGCTCGGTCGTCTCCGGCGCGATCCGTGCCGTACGGCGGCGGAATGTGCGCGACGGGAGCGCGCCGCGTCCCGCGAGCCGGGGCGCCTCCGGACGGTCGGCGAAGGCCTCGCCCCAGTGCGCGCGGTCGGCGGCGAAGGCGTCGGACGCGCGGTACTCGGCGTCGACGGCCAGTAGGTCGGCGAGCGTCTCGAAGGCGCGGGATCCCGGATCCTCGCCGCGCACGAGGGCCGTGTAGATCGCGGCGGTCCTGCCGACGAGGAGGGCATAGCCGAAGCCGTCGATGACGATGTGGTGGATGCGCTGGTACCAGAGCCAGCGCCGCTCCCCCACGCGGAACAGGGCGTGCCCGAACAGCGGCCCCTCGGCCAGGTCGCAGGGTTCGGCGAGGTCGGTGCGCATCCACTCCAGCGCTTCCGCCTCGCTCAGGTCCTCGCGCACGGTGAGCGGCAACTCGACGCGCCCGCGCACCCGTTGACGCGGCCCGTCGGGGGTGTCCTCGACACGGACGCGCAGCGCGTCGGCCTCGGCGACGACCCGGCGCAGCGCATCGGCGAAGAGCGCCGGGTCGATGTCGCCGTCGATCTCCAGGTACTCGGCGGTGTTCTGCGCGGGGCTGAGCGGGTCGAGGGCCTGCGCGAACCACATGCCGGACTGGGCGGAGGTGAGCGGCAGCACGAGGTCACGGGCCCCGGCGGTCTCGCTGATCAGTGCGGTCATGAGGCGGCCACCCCCAGGATCTTCGCCCAGGCCTCGACGGCCGGCCGCTCGGCGAGGTCGACGAACGAGGCGTCCGCGCCGTGGTCCCTGCGCCAGCGTTCGAGCAGGGTCATGACGCGCACGGAGTCGAGCCCGTAGTCGACGAGGTTCTCGTCGAGGGGTATCTCGGCGGGGTCGTCCTCGCCCAGGCAGTCGGCGACGTCCTCGCGGATCTTCTGAACGGTGAGCGTGGTCATGCGGCCCGTACCTCCTCGATGAGCGTGTCGGTGGTGGTGACGACGGCGCAGCGGCCCGCGGCCCAGCGCAGCGCCATGTCGTGGTCCTCGCGGGTGAAGTCGGCGACGGCGTCGGCGACGACGAACGCCTGGATGTCCCGCATCCACGCGTCGGCGGCGCTGACCATCACCCCGATGTGCGCGTACACGCCGACGACGACGATCTGGTCGCGCCCCGACTCCCGCATCAGCTTCTCGAGTTGGGTGCGGACGAACGCGCTGTACTTCCACTTGGTGAGGACGGTGTCACCCTCCTCGGGTGCCACGGCCTCCGGCACGGCGAGGACGGCGGGGTCGTCGGCGACGCCGGGCCCCCAGAAGTCGAGCTGGAGCCCGCGCTCCTCGGGGGTCTGGCCGCCGCGCTGCGCGGAGTAGTACACGGGGATGCCGAGGCCGCGGCTCTCCTTGAGCAGCCGGGCGGTGTTGTCGAGCATGCCGGTCAACGGCTGTTCGTTCTGCGGGTACTTGGCGAGGAAGTGGTGCTGGAGGTCGTGCACGAGCAGCACGGCGCGGGCCGGGTCGACGGTCCAGGCGACACGGTTCGCGGGGAGCTCATCGGGGGCCGGGAGCGGGTAGGCGGCGATGGCGGGGAGTGCCACGGTGGGGGCCTTTCGGAGGATGCGGTGGGGGCGGCGCTCAGTGCCGCTCGGCGGCGGACCGCTGATGCTTCTTGCTGATCTTGCCGATGCCGGTCTGCGGGAAGGTGTCGACGAATTCGACGAGGTCGGGCACCTTGTACGCGGCCACGCCCCGCTCCCGCACGAACCGCTTCACGGCGACGGACCTCAGGGGCGCGGCGTCCGCGCGCAGGACGACGTAGGCGAGGGAGCGTTCGCCGAGGTACTCGTCGGGGACCCCGACGACGGAGACGTCGTGCACGTCGGGATGGGCGAGGAGGATGTTCTCGACCTCCTCCGGCGCGATCTTCTCGCCGCCCCGGTTGATCTGGTCCTTGGCCCGGCCCTCGACGACGAGGTGCCCGGTCGGGGTGCGGCGCACGATGTCGCCGGTGCGGTAGAAGCCGTCGGCGGTGAAGGAGCGGGCGTTGTGCTCGGGGGCGCGCCAGTAGCCGCGGATGGTGTACGGGCCGCGGGTAAGGAGATGCCCGAAGTCGCCGTCGGGGACGTCCTGGTCGGCGTCGTCGACGACGCGCACCTCGTCGTCCGGGGAGATGGGGCGGCCCTGGGTGGCGACGACCGTCTCGGGATCGTCGTCGAGCCGCGTGTAGTTGACGAGCCCCTCCGCCATGCCGAAGACCTGCATGAGGCGGCAGCCGAGGGCGGGTTCGAGGCGGCGTGCGGCCTGTTCGCTGTACTTGGCTCCGCCGACCAGGACCAGTTGCAGGCTCGACAGGTCGTGCGCGGTACCGGGCGCCGAGTCGGTCCAGACGAGGGCGAGCGGCGGGACGAGCCCGGTCATGGTGATCCGCTCGCTCGCGACGAGCGGGAACGCGGTCTCCGGATCGGGCGCCGGCGCGAGCACGACGGTGCCACCGGCGTACAGCACACCGAGCCAACCCGGACTGCTCATCGGGTAGTTGTGGGCGGCGGGCAGCACGACGAGGAACCGGGTGTCGGCGTCGACACCGCAGATCTCGTTCGATCCCCACAGCGAGTACAGGTAGTCGTCGTGGGTGCGCGGGATGAGCTTGGGCCGTCCGGTGGTGCCACCGGAGAGCTGAAGGAAGGCGAGTTGGTGCGGTTCGGGCCCGTCCAACTCGACACACTCAGAGGGCACTTCGGCCAACGAGGTGTGCTCGCCGGGATCGCCCCCGACCACGAACACATGCTTGAGCCCCGGGTTCTCGGCCCGGACCTTGCTCGCGAGCGCCCGGTGGTCGAAGCCCGCGTGCCGGTCGGGGATCACGTAGGCGACGGCCTCGGTGAAGGAGCAGAAGTACGCGATCTCGCTCTCGCGGTGCGCGGGCAGCGCGTACACGGGCAGCGCGCCGATGCGGAACAGGGCGAAGACGACCTCGACGAACTCGCCGACGTTCGGGAGCTGGACGACGACGCGGTCGCCCTTGCGGATGCCGCGCGCCACGAACCCGGCGGCCAACCGGTCGACTGAATGGTCGAGTTGACGGTAGGACCAGGTGCGTCTGGACGGGGCCGGGTCCACGAGGGCGATCCGGTCGGGGTGGGAGGCGGCGCGCTCGCGCAGCACCCCGCCGAAGGTCTCGCCGCGCCAGTACCCGGCGGCGCGGTACCGCTCGGCGTACTCGGCGGGCCAGGTGGGCGCGTCGAGGCCGGGAGCGAGGGGGCTGGTGCTCACAGGGCGGCTCCCACGGCGTTCAGGAAGGTACGGAACTTGGCGCCGGTCTCGGCGGTCTCGGCCTCGGGCGAGGATTCGGCGACAACGCCCGCGCCCGCGAACAGGCGCAGCAGCCGGCCCTCGGCCTCGGCGCAGCGGATGGTGACGACCCACTCGCCGTCACCGTCCGCGTTCTGCCAGCCGACCATGCCGGTGTAGGCGCCACGGTCGAACGGCTCCGATTCGGCGATGACCTGCCGCGCGAGGCCGGTCGGGGTGCCGCACACCGCCGGGGTGGGGTGCAGGGCGGAGGCGAGGTCGAGGGCGGTCGTGCGCCCGGGGTCCGCGAGTTCGCCGGTCACGGTGGTGGACAGGTGCCACATCGCGGCCGTGCGTACGAGGGTGGGTCGGACGGGGACGTCGATGGTCCGGCAGAAGGGAGCGAGGGCCGCGCGGACGGCGTCCACCACGACGGCGTGCTCGTGCAGATCCTTCGCCGACTCGAGGAGCGCGGCTGCACGGCGCACGTCCTCGGCGAGATCGGCGGAGCGCGGCGCGGATCCGGCCAGCGGGTTCGCGGTGAGGGTGGATCCGCAGCGGGACACGAGGAGTTCGGGGCTCGCGCCGATGAGCGTACGGCCGGGGGCGCTGGGCACCGCGAACGTGTATCCGGCCGGGTCGCGGCGGGCCAGGCGGCGCAGCATCGCGGGGAGGTCCGGGGTCTCGCGGGCGGTCAGTTCGAGGGTGCGGGCGAGGACGACCTTGTCGAACTCCCCGGCCTTCATCCGCTCGACGGCCGCGGCGACGGCGGCGCCGTACACCTCGGGTTCCGGGACCTCGCGCACGGACCACCGGGTGTCGGCGGCCGGCACGGCCAGCGCGATGAGCGGATCCTCCCGCAACGGCGGCGCCCAGCGCACGGACTGCGGCACGGCGAGGGCGGGCGCGGCGCCCGGATCGAAGGGCAGGGCGCCCATCACGACGGGATCCGGGTCACCGGCGCTGCGCCGGGCATCGAGGAGCGCCCGAACCCGCGGACTCAACGGGCCACTTCTGTGCGGGAGTTCAGCAATCGTGCCGTGCCCGAGAAGGGTGCGGTGAGGGGTGGCGAGGAAGCGGTCGGTGGGGGGCGCGTACTCCTCCAGCAGGGCGGTGGCTGATCCGGGCAGAACGAGCTCGGGCGCGCGGGTACTCGCAACCGTGGTCATGGGCGTCTCCAAAGTGTGGGCAAGTCAAGCCCCTGCGGCGATTGAGCAGCGGGGCCCGGGGCGGAGCCCCGCGTCCTGAGGACGGTGCGGGCGCATCAAGCCCCGCCGGCGATTGAGGCGCGGGGTCCGGGGCAGCGCCCCGCGAGGTGGGAACGGCTCCCGGTCACCCCCGGAGGGTCGCGCCGCCGTCCACGTACAGGTCCTGCATCGTGATGTGCCGGGCCCGGTCACCGGCGAGGAACGCCACCGCCTCCGCGACATCCTCCGGATCGGCGATCCGCCCGAGCGGGATCCCGGTGCGGAACGCGGCGAGGTCCCCCTCGATGACGGACCGGGCCCCGGCCTCCGCGTCGCCGCCGGGAGCCGCCTCCCACATGCCGCGCTGCATGTCGGTGAGGGTGGAGCCGGGGCAGACGGTGTTGCAGCGCACGCCGTGCGCGGCGACCTCCAGGCCCAGGCATTTGGTGAACATCGCGGTGGCCGCCTTCGACGCGGCGTACGCGGCCATGCCCTGGCGGGGGATGCCGGCGGCGTTGGAGGCGACGGTGACGATGCTGCCGGCGCCGCGCCGTGTCATGCGGCGGGCGGCGGCGCGGGAGACGTGCATCGCGCCGTTGGTGTTGACGGCGAAGCAGGCGGCCCAGTCCTCGTCGGTGAGGTCCACGACGGGTGAACCGCGCAGGATCCCGGCGACGTTGACGGCGATGTCGAGCGGCCCGAGGGCGTCCTCGGCGTCGGCGAAGGCCGCTTCGACGGCGGCCGCGTCGGTGACGTCGAGGGGGCGGGCGACGACGTGCCCTTCGGAGTACGGGGCCGCGGTCTTCGCGACGGCTTCGGCGTCCAGGTCGGTGGCGAGGACGCGGGCACCGCGCCCGGCGAGCGCGGCGACGACCGCCGCGCCGATCCCCCGGCCCGCCCCCGTGACGAGGGCGAGCCGGCCGGCCAGGTCGAGGCCAGTGCTGGGAGACATCACTTGGTGAGCGCCCCCTTGATGTCGTCGAGGACGGTCCGGGCGGCGAGCGGGCCGCCCGCGCTGTTCCAGGCGGAGCCGTCGATGACGACGACGTGGTCCTCCTTCTCGGCCTTCAACTTGCCGAAGTTGGTCACGTCCTGGGCCTGGGCGTAGGCCTTTCGGCTGTCGTCCTTGCTGCCGAGGGCGCCGAGGAACAGCCAGTCGCCGTCGATGCTCGCGAGCTTCTCCAGGGAGACCGGCTCGCTGTGCCCGGTGCTCGCGCCCTGCTGGTCCTTGGGCCGGTCCATGCCGAGCGCCTTGAGCGTGGAGCCGACGTGGCCCGCGCCCTTGCCGACGACGGAGGGCGCGCCGTCCTGCCAGCGGACGACGGAGACGGAGTCGCCCGCGTTGTCGCCGAGCTTCTTCTTCGTGTCGGCGACCTGCGTGTCGAAGTCGGCGAGCCACTTCTCGGCGTCGGACTTCTTGTTGAGGGCGTCCGCCGTGTCGGTGAAGGCGGTCTTCCAGTCCTCGTTGAGCTTCGCGGTGACGACGGTCGGCGCGATCTCCTGGAGCTTGTCGACGGTCTTCTTCGCGCCGGTCGTCTCGTCGAGAAGGATGAGGTCGGGCTGGAGGGCGGCCAGTTTCTCCATGTCGGCCTCGGCGACGGTGGCGACGACCTGGGACGAGGCGGCCTTGTCGGCGAGGTACGCGGAGACCCCCTTCTGGCCCCGGCCCGCGGTGGTGCCGACCGGCTCGACGCCCAGGGCGAGCGCCGCGTCGAGGGTCGGCTCGCTGAGCGCGACGACCTTCTTGGGGGCACCGGGCACCTCGACCTTGCGGCCCTGGGCGTCGGTGAGCTGCCGCGTCTTCGAGGCGGACCCGGCCTTTTCGGCGCCGCCGGCGCCACCGCTGTCGCTGTCGCTGCCGCAGGCGCTCAGGAGCAGGGCGCCCGTGACGGCGGCGGCCGGTATGAGGGCGGCGCGGCGGATTCTCGGGGAGGACATGTGCGTAGGGCTCCTTAGTGCAATGAGATGAGAGAGATAGAGCGGGGGGGAGAGATCCGAGGGGGGAAGTCGAGGGAGCCGGCGGGACCGCGCTAGGCGGAAGCGGCGTCGGCGCCCAGGACACGAACCAGCGCGTCCGCCAGTGCCACATGCCAACAGGCGTAGTCGTGCCCGCCGTTGAACTCGTTGCGGGTGACCTGGTAGCGGGCCGAGTGCAGCGTGTCGTAGAGCGTGCGGCAGTGGTCGACCATCGTGCCCTCGTGCAGACCGGCGTCGAGGTGGACGGTGATCGGCACGGGGTCGGTCTCCGCGTACCGGGCGACGAGCCACGGCACACCGAAGATGTGTTTCTGCACGACGCCCGGCGGCAGGCTCGGCCGCCACCACAACGACGGCGACTGGGCGACGACATGGCCGAAACGATCCGGTCGAAGCCGCCCCGCGTGCAGGGCCGCCAGGCCGCCCAGGCTCTGCCCCGCGACGACGGTGCGCGCCGGCTCCGTGGCGAGGGGCCAGCGGCCCGCCGCCCACGGCAGCAGCTCGTCCGCGAGGAACTCCACGAAGGCGTCCCGCGCACCGAGTTCACGGTTACGGGTGTGCCGGTCGACGGCGTCCGGCGCGAGCACGGCCAGCGGCGGCAGCAGTCCGTCGGCGATCAGCGAGTCGAGGGTGTACTGGAGGCCGAGGCGGCCGAACCACATGTCACCGTCGCAGAGCACGAGGACGGGCAGCCGCTCCGTGTCACCACGAGGGCCCGGGGGCACGTACACCCACACCTCGCGTTCGTGGCCCGCGTCGCGCTCCGCGCTCAGCGCCGCGGCGCGGACCCGGTGCCGTTCGACCCGCCCGGCGGGCACGGTGCCGCGCCGCTCGGTCCATGCCGGGGCGGGGGCCTCGGGCAGGGCGAAGACGGAGCTGTCGCCCGCGCCCCACCGGGTGGACTGGCGGCGGGAGTTGAGCGGGTCGTGCGCCGCGTGCACCGCGAGCGAACGCAGCCGCGCCTGCAACACCTCGGCGTCCTCGGGCGGCTCCTTGGCCGAGACGTCGGCGGCGATCCGGTACGAGGCGCGGTGGTCGGCGCGCAGCCGCAGACCGAAGTGCCAGATGTCGGTGCCGGGAATCCGCTCCATGAGGGAGCCCGCGAGGTGGGCGCGGTCGCCGAGGTGGCTGACCATGAGCAGCACCTGCCGGGTGGCGCGGTGGCCGCGCCAGAGGAAAGTGACCGCACGGTGGTCGGGTGCGCCGTCCAGCTCTTCGACGAAGGGCGTGCCGCGGGCGGCGGCCTCCCGCCAGAATTCCTCGGCGATGCGCGTGCGTTGAGCATCGTCGGCCACGGCGATGCGCTCCTTGAGGCACGCGATGCGGGCACCGGTGACGCGGTCCGGCCGGTGGTCCGGCAGGGCGGCAACGGACTGGACGCTCATGTCTCCTCTTCCTCCGGAAACGACCCGTACTCGGGCTCTTCTGTCGACGTAATTGTTAGCAGACGCAGTTAGGTTAGCCTAAGCTAACCACATGCCCGCAGGACTACGACTCCGCCCCGTCGGAACACAGCAACTCCCGGCCACCGAGCCGCGCAGCCGCCCACCCCGCACCGCGGGACTCCTGATCGGCCTGGCACTGCTCGTCGCCGCGGCCGCCCTCTCGCTCGCGGTGGGCACGGAACATCTCGCGCCGGACCAGGTCTGGAGCGGGCTCTTCTCGCCGTCCGGCTCCGCGAGCGACAACATCGTGCGGGAACTGCGGCTGCCGCGAACGCTCATCGGCATCGCGGTGGGCGCGGCGCTCGGGCTCGCGGGCGGCGTGATGCAGGTGCTGACCCGCAACCCCCTCGCCGACCCGGGGCTGCTCGGCGTGAACGCGGGCTCGTCGGCAGCCGTCGTCACCGCGATCAGCGTGTTCGGCATCACGTCGTTCACCGGATATCTGTGGTTCGCGCTGCTCGGCGCCGCCGTCGCCGCCGTCGTCGTCAACGCCCTGGGCGGCACCCGGACGGCGACGCCGGTGCGCCTCGCGCTCGCCGGTACGGCCGTCAACGCGGCACTGTTCGGCTACGTCAACGGGTTGCAGCAGTGGGACCTGAGCACGCTCGACTCGATGCGCTTCTGGTCCGTCGGCACGCTGGAGAAGCGCGATCCCGAACTCCTGCTCGCCGCGCTGCCATTGCTGATCGCCGGTGCGCTGCTCGCGTTCGCGCTCGCCCGGCCGCTCGGCGCGCTCTCGCTGGGCGAGGACCACGCCCGCGCGCTCGGCACCTCGGTGCGGCGCACCCGGGTCCTGTCGATCGTGGCCATCACGCTGCTGTGCGGAAGCGCCACCGCCGTGTGCGGTCCGATCGGCTTCGTCGGCCTGATGATCCCGCACGCGGTCCGCGCGTTCACCGGACCCGATCCGCGCTGGCTGCTGCCCTACTGCGCGCTGTTCGCGCCCGGCCTGCTCCTGGTGGCCGATGTGATCGGCCGGATCGTGGTGGCGCCTTCGGAGATCCAGGCGGACATCGTCACGTCGTTCATCGGCGGGCTGATCTTCGTCCATCTCGTACGGCAGCGGAAGGTGGCTCAACTGTGACCGCGGTGAAGGACGAACCCCGCTCTTTCCAGGCCGAGTTGAGCCGAGGGAGGGTGCGGGCGGGCCGGCTCTCGGTCCGCTTCGGCCCGCGCACGGTGCTCGTCTGCCTGGCGCTGATCGCGGTCACGGCGTGTCTGGTGGTGCTCTCCGTCGGCACGGGCACGTACGAGCTGTCGCCCCTGGAGGTGCTGCGGACCATCGCCGGGGACGGGCCGCCCGGCGCCGGGTTCATCGTGCTCGACCTGCGTCTTCCGCGCGCCGTCGTGGCTGTGCTCGTCGGCTTCGGGACGGGCATGGCGGGCGCCGTCTTCCAGTCGCTCACCCGTAATCCGCTGGGCAGCCCGGACATCATCGGGTTCGGCAACGGCGCGTCGGCGGGGGCCCTCGTCGCCATCATCTTCCTCGACGCGGGCGCCGCGCAGACCGCGCTCGGCGCGCTCGTCGGCGGCTTCGCCACGGCCGCCGCCGTGTATCTGCTCGCCTGGCGCCGGGGCGTGCACGGCTACCGGCTCGTGCTCGTCGGCATCGGCGCCTCCGCCGTGCTCGGGGCGGCGACCAGCTTCCTGTACGTCCGCGCCGACATCGGCAAGGCCGCGCAGGCCGCGAGCTGGACGATCGGCTCGCTCAACGACCGCGGCTGGACCGAGGCCAGGACGGCCGCGCTCGGACTGATCGTCTGCGTCCCTGTGGTGATGGTGTTCGGCCGCCGGCTGACGATGCTGGAGATGGGCGACGACACGGCGGGCGCCCTCGGTGTGCCGCCGGAGCGCAGCCGGCTCGTCCTGCTGTGCGCGGGCACGGGACTGACCGCGATGGCGGTCGCCGCGGCCGGGCCGATCCCGTTCCTGGCCATGGCCTCCCCCCAGCTGGCCCGCCGCGTCACCCGCGCGCCGGGACCGAACGTGCTGCCCGCCGCATGGATGGGCGCCCTTCTGGTGACGGCGGCCGACCTGGTGACCCAGCGGGTGACCGGCTCGGCGCTGATGCCGGTGGGCGTGGTGACGGGCGTGGCCGGCGGCCTGTTCCTCGCGTGGCTCCTGCTGCGGGAGCGCAGGGCGCAGCACGTCTGACCGGCCGGCCGTTACGCGTGCGTGGTGCGCGCGGGACGCCGGTCAGGCGGTCACGTCGGAGACCCTCCACCGTTGGTTCGAGCCGGAGTTGGGCTGCCAGGTACCGACGGCGGCGCCCTCGTCCGTGGCCTGCCCGCCGACCTCCAGGAGGCGGCCCGTGCCCGCGTTGACGAGGGTGTACGTGCCGTCCCCCGTCGTCGACAGCAGCCACTGGGCGGCCGCGTCCCGCTCGCCCGTGTCGGCCTCGACGACCGGCACACCGTCGCGGACGGCGAGCCGCTTCCCGTCGGCGGCGCTGGTGAACACGTGCCGCCTGCGGTTCGCCGGGCCGTCCCCGCCGATCCGCGCCAGCCGCCACCGCTGGCCGGCCGCCCCCGTGCCCGACCTGATGACGAGCGTGCCGCCGCCGTCGGCGACCGTGAGGTCCTTGCCGCTCTGCACACCCGTCAGTTCGTAGGTGCGACCCTGGCGCAGCTCGGCGGCGTCCTTCGCCACCCCGGACACGCCCTTGATCACGAACGTGGTCACCGACTGCGCGGGCACCGTGAAGGTCGCCGTACGGCCCGTCGCCGGGACCGGCGCCCGCTCGTCCAGCTTGCCGTCCGTGCTGGTCACCACGGGGGTGACGGTCGCGCCCCGGCGTACGGTCGCGAACTTCGACAGGTCGAGTGTCACCGTGCGCGCGCTCGTGGCGCTGTTGACGTGTACGACGGTGGCGCCGTTGCCGCCGCGGGTGACGGCTGCGGTGCTGTTCGTGTCGTCGGTCCTGACGAGATGGTCGCCGGGCCGGATGTAGTGCGTGAAGTTCCGGGCGGTGTCGAACTTGGTGTTCGTGTACACCGGGCAGGTCTCCAGGGTGTCGTCGGGACCCGCGCTGAAGGAGACCTGGACCTCGCCCCAGTTGCCGCCCTTGGCCGACTCGCCGCCGGGCTTCATGTTGTCCCAGTCCTCGACGGGCTGCCAGAACACCCAGGCGCTGGGCTCCAGTTCGCGCAGGTCGTCGACGATGTGCTGGGCGAGCCCGAGACCGGGCCGCATGTCGGTGAAGGACTGGCCGTCGCCCCAGTCGCCCTCGACCTCACTCATCCACAGCGGCTTGCCCGCCGCCTTGGCGAGGTCGCGGACGGAGGTGCGGCCGCCGGTGCCGTACGTGTGGACGTTCATCTGGGCGACGCGGCTCTTCACGGCGGACGGGTAGCTCGTCCAGTTCGTGACGAAGGTCGTCGGGTTCGTCTCGTCCATCGCCGAGACGACGGCCGTCGTCCGGGCCTTCTTCAGCGCGGAGTCGAGCGCGGTCACGATCTTCTGCTGGAGCGCGGGCCCGATGTGACAGCCCTCCTGACGGCCACCGGTCGGATTGCCGTCGGCGCCCAACTTCGTACCCCAGTAGTCGGTGTTGGGCTCGTTGCACGGGTCGACGGTCTTCACCCTGATGCCGTGCGCCCGTTCCAGGCGCCGGGTCGCACCGGCCAGATAGGCGGCGAAGTCGTCGACGGACGCCTCCTTGAGCTGCTCCTTCGACGCGTCGAAGCCTCCGGAGACATAGCCGCTGACCGTCATGAACCAGGGCGGTGAGTTGGAGAACGTCTCCCAGTGCGTGATGTCCTTCTTGATCCGGTCCACCCACCAGCGCTGGGTCGCGTCGGCGTCCTCGTTCCAGTGGTCCGCGTCCTGCGGGTCCCACCAGTCGGTGTCGGTTCGGGTGATGCCCTCGGGGGCCTGCCACCAGCCCTCGACGGCGCCGCCCGCCCGCAGGTGGTCGGGCACGTCGGGGGCGTTGCCGCCGCCGATGTTGTAGCGGGCGATGTTCAGGGCGAGACCGTCCCGGCCGAAGACGAGGTCGGCGATCCGCTCCCGGATCTCGTCCGGGTAGCGCCCCGTGGCGTTCGCGAACCAGACCAGGCTGGTGCCCCATCCCTCGAACCGGTCGTGCCGGTACGAGGGGTCGGGGGTGACCGTGACCGTCGCCGCGGTGCCTGCCGCGGCGACGAGCTGTGCGGCGGAGATCTGGGTTCCGGCCGCCGCGGCCGTGGCAGCGGCGATGCCGATGAACCGTCTGCGGGTCAAGCGCGCCATCGTGTGCTCCCGGTGTGAGTGGGGTGTCGGTGGTGCTGGGACGGAGGGGCTCTAGGAGGCGAGCGGCTGTTTCAGGACGGCGACCTGACGGGGCGCCAGGACGAGGTCGCCTCCGGACGGGCCGACGAGGGCCTCCCCGGTGATCCCCGGCAGCGCCACCTGCTCCTCGCTCCGGTTGACCAGGAAGACATAGCGGTGTTCGTCGTCGCGCCGGACGACCTGCTCGACCAACCCCCGTGCCTGCTGCGGGAGTTCACTGCGCACCCCGGCGGGGGCGAGCAGTTCGGGCAGCAGCACGGTCAGGCCGTCGACACCGAGGCGGGTGGAGACGTACGCGGCCGAGCCCCGCCCTGTACCGCGCCGGGTGACGGCCGGGCGGGAGGCGTACGTGCCCGTGCGGTAGCCCGCGAGGACCTCGACGTCCGTGTTGGTGACGGAGATCCGGTCCGTCCACAGGCTGCCGGTGGCGCCGTTGTCCAGGTCGACGGTGTCGCCGGCGAGGAGCGGCCCGAACTCCTCGATGCGGATGCCGAGGACGTCGCGCAGCGCGCCCGGGTAGCCGCCGAGCCACACGTGGTCGTTCTCGTCGACGATCGCGGAGAAGTACGTGGTGACGAGGTGGCCGCCGCCCTCGACGTACCGCGTGAGCTCCTTGGCGAGCGGCTGCGGCACGACGTGCAGGACGGACGCGATGACGACGTCGTACGCGGACAGGTCGGTGCCGTGCGCGGGCACCACGTCGGCGCGGACGCCGAGGCGCAGGAGCGCCGAGTACCAGTCGAGGGCCTCGCGGTGGTAGTCGAGGCGTGAGGTCGGGTGGGAGTCCTGCTCGCTGGTCCACCACGAGTCCCAGTCGAAGAGGATCGCCACGCGGGCGGGCTCGCGCCCACTGCCCGCGATGGGGGCGAGAGCGTCGAGGGTCGCGCCCAACTCGACGACGGAACGGAAGAGTTCACTGCCCGCCCCGGCGTGCGGGAGCATCGCGGAGTGGTACTTCTCGGCGCCCGCGGCCGACTGCCGCCACTGGAAGAAGCAGACGGCGTCGGCGCCGTGCGCGACGTGCAGCAGCGAGTCGCGCGCCAACTCCCCCGGCTTCTTGGGCAGGTTGACGGGCTGCCAGTTCACCGCGCTGGTGGAGTGCTCCATCAGGAACCAGGGCCGATGGCCCGCGATGCCGCTGGTGAGGTTGGCGGAGAAGGACAGCTCGTCGCGGTCCTGCGGGCCGGGGATGACGTAGTGGTCGTTGGCGACGAAGTCCACCTCGTCGGCCCAGTCCGCGTAGTCCATGCCCTTGGTGCCGGGCATCACCATGAAGTTGGTGGTGACGGGCGTGTCCGGGGTCAGCTCGCGCAGGATCTCCCGCTCGGCCAGCAGATGGTCCTTGAGCGCGTCCGAGGAGAACCGCTTGAAGTCGAGCTGCTGCGTCGGGTTGGGGTGCGAGGCCGCGAGCCGCGGCGGAAGGAGCTGCTCCCAGTCGCTGTAGCGCTGCGACCAAAAGGCCGTTCCCCAGGCGTCGTTGAGGGCGTCGAGCGTCGTGTAGCGGCGGCGCAGCCAGTGGCGGAAGGCGCGGGCCGCGTCGTCGGAGTGGTCGTAGACGTTGTGGCAGCCCAGCTCGTTGTTGACGTGCCAGGCGACCAGGGCCGGATGGTCGGCGTACCGGGACGCGAGCCGGCGGACCAGGGTGAGGGCGTGCTCACGGAAGACGGGCGAGGTGGGCCGCCAGTGCTGGCGGGCGCCCGGCCACAGCGTCTCGCCGCTCGCGGTCACCGGCAGGATCTCCGGGTGCGCGGCGGTCAGCCAGGGCGGCGGCGACGCGGTGGCCGTGGCCAGGTCGACACCGATGCCGCCCGCGTGCAGCAGGTCCATGATCTCATCGAGCCAGCCGAAGTCCCAGGTGTCGGAGGTGGGTTGGAGCCGCGCCCAGGAGAAGATGGCGAGGGATACGACGTTCACCCCGGCCTCGCGCATCAGCCGGATGTCGTCCGCCCACACCTCCCGTGACCACTGCTCGGGGTTGTAGTCGGCTCCGTAGCCGAGGCGCCGGGTACCGTCCGAGCCCTTCGCGTACGGGAAACGGGAGGTGAGGGGGGCGGTCATGCACGTCCTTCCGGGGATGCGGTCACAGAGCGGGGGCGGGCTACTTGTCGACGGTGAAGCCCTGGTCGGTGCCGTACTTGACGGACGCGTCCTGCCACGACTTGAGGCCGGCGGTCAGCTTCGTCGAGGAGACGTAGGCCTTGCCGACGGTGTCGTTGAAGACCGAGTTGGCGTACACCTGGAACGGCAGGTACTTCCAGTCGGTGGGCACGCTCTTCGCGGACTCGGCGAAGATCTTGTTGGCCTTCTGGCCGCCGAAGTACGGGAACGCGGTGTTCTGGAACGACGAGGAGTTCAGGTCCTTCGTCGTCGCGGGGAACGCGCCGTTCTTGATGCGGGTCTGCACGCCCGCTCCGGAGTTGGCGTACTCGACGAAGGCGTAGGCGAGTTCCTTGTTCTTGCCGAGCGCGGGCAGCGCGAGCGAGCTGCCGCCGTTCTCGGAGCTGGTGTTCGCGCCCTTCTCCCACTGCGGCATGGGGGCGACGCGCCAGTCACCGGAGGCGCCCTTCACACCGGAGACGAAGTTGGCGGGCATCCAGGCGCCGATGGGCAGCGTGGCGATGGTGCCGTCGCCGAGGCCCTTGTACCAGTCGTCGGTCCAGCCGGTGACGGGCGAGACGAGCTTGTCGTCGATCAACTTCTGCCAGGTGTCGGTGTACTTCTTGGCGCCCGCGTCGGTGAAGTCGATGCCGACCTTGGTGCCGTCGACCTTGTACGGGTGCGAACCGGCCTGCCACAGGAGGCTGGTGGTCAGGCCCGCGTCGCCGACGTCGCTCGTGATGTACGCCTTCGGGCTCGCCTTGTGCAGCTTGCGGGCGGCCTCGACGTACTCGTCCCAGGTCGTCGGGACGGCGATCTTGTACTTGTCGAAGACCTTCTTGTTGTAGAAGAGCGCCATCGGCCCCGAGTCCATGGGCAGGCCGTAGACGCCGTCGCCGGACTTCACGGAGTTCCACGGACCGGGCGAGTACGAGTCCGCCAGCTTCTCGGCGCCGTACGCCTTGAGGTCGGTGATCTGCTTGGTCAGGGCGTACTGGCCGAGGGCGTAGTACTCGATCTGGGCGACGTCCGGGACGCCCTTCTTCGCGGAGATCGCGTTCGAGAGGGCCTTGTACTGGTCGTTGTTGGTGCCCGCGTTGACCAGCTTGACATCGACCTTCGGGTACTTCTTCTCGAAGTCGGCGGCGACCTGCTTCAGAGTGGGCTCCCACGCCCAGACCGTGACGGAGCCGCCCTTCTTCAGGGCCGACGTGATGTCGGACGAGCCGACCTTCTTGTCGGCGGAGTCGTCGCCGGAGCCGCCGCAGGCGGTGGCGCCGAGGGCGAGGGCGCAGAGGAGACCGAGGCCGCGCAGCGCACGGCGGGAGTTCTTGGGCATGGGCATGCTTCCACTTCTTCGTGGTCCTACGGAGGGTGGGGCGGGGCGGGGTCTACTCCTTGACGCTTCCGGCGGAGAGACCCGACTGCCAGTACTTCTGGAGCAGCAGGAAGGCTGCGATCAGCGGCACGATGGTGAGCAGCGAACCGGTGAGCACGAGATGGGGAATGGCCTCGCCGCCGGCGGTCTGCGCCTGCTTGTTCCAGGAGTCGAGGCCGAGCGTGAGCGGGTACCAGTCGGGGTCCTTCAGCATGATCAGCGGCAAGAAGTAGTTGTTCCACGTCGCGACCGTGGTGAAGAGCAGGACGGTGACGGTGCCGGGGGCGAGCAGCGGCAGCGCGACCTGGAAGAAGGTGCGCAGTTCGCTCGCGCCGTCGATGCGGGCGGCCTCCATCAGTTCGGTGGGGATCGCCTCGGTGGCGAACACCCACATGAGATAGAGCCCGAACGGCGAGATCAGCGACGGGACGATGACGGCCCACGGAGTGTCGGTGAGCCCCATCTTGCTGAACATCAGGAAGGTGGGGACGGCGAGCGCCGTGCCCGGCACCGCGACCGCTCCGATGACGACGGCGAACACGGCGCGCTTGCCCGGAAAGGCGAACTTGGCGAGCGCGTACCCGCCGAGGACGGCCAGGAAGGTGGCACCGCCCGCGCCCACCACCACGTACAGCAGGGTGTTGAGCAGCCAGCGGCCGAAGACGCCGTCCTGGTACGTGAAGGTCTCGGCGATGTTGTGCCAGAGGTCGAAGTCCGAGTCGAACCAGAGGCCGAACGAACGGGCAAGCCCCTGCGGCGACTTGGTCGCGCTGATCAGGAGCCACACCAGCGGCAGCAGGCTGTAGACGAGGACGACGCCGGTGAGCACGGTCAGCAGGACGCTGCGTCGCGGGCGGCGTGCTGTCGATGGGCGGCGGGGCGAACGCAGGCGCGGGGCCGTGGACTTCAGCGACGTCGCGGAGGGCACAGAGGTGGTGGTGGTCATCGCGCTCAGGCTCCCTTGCGCATGCCGCGCAGCTGGACCACGTAGGCCACGACCATCGTGAGCACGCCCATGACGATGGCGACCGTCGCGGAGTAGTTCTGCTGCTGGCCCGCGAAGGACAGCGAGTACGTGTAGAAGTTCGGGGTGTAGTCCGTGGTGATCGTGTTCGGCGCGAGCTTCTGGAGGATGGCCGGCTCGTTGAAGAGCTGGAAGCTGCCGATGATCGAGAAGATCGTGGCGATGACGAGGGCGCCGCGGATCGCCGGGAGCTTGATGGCGCCGATGACGCGCCACTGTCCGGCGCCGTCGATCTCGGCAGCCTCGTACAGGGAGTGCGGTACGACGCGCAGCGCGGCGAAGAAGATCAGCATGTTGTAGCCGACGAACTCCCACGTCACGATGTTGCCGAGGGAGGCGAGCACCAGGTCGGCGGAGAGCGGGTCGGGCAGTTTCGCGCCGAACGCGTCGCCGAGGTCGCCGACCAGGCCGTAGCGGGTGCCGTACATGAAGCCCCACATGAGGGTCGCGACGACGGCGGGGACCGCGTACGGCAGGAAGACCGTGATCCGGAAGAAGTCCTTGCCGTAGAGGCGGCCGCTGTCGATCGCGAGGGCGACGAGCAGGGCGATGCCCAGCATGAACGGCACCTGGATCAGCAGGAACAGGCCGACGCGGCCGACGCCGGCCCAGAACTGGCCGTCCTGGAGCGCCTGTTGATAGTTGTCGAGGCCCACGAAGGTGGTGCCGCCGATGAGTTGTGTACGGAACAGGCTCAGGTAGACCGAGTAGGCGAGCGGCGCCAGGAAGACCAGGGCGAAGACGAGCACGAAGGGGCCGATGAATCCCCACCCCGTCCACGAGCGGCGCCGCCTCACGGCGACCGGCGGTTGCAGCGTGGTCATCTCGCGTCCCTCACTCGTCCGTGCGTCACAGGTCGAGATGTTTGCGTAAACATCCTTGGGTGCCAAGGACCCCACAGCTGTTATGTTTGCGTAAACATTCGGTGGCGGCATGTCTACACTGCCCCGAGGAGGACGGTCAAGAGTCGGTGAGGGACACGGTGACAACCCAGGAGAGCGCCCCGCAGCGCGGCAGGCGTCGTACACAGAACGCGTCGATGGCCGATGTCGCCCGGGTCGCGGGCGTCTCGTCCCAGACGGTCTCCCGCGTCTCGAACGGCTTCCCCGGCGTCAACGAGGAGACCCGCGAGCGGGTCCGCGCCGCGATGAAGGAGCTCGGCTACCGGCCCAACAGCGCGGCGCGGGCCCTCAAGCGGGGCGACTTCCGCACCATCGGCGTCATCACGTTCACGCTGTCCACGACGGGCAACATGCGCACACTGGAGGCCATCGCCACCTCGGCCGCACAGGAGGGCTACGCGGTGACGCTGCTCCCGGTCGCGGTGCCCACGCAGGACGAGGTGCGCGGCGCGTTCTCCCGCCTCGGTGAGCTGGCCGTCGATGCGGTCATCGTCATCATGGAGGTCCACCTGCTCGACTCGGCGCGGCTCTCGCTGCCGCCGCACGTGAAGGTGGTGGTCGCCGACTCCGACGCCGGCGACCGGTACGCGGTGGTGGACACGGACCAGGCGGGCGGCACCCGCGACGCGGTGCACCACCTCCTCGACCTGGGCCACCGCACGGTGTGGCACCTGGCCGGGCCCTCCGAGTCGTTCGCGGCGCAGCGCCGAACGGACGCGTGGCGCACGACACTTGAGGACGCGGGCCGCACGGTCCCGCCGCTCGTACGGGGCGACTGGTCGGCGGAGTCCGGCTACCGGGCGGGCCTGCGCCTGGCCGAACAGGCCGACTGCACCGCGGTGTTCGCGGCGAACGACCAGATGGCGCTCGGGCTGCTGCGGGCCCTGGACGAGCGAGGCCGCAAGGTCCCGGACGACGTCTCGGTCATCGGCTTCGACGACATCCCCGACTCGGGCTCCTTCCAGCCCCCGCTCACCACGGTCCACCAGGACTTCGCCGAGGTCGGCCGCCGCTGTGTGGAGAGCGCACTGCGCCAGGTGCGCGAGAGCGAGACGGAGCACGGGACGACGCTCGTGCCGACGCGGCTCGTGCTGCGGGAGAGCACGGGGCGGGCGGGGCGTTAGGGCCTGATCCGAACGGCAGGCCCTAGGTCGTGTCCGCAAAGTCATGGCAGCCAGAGTCGTAGGCAGGCGATGGTGACCATGGCTTTGTAGTGGAGGGCGCGTTTGTCGTAG